>CAYIIH010000380.1:0-8078 GCA_964363225.1 uncultured Verrucomicrobiota bacterium | reverse complement strand
ACCTGTCCTGCTTTGCTAACTACAGAAAATTCCTGCTTTGAAAACTACGCGGCAGATAATTGTGACCGCGCATTCATATCCGAGCGCTTCGGATGCATCCATCAAAGCGCGAAAATCTTCGTTCGGGACCGCAACTTTCCCAAGTTTCGTTTGTATAAAGAACCTGGATATTGAAAGATTGACGAATGGCGTTTGTTTCGATCAAGAACGTGCTGGCGCAAGCCGCCCTGGCCAACCCCGAGCAATTCGAGGCCTGGAGCAAGGCTTGGCGCGTGGCGGCGGAAAACGGTTCCCAGGAATCGTTGCTGGCCTTTTTCTGCCGCGAAAACGGCCTGTCCGAGGAGCTTTTCCTGCCGCGCCTGGCCGAGGTGCTGGGCTGGCCATTCCTGGACCTTCCCAAGGTCACGGTTTCGTCTGAAGCCCAGAAAAAGATTTCCACCAAAGTCGCCTTTCAATTCTCGGTCCTTCCCACCCGGTTCGAGAACGACATCCTGCAAGTCGTGGTGAGCAACCCTTTCGACACGGCGCTTTTGAGTGCGGTGCAATTCGACGCCCATTGCGCCGTCCAGTTCGCTCTCGCTCCCAAGAATGAGATCGAAAAAGCGCTTAAGAAATACTATGGCGTCGGCGCGGCCACCCTTGATGAAATGGCCGAAGATGAACCGCTCGAATTGCTCGTTGGCGAAGACAAGGAAATCACGGAAGGCGACCAGGAAGCCAGTGTCATCAAATTCGTCAACCAGATCATTTGGGAGGCGTTCAAGGACCGCGCGACGGACATTCACTTTGAGCCGGCCGAAGACGAGCTCCGCATTCGCTATCGCATTGACGGGATTCTGCATCAGACCCCGATGCCACCGCAGCTCAAGCGGTACCAGGCGGCCCTCATCTCGCGCATCAAAGTCATGTCCGGCATGAACATCGCCGAGAAACGGCTGCCCCAGGATGGGCGCATCAACGTCCGCATCAAAGGCGAGGAACTCGACATCCGCGTTTCCACGGTGCCGACGGTCTATGGCGAAAGCGTTTCGCTCCGCCTGCTCACACGCGGCAAGATTTTTCTCAGCCTGGAAAAGCTGGGGTTTGCTCCGAAGGACGAGGCGGCCATCCGCGAAATTATCATCAAGCCGCACGGCATTTTTCTGGTGACCGGTCCGACGGGGTCGGGCAAATCGACCTCGCTTTACGCCTTTCTCAGCACCATCAATTCGGTGCACAAACGCATCATCACCGTTGAGGAGCCGGTGGAATACGAATTGAAAGGGATCAACCAGATCGCGGTGCGCTCGGACATCGGCCTGACCTTTGCCGTGGGCCTGCGCCACATCCTGCGCCAGGACCCCAACGTCATCATGGTGGGCGAAATTCGCGATCTGGAGACGGCGGAAATTGCCATTCGCGCCGCCTTGACGGGCCACCTGGTCTTCAGCACGCTGCACACGAACGACGCGCCCAGCGCCTTCACCCGTCTGATCGACATGGGCATCGAGCCGTTCCTGGTCGCTTCGTCGGTGGAAGCCGTGATGGCGCAGCGGCTCGTGCGCACCATCTGTCCGCACTGCAAAAAGGAGCAAAAAGTGGAGCGGGATTATCTGCGCCGGATTTCTTTTCCGGAAGATGAAATCCTGACGGCGAGATTTTGGAAAGGCGCGGGTTGCGACGAATGCCGGCAACTCGGCTACCAGGGCCGCTTGGGCATTTACGAATTGCTCCTGCTCAATGAAGCGGTCCGGCCCTTGATCCTGAACCGTTCGCCGGCCTCGACGATCGCGCAGCGGGCCATTGAACAGGGCATGCGCACGCTGCGCGCCGACGGCTGGAACAAAGTGCGCGACGCGGTGACGACCATTGAAGAGGTGCTGCGCGTCACGCAGACGGAAGAGCATCTGAACGCGCTGCTGGGCGACAGCAAAGCCGAATGACCGCCCAGCCGAATCTGGGGTAACCGAGTGAATAAACGCCCGCATTCCTGCAACGTTCTTGAATTCAGCCCGACCGCCCGGCGGCTGTGGCATTTCGCCGCGCACGATGGCCAGGTTGCTCTCACGGCCGAGCACCAGACCGTTCCGCCCGACCTGTTGCCGGCCAAATATGTCGGCAAGGACTGGCGCAATCTTTGGCAGCGCAAGCTGAACATCGTCTGGCTGCCCTCCGATCAGGTCTTCCTGCGGGTCGTCCAGCTCCCGGCCAGCGATTTCCAGGAAGTGCTGTCGATGGTGGAATTTCAACTGGAAAAGCTTTCGCCGTTGCCGGTGACGCAGATCGTTTGGAGTGTCGAAGTCCTGCCCAGCCAGGTGGAGAATTCGCAGACCGTCATTGTGGTCATCGCCGCCCGCAGCCTGGTGGAGGAGTACTTGGGCACGCTGGAAGGCGAGGGCTGCCTGGCGGACCGGCTGGAGCTGCCGTTTTTGCCCCAGCTTTTGTCCAGCCAGATAAAGGAAGATGGCGCCTGGATTTACCCGCAAATCGAGAGTGACAAAACGGTCTGCTGGGTGGCGTGGTGGTATGGCGGCACACTGCAAAACCTCCAATTACTGAACCTTCCCAACACCGATAACCGCGCGGTCCTGCTGGAAGAGCAACTGCTCAAAACCGCTTGGGCGGGTGAAATGGAGGGCTGGCTGACCTTTCCGGTGAGCTGGCATCTGGTGGCCGATCGCTCGACCGCCGCCCTCTGGGAACCCTGGCTCGGGCAATGGGCCGGCGCTTCGATTACCCTTCAGGAGGCGTTGTCCAGGCGGGCGCTGGCCGAATTGGCGGCCCAAAGGGCGGTCAGCGGCGACAGCCAAGCCAACTTGTTGCCGGCGGAGCATGCCTCGCGCTATCGCCAGCAGTTTTTCGACCGGCTTTGGATGCGGGGACTCGGCGCCGTCATGGCGGTTTATTTGGTGGGGCTGTTGATCTATTTCGGAGCGTTGCAGGTGCTCCGGTTTCAGCAGTTCCGCGTGGATAAAGAACTGGACGCGCGCACCGGCAGCTATACCAATGCGCTGCAGCTCAAGGAGCGGGTCCAGGTGCTCCAGGATCAACTGAATCTAAAATACGCGGCCCTGGATTGCTGGAAAGTCGCCTCGGAATTGTTGCCGCCGGATTTAACGTTGACCTGGCTGATCTTTGGCAAAGGGATCAATAACCAGGCGCTCACCTTGCATGGGATCGCGCCGCCGGATCAAGCCAGCAAGCTGACCGATTACAACCAGGCGCTGCGCGACGCCGCCGCCAATGGCCAGCCCCTCTTCAGAAACGTTCTCCCCCCCACCTCCCGGAGCCAGGGCGGACCGTCCGGAGCGGCGATGATTTCCTGGAGTTTCCAATGTGATGTGAATCGAACGGACTTGGAATGAATTCGTATCTCGACAAACTCAATCTGCGCCCCCAGGAACGGCGGTTGCTCGTCTTGGTCGGGTTGATCGTGTTTGTGGTGCTCAATTTTTGGTTTGTCCGGCCTCATTTCAAGGACTGGCAGGAGATGCGCGCCAAGCTGGCTCAAGCCGAGAAGAATTTGACGGCCTATAAAACTGAGATCGCCCGCATGCCCGCGTATGAAGCCAGATTGAAGCACCTGCAGAGCACCGGCTCCGAGATTCTGTCCGAGGAACTTCAACTGCAGCGCATTGTCCAAACTCAAGCCTCCTCCACGGGCGTGCTGGTCACTCGTTATACACCGAACCCCCGCAGCAGTAGCGCGCAAACCAATCGGTTTTTCGAAGAGCAATTGCTCTCCATCGATTTCAACACCGGCGCCAATGAACTGGTCAATTTCCTGGTCAGCCTCGCTTCGGCTAATTCCATGATTCGCGTCCGCGAGATGAACGTCAAACCGGATCCGAGCCAAACCAAGCTGGTGGGGACCATCACCTTTGTGGCGAATTACCAAAAGAAGAGTCCTCCGGCCAAACCCGCTGCTCTGACGGCCCGGAAGAAATAATGGAAAATTCAACTCTTATGCAAATCTCCTGGAAAACTCTCTCCTCCCTCCTGGTCTTTCTCTGGCTGGGAGTCGGCGCGCGCGCCCAAACCAATCCTCCCGCCGCTACGAATATCACTCGTCTGCCCGTCCAGGGAGCACTCTCGACTAATCGCGAAGAGGAGTTGCGCCGGCTCTTGCGTCAAGCCATGAGCAACCGTCCGCCCAGCTTTCCCAGCTTTCCCGGCAGTCCGGTTCCTGCCGCTCCCGCCGGTGCCACCGGTGCTGTCAAAGTTCCATTGCCCGGCCTGGCGCCCGCCCCCACAGCCACCCCGGCCACCAATGTCATCGGAGCCTCAACCTCGGCCCCGCCTGCCATCCCTGCCCCTGCTCCTGCAGCACAAGTCCCGTCCCCAGCGGCGCGCGGAGCGACCAATGTCCCCGCGCCAACTCCGGCTACAGCACTGCCTTCGCCGGCGGCCACACTACCTTCGCCGGCGGCTGCATCCCCGACGGCTGTGGCGCCTGTTGTGCCACCGGCTGCACTGCCACCGGCTGCAGTGCCAGCGCTGCCGTCTCCTCCGGCGGTTCCAGCGGGCTTGCCCATTCCCGGCGCTCCTGCCCAGGCACCGGCAAATTTCCAGCCGCTTGCCGACCAGGATCAAATCATTGCGGCCGGGTTGATCTCTGTCCAAGGCATGCCCTTGGATCAATTCTTCGATCTCTATTCCCAGCTTTCGGGCCGCACGATCTTGCGCCCCTACCAACTGCCAGGCCAGGGCATCACCCTCAAAGCACAGACGGATTTGACGAAAAGGGAAGCGATCGAAGCGATGGATGGCGCTCTGGCTTTGAACAGCATTACGATGATTCCCATCGGCGAGAAGTTCGTCAAAGCGGTCCCCTCGACGCAAGCGATGCAGGAAGGCGCCCCCTTGTCGGCTTTGACGGCCAGTGAAATGCCTCTCGCGGAGCAGTTTATCACCCGCGTCGTCAAACTCAAGACCGCCAAGCCAAGCGAGCTGGCACCTCTCTTTGCCACCTTCAGCAAGAATCCGACTGCCATCACGCCGATCGATGCGAATCAAACCATCATTTTGCGCGATTACGCCTCGAATGTGAAACGGATGCTGGAGATCATTGAAACGGTCGATGTCATACCGGAATCCGATTACAAACTGGAAGTCATTCCGATCAAATACGGCAAGGTGACCGAGTTGTATGACACCATGAACAGCTTGATTACCGGTTCTGGCGCGCCGTCCTCCAGCGCCCGCGCGCCCGCCTCTCAACAGAGCCAGCTCCGTTCCGGAGTTGGCACCCAGCCGGGACAACCGGGTTACGGCCAGCAGGGACAACTTGGCCAGCCGATGCAGGCGGGCCAGCCGAGCGTGGCGGCCAGCCGCGGTTCTTTCCAACAGCGGCTGCAACAAATCGTCAATCGGGCCTCGTCGGGGGGGGAAATTCAGCTTTTGGGCGAGGCGCGCATTGTGCCGGATGAGCGCTCCAATTCGTTGATCGTTTTCGCCAGCAAGAAAGACATGGAAATGATCACGAATATCGTGGCCAAGGTGGATGTGCTGCTGGCCCAGGTTCTCATTGAAGGCATCGTCTTGTCCGTGGCGCTGGATAATACCCAGGATACGGGCGTCAGTTGGCTGCAGAATCCGAAACGGTTTAACGATAAACTCTCTGGGGCCGGCGGCATCAACGCGGGCGCGCCGTTCCTCAGCAGTGTGACCAACTTTGCCGGAGGACTCCCCTCGGGTTTCAGCTATTTTGGCAATATTGGAAACGACTTTGAAGTGGCGATCAAAGCGATTGCCACCGACGGGCGCGCCCGGGTTTTGCAGCGGCCCCGCCTGCAAACGTCTCATGCTGTTCCCGGCAGCTTTTTCAGCGGTTCGACCGTGCCCTACGTGACGGGATTCTCTGATTACGGCGGCTTTAGCACGATTGGCACGCGGTCACAAGTGCAGCAAATGAGCGTGGGTGTTGACTTGCAGGTCACTCCCTTCATTACTCCGGATGGCTTGGTGGTTCTGGAGATTTTCCAGGACATCAGCGCGGTGGATAAATTTGTCAAGATCGATCAGAACGACGTTCCGACCACTTCCAGCCGGCGAGCTCAAGCCACTTTGTCCGTGCGCGACGGGGACACCATCATCCTGGGCGGATATATCGAGGAAAAGAAAAACACCGCCAAAGAGGGAGTGCCCCTTTTGAAAGACATTCCCCTTCTCGGGGCCCTCTTCCGCAGCAAATCGGACAAAAGCAGCCGGGCCGAACTGATCCTGTTGATGCGCGTTATGATCTTAAAAACCCCGGACGACGCGGCCATCCAAGCCTCGGCCGATAAATCACCCTTGGTTCAGGAGGCCGAAATGGATTTCAAAAAGGATGAGCAAAAACGCCAAAAGAGATTGAAGGCAACCTCCAAGCAATAGGGTCGAGAACGATGAGGCGGGCTCCGCGAGAAAGGCCGAATTGCCTTGCGGTGCCCGGGCTGAAGTGCTTTCATCACGCCGTTCACGCAATTCTCAACTCTAACCCGTAATTGATATGACGAAAAAGTTTTTCAGCGCAATGATCGCCGTCTCTTTGGCGATGTTTGGCGCACACGCCGCGGCCGCCGAGAAAGGCGATGCCAAAGCCGAACTCCAGGAGCTGGTCAACGCCATTCAAGCCAAGTTGAAGGAGAGCAAGCGAACGGAGAAAGACCTGGCCGAGGAGCTCAAGCAGTTCGACGTCCTGCTGGCCCGGCACAAGGAGGAGAAAACGGAGGACGTGGCCCAGATTCTCTACATGAAAGCCACGCTCTACCTCCAGGTCTTCGACCATGCCGAGAAAGGCATCGAGTTGATCACACAGCTCAAGAACGATTATCCGGATACGGCCAAAGGCAAGAAGGCTGACGAGATCATCGCCTCGTTCAAACAAAGGGAAGAAGCAAAGAAAATCCAAAGCAGCCTGGTAGCGGGCTCCAGGTTCCCTGATTTCGAGGAAAAAGACCTGGCCGGCAAACCGCTCTCCCTGGCCAATTACAAAGGCAAAGTGCTGCTGCTCGACTTTTGGGCAACTTGGTGCGGGCCGTGCGTGAACGAGCTGCCTAATGTGTTGAAGACGTACGAGAAGCACCATGCCAAGGGATTCGAAATCATCGGCATCAGCCTGGATAAGGATGAAGAGGCGCTGAAGAGTTTCATCAAGAAGCGCAACATGCCCTGGCCTCAGTTGTTTGATGGCAAAGGCTGGGGCAGCAAGCTGGCCGTGAAACATGGCGTCAACAGCATCCCAGCCACTTATTTGCTCGACGGCGAAGGCAAAATTGTCGCGAAGGATTTGCGGGGCGACGCGCTGGAGGCGGAAGTGGCCAGGATATTGGCCAAGCCCTAGCCGTATCTATGCAGCAGGAGCGCGGGCATCCATACGCGTTGCCGAAAGACCTCTCTTTGCCCCGCTACGGATAAAGAAGAACCAACATGTTGGTCGCAACGATGAAACCTGTTGGCAGCCTGCCGGTTGCGAAGCCTCTTTTTCCGAGCGCAGTTTCGGGAAAGCAGGCACTGCAATAGTGCAGAATTTTACCGAGCCGCGGAGATTCTCCCAGCGGCCACGGCGCGCGGGCGGCGACGCCCGTCCTCCCAAGACTACGCCTCCTGAAGGATCTCAGGCTTCTTGCGAATCAGATCGAGGAGTCGCAAGGCTGCGCCGGTGGGCTTGCGCCGGCCTTTCTCCCAACTAATCGCCGTCACCTTAGGCACGTTGAGCAAGGCGGCGAAGACGGACTGGCTCACGTTGAGCCGGCGGCGGATGGCGGCCACGTCTCTGGGCCGGAGCGGCTCGATGGGCTCTGGGAGGGTCATGGCACGAGTGCGCAAAGTGAGCTTGCGCTCGCCGCGAACATGGGCAGCCAGCGCCTCGACGCTCCCGACCAGCGCCTCGGCGTCGAATTCGGTGTCTTTGCGCTTCATGGTTTGAATCCCTGGTTGATGACGGCGACGGCGTTCCGCAACCGCTTCAGTTGGTCGGCGGTCAGGTTCTCGCTCTTCGCCTTGGTGTAAACGTAGAAAAACACAATGGTATCATGCCGCTCCAAGTAAAGATAGATGACCCGAGCGCCCCCGCTCTTGCCGCGCCCCGGCAGGCGCAACCGCACCTTGCGGAGGCC
>CAYIIH010000379.1:0-8098 GCA_964363225.1 uncultured Verrucomicrobiota bacterium | reverse complement strand
GACCTGAAAAAGATGCTGGGCGCGGGCCGGATGATCACCCTCACCGCCGGCGCACAAATCCTGGGCGGCTGCGCTTTGGGTTTGATCCTGTTTCGCTGGCTCGGTTTTCCTCTGGAGAGCGGAGCGCTGGACGCGCTTTATCTGGCCGTGGGCTTGGCCTTGAGCAGCACCGTCATCATCGTGAAGGTGCTTTATGACAAGCGGGAATTGGACACGCTGGCGGGCCGATTGACCCTCGGCATCCTGGTCCTGCAAGACGTCTTTGCCATTCTTTTCCTGGCGGTGCAGCCCAATCTCAACGAGGGCGGAGCCGGCGTGGTTTTGCTGTCATTGTTCAAAGCGGCGTTGCTGGTGGCGGTCTCGTTTGTGGTCAGCCGTTATGCGCTGCCGCCGATATTTCAATCCATGGCCCGGCTCCCGGAACTGGTCTTGGTGGGGGCGCTGGCCTGGTGTTTCCTGGTCGCCGGCCTGGCGGGAAGCTTGAAGCTGTCGCGCGAGATGGGAGCGCTGGTGGCCGGCATTTCCATTTCCACATTTCCTTACACGCTCGACGTGGTGGCCAAGGTGACGAGCTTGCGTGATTTTTTCGTGACCCTGTTTTTCGTGGCTCTGGGGATGGCCATTCCGGCGCCCACCGCGGCTTTTCTCGGCGGGGCTTTGCTGGCGGCCTTGTTCCTGATCGCGAGCCGTTTTCTGACGGTGTTTCCATGCCTGTACAAAATGCAGCAAGGGTATCGCGCCAGTTTGCTGCCGGCACTGAACCTGTGCCAGGTGAGCGAGCTTTCGCTGGTGATTTTCACGTTGGGCTCCGACTTCAAGCACGTCAGCGACAGCACCAAAGGCATCGTGACTTACACGTTTGTTGTCCTGGCGGTGGTTTCGACTTACGCGATGATGCGGACGGATTCCTGGTTGCGGCGGATCAATCCCTGGCTGACGAGGGCGGGGCTGCGCGATTTGGATGACCAGACCGCCTTTAGGACAAAACCTGTTTCCCAACCCAGAATCTTCATTCTCGGTTTCTCCTGGACGGCCAGTTCTTTATTGGAGGAAATCATCCGGCACGAAGCCGGCTTGCTGCGGGACCTCGTGGTCATCGATTTCAATCCAAATGTGCACCGCGAGCTGCGGGCGCGGGGCGTGGCGGTGACCTACGGGGACATTGCGCAGCGGGAAACGCTCCAGCACGCCAAAGTGGGCGAAGCCGAGATCATTGTTTGCACGCTGCCCAACACGGTGCTGAAGGGGGCGACCAACTTGCGGTTGCTGCAACAATTGCGCGAGATCAATCCGCGCGCGCAAATCATTGTCCACGCCGAACTGCTCGGCGACGTGCCGAAGCTGTACGCGGCCGGCGCCGATTATGTGGCCGTGCCCCGTTTGCTTGAAGCGCAGGATTTGTGCAAAGTGATCCGCGCCGCCCGCCAACATTTATTGCCGGAAAAGCGGGCCGACCTGGACCGCGAGCTGGCCAACCGAAACGAAGTCATTCCATGAAATCGATCGACCGGGAATCAGCGCTCCTCATCGCCATCCAGGCGGCCCAGCAAGCGGGAACGCTGCTCCGCAAAAACCTCCGCGCCGTCAAAAAGATCAATGACGCTCAACAGCACGATATCAAGCTGGAGCTGGATGTCCGCTGCCAAAAGTTGATCGAGAAACGATTGCGGCCGGCCTTTCCAGAGGTGGCGTTGCTGGGAGAGGAAGGCATTTCCGGCCAGGCCGAAGCCGCCGCCCGCTGGGTGGTGGACCCGATTGATGGCACGGTTAATTTTACCTACGGAATTCCGCATGCCTGCGTCTCCATCGCTCTGCAAGTCCGGAAACAGGCGCGGCGCGCGCCGGCGCATCCGGACGCTCGCTATGAAACAGTAGCGGGGTTGGTCTATGATCCCTTTTGCGATGAGCTTTGGACCGCTCTGCGCGGCCGCCCGGCGCGCTTGAACGGCAAGATCATCCGGGTGAGCCGCCGGAAGAATTTGGATGAAGCCATCATTTCGCTGGGGTTCGCCAAGAATCCGGCCAGCTTGCAGGAGATGCTGCCGGTGTTCAATCGCCTGGTGCATCAGGTTCGAAAAATCCGGATCATGGGCGCAGCGGCCCTGGCCCTGGCTTATGTGGCCGGCGGCCGGTTCGACGCTTACCTCGAAACCGGTCTGCGCCTCTGGGACATCGCGGCCGGCGGTTTGATTGTGGAATGCGCCGGCGGCGAGTTTTGGCATCAGCCGCGGCCGGGCGAGCACACTTACGCCATCATGGCCAGCAACGGATGGCTGAGCAGGAAACTCCGGTAAAGAAAGAATCGCCATGTTTAACAGTCTGACCACGTACCTGCACTTCATCTGGGCTGGCCTGGCGCAACATGGACAGACCGGCGGCATTGTGCCTTCGCAGAGATTCCTCATCGCCAGGATGATTGCCCCGGTTCCCAAAGCCTATCGCGGGCTGATCATCGAATTGGGGGCGGGCAACGGCGCTCTCACTTTGCGACTGGCTGCCAGATGTCCTGGCGCGCGCATCCTGGCCTGTGAGATCAATCCGACTTTGGCGCGAGACAATAGAGACAACCTGACGAGGGCAGGCATAGACGGCAGAGTGGAAGTGATCGCAGACTCCGCCGAAAGGGTGCTTTTAGAAATGGGCCGGCGAGGAAACGAAAAGCCAGATTATGTCATCTCCGGTCTTCCTCTCGGAAATCTGGGCGGAGAAAAAGTGCTCTCGCTCCTTGACGCCATCAACCAAACTCTCGGCGAAGGTGGCATCTACATTCAATTTCAGCATTCATTGCTGGGTCGCACCAAAATACGGGCCAGGTTCCCCAACACGCGCACCGTTCCAGTATTCCTGAACTTCCCTCCTGCGGTCGTCTATTACGCGAAAAAAACAAGCGCGAGTCGCGCTCAGGCTGAGGGAACTGTTTCATAAAGAGAATCAGAGCCATCGTCCAAAATGAAAAGGACAATGTGCCGACCTTGGTGAGGTTTTCATGAGAGGCACGTTGTAGCTTGGTGGAATGGGCTGCCTCCCGCTCACATGACTTTCCTATCGCTGCTTTGGTCATCGAAAAGTCCGTTGTCGCCAGGCCTTGACTGGGGCGCATTTCGCAGTTGAAAGTGCGGCATCTCTGGCGCCAGCACAGGGCAAATTCAAAATGGTCTTTTTGTTCGTGAGACTGTAATGTCAAGCCATGAACGTAATGGAGCTAAAAGAAGCCATCTTGCAGCTTTCCTTTGAAGAGCGCGCCGAGTTGAACCGGCTGCTCTACGGTTGGGAAGACGATACCTGGGACAAAGAGATGGCCGAAGATGCCAGAGAAGGACGCCTCAACGATATCATGGCGCGGGCGGAAGCGGACATGGAAGCCGGACATTACCGGGAACTTCCATGTTAAAAAATAGACACAACGACGCCAGGAGGTTAACAGAATAAGGTCATGCGTTGGGCTGTTGCCATTTTGCTTATGATTTTTGGCGCGTCGATTGATCGGGCGGCGACCCGGGCGGAAAGACCTTTCGCCGGCGGCGCGGCTCGGCGTCGGGCGTCGGGCCAGCCGGCTTACGCAAAACAGATCAAGCCCTTGCTCTCAAAATATTGCTACGACTGCCACGGCCACGGAAAACACAAGGGCGATCTGGCTCTGGACGCTTACCCGGATGAGGCTTCCATCCTCAAGGACCGCAAGCGTTGGGAAATGGTGCTGAAGAATGTTCGGGGCGCCGTCATGCCGCCGGAAAAGAAACCGCAACCGTCTCCGGAAGAACGCGAGTTGATGGCCAACTGGATCGAATCGGAAATCTTCCAGTGCGACTGCGATCATCCCGATCCGGGCCGGGTCACCTTGCGGCGGCTCAACCGCGTCGAGTACAACAATACCATCCGCGATCTGGTCGGCGTCAACTTCCAGCCGGCGGACGGTTTTCCAGCCGATGATGTCGGCTACGGATTCGATAATATCGGCGACGTGCTCTCGCTCTCGCCGCTCTTGCTCGAAAAATACGTGGCCGCCGCTGGTAAAATCCTGGACAAGGCCATCGTCACGAACGATTTTATCGAACACCTGGAAGTGGTGGCGCCGAGCGCCTTGCCACAGGCCCCGCTGCCGGAGAGCCACCAACGCATTTTCTTTTGCCTGCCGGCGACGCCGGATGCGAGAAAAGACTGCGCCCGCCGGATCATCGGTCGATTTGCCCAACGCGCTTTCCGCCGGCCTCTCTCCAGCGAAGAAGTGGATCGCCTGATGACACTGTTTGCCCTGGCCGATAAGGAAGGCGAGAAGTTCGAAGTGTCAGTCAAGCTGGCGTTGCAGGCGGTGTTGGTTTCACCGCATTTTCTCTTCCGCGGGGAATTGCAGCCGGAGCCAAACAACCCCGGCGCCATCCACCTGATCAACGAGCACGCCTTGGCGTCGCGTCTTTCGTATTTCCTGTGGAGCAGCATGCCCGACGATGAATTGTTCGCCCAGGCCGGGCGCAAGACCTTGCGGAAGAACCTGGAAGCCCAGGTCCGCCGCATGATGAAAGACCCCAAGGCCAGGGCGTTGGTGGACAATTTCGGCAGTCAATGGCTGCAAATCCGCAGTCTGGCTCTGGCCACTCCCGACCAAGCGCTGTTCCCGGCCTTTGATGACGGGCTGCGGGCCGCCATGCAGAAGGAGACGGAGCTTTTCTTTGAACACATTGCGCAGCAAGACCGGAGCGTGCTCGAATTCCTGGCCGCCGATTACACCTTTTTGAACGAACGCCTGGCGCGCCATTACGGGATTGCCGGTGTGAAAGGCGAGGCATTTCAGCGGGTGTCTCTCAAGGGAACCCCGCGCGGCGGGCTGCTCACCCAGGCCAGCATTCTGACCATCACCTCCAACCCCACCCGCACCTCGCCCGTCAAACGCGGCAAATGGATTCTGGAAAATATTCTGGGCACGCCGCCTCCGCCCCCGCCGCCCAACGTGCCGGAGTTGAGCGAGGAGAAGGAAGTCGTGCTTTCTGGCACCTTGCGCCAGCGCATGGAACAACATC
This sequence comes from uncultured Verrucomicrobiota bacterium, assembly GCA_964363225.1. Taxonomy (GTDB): domain Bacteria; phylum Verrucomicrobiota; class Verrucomicrobiia; order Limisphaerales; family CAYIIH01; genus CAYIIH01. Next base: position 3,083 of record CAYIIH010000379.1, on the reverse strand, counting down.
GCGCCAATGTCCAGTGCGCTTCCTGCCACGCGCGCATGGACCCAATCGGTTTTGGCTTTGAGAACTTTGACGCGACGGGAGCGTGGCGCAATCAGGACGGGAATTTCCCGGTCGATCCGGCCGGCCAACTCGTCAGCGGCGAGTCGTTTCAAGGCCCCGGCGATCTAAAGATGATTCTGCTGCAAAAGAAGAAAAACGAGTTTATCCGGTGTCTGGCGGAAAAGACCTTGACCTATGCGCTGGGCCGAGGACTCGAGTACTACGACAAATGCGCTCTGGACCAGATCGCGAAGAACCTGGCGCGGCACCGTTATCGGTTTTCGAGCCTCATACTTGGCGTGGTGAAAAGCACCCCTTTCCAAATGCGCCGTGGTGAAACCGAGCCAGCTTTGGCGCAACGATGAGTTTTGGCACTCCGGCCTTGTTTTTCCTCGCATTCACCGTTACTGTCGTAAGTCAGCACAATTCCTTATGAACAACAAATGGCAGATGCCGAGACGGACTTTCCTGAAAGGATTGGGCACAGCGATGGCCTTGCCAATGCTGGAAGCCATGAGACCAGCCGTGTCGGCGGCTGCGGCAGTGGCCGGACCTCCCGGCGGCGCGCCCAAACGCATGGCCTTCGTCTATATCCCCAACGGCGCGAACATGACTGACTGGACGCCGAAGTCGGTGGGGGCGGATTTCGAATTGCCGGCCATTCTCGATCCGCTCAATCCCGTGAAAGAAGACCTGCTCGTCCTGTCCGGATTGGCCCATGACAAAGCGCGCCCGAACGGCGACGGGGCCGGCGATCATGCGCGCGCTTCGGCCACGTTCCTGACCGGCTGTCAGGCGCGCAAGACTCACGGGGCCGACATCAAGGTGGGCGTTTCCATTGACCAGGCAGCCGCGCAAAAAATCGGGAAAGCCACCCGTTTTGCTTCGCTCGAACTGGGCTGCGACCGCAGCCAGCTCGCAGGGAATTGTGATTCCGGCTACAGTTGCGCCTATTCCTACAACATTTCCTGGAAGACAGAATCGACCCCCATGCCGCCGGAGGTGGACCCGCGCCTGGTCTTCGAACGGCTCTTTTCCAGCCCGGCCGCCGGCGAGTCCAAAGAAAGCCGGGCCAAACGTGAGCGCTATCAGAAGAGCATCCTTGATTTCGTGCTCGAAGATGCCAACCGGCTGAAGGCGAATCTGGGCCACACCGACCGCCGCAAACTGGACGAGTACCTGACGGCGGTGCGCGAGATGGAATTGCGCATCGAACGCGCCGAGCAGTTCGCCGCCGCCTTGCCCGATTACACCAAACCGACCGGCATTCCCAAAGCGTACCAAGAGCATCTCCGGCTCATGTACGATTTGCTGGCGTTGTCTTTTCAGACCGACACGACGCGCATTGCGACCTTTGTCGTGGCCCACGACGGCAGCAACCGCAACTACCCGTTTATCGGCATCTCCGACGGCCATCATGACCTCTCCCATCATGGCGGGAATGAAGAGAAGAAAGCCAAGATCGCCAACATCAACCGCTTTCATATCGAGCAGTTCGCCTATTTCCTGAAGAAATTGAAGTCCATCAAGGAAGGCGAGGGAACCTTGCTCGACAACTGCATGATCGCTTATGGCGGCGCCATCGGCGATGGCAACCGGCATAACCATGACGATTTGCCGGTCTTGCTCGCCGGCAAGGGCGGCGGCGCCATCCAAACCGGGCGCCACCTGCAGTTCCCCAAGAATACGCCCATGACCAATCTCTACCTGACGATGATGGAACGGATGGGCGCTCCGATCCCACGCCTCGGCGACAGCACCGGGCCGTTGCAGGACCTTGGCTCTTGACGATTTCGATTCTGCCCAGTCACTGCCTCACAAAGGGCCTGTGGCCAGGCACCACACCAAGCCTTTAGCGCCGGCCCGGAACCGATGATTGCAGCCTTCCGCCGCATGGGCAGCCCGTGCCGCCCGAGCGGTCAAAACCTTCGCTCCTCTTGAGCCTTGTCCGGCTGTAAATTCTTTGAAAGAACGGCTGCATTGCGCACGAATAAACCCGTAAATGACCCACCTGCTTTATGACGCCCCAAGCCGATGAATTCCTCCCGACCCGGCGCAGCTTGCTGAGCCGCCTCAAAGATTGGGATGACCAGGAAAGCTGGAAAGACTTCTTTGACACCTACTGGAAACTCATTTACGGAGTAGCCATCAAGTCGGGGTTGAATGACGCTGAGGCGCAAGATGTTGTGCAGGAAGCGGTTATTTCGGTGGCCAAGAAAATGCACGAATTCAAGTACGATCCCGCCGTGGGCTCGTTCAAAGGCTGGCTCCTGCTCATTACCCGCCGGCGCATCGCCGACCACTTGCGAAAACGCTACCGCCAAGGTCCGGTGGTGGAACACCGTTCCGCAGATACTTCCCGCACCGACACCCTGGAGCGAATTCCTGATCCCGATTCATTGAATGTGGACGCTGTTTGGGAGGAGGAATGGGAAAAGAACCTGGTGGACGCGGCCATCCGCAAAGTCAAACGCCAGGTCAAACCCAAGCAGTACCAGATGTTCGACTTTTATGTGCTCAAGAACTGGCCCGTCACCAAAGTCGCTCGCGTTTTAGGCGTCAATATTGGCCAGGTTTATCTTGCCAAACATCGCCTCGCGCGCCTGGTCAAAAAAGAAATCAGCGAGTTGGAAAAGAAAATGATTTAGCGGGTCTCCGCGACAAGCCTGTCGAGGCATGGCGTCTGCAGAGCCCCGGGTTTGACCGCGCGCCGGTGACCTTGGCCGGCTCTCTCAGCAGGACCGCCGACCATCGGCCGCCGGTGCACCGACCATGACCCTATGCGCCGTGAAACTCTTATGCAGCGGATTTTGCTTTGGCTTGCCCGGCGTTTTTGCTCGTATCGTATGGAATTGAAGGAATACAAGGTCGCGCCGCCAGATGTGCAGTCCGCCGCCCGCCGAAAGATATTGAAACAACTGGCGCTAAGGTTTAGAAGTAGGCGTTCTGCATTGAAGTCTTGAGGGCAGACAGGGCGAGTCATGAGCATTATCTGGGTATCCTATTGACTCCACCTCACACTACAGGTTGTTATTGGGAGTTCA
>CAYIIH010000378.1:0-8111 GCA_964363225.1 uncultured Verrucomicrobiota bacterium | reverse complement strand
AACTGCGCCGCGTCCTCAAACCCACCGGCTCGCTCTACCTCCACTGCGACCCCACTGCCTCGCATTATCTCAAGGTCCTGCTCGACCCGACTTTCGGAGAGAACAATTCCCAGACGCATCATTCCTCAGTATCAAGTTGATAGGAACAAAATGATCTTACGCGAACAAGTCCGCCTCAAAGGCATTCCAATCGTCTGGTATACGAACCTTGTTGATGAGGACATCCGTGAATTTTATCTACATTTGGTGGCCGATCCTGATTTCGCAGCCCCCAGAGAAGGCAAAATTGAGGTGGCTGGAGTAATGAGTTTTTCTTTGAGAATATTCAGCAAGCTCATCGAGTTCAAAGATGGTCACTGCCTCTGCTACGGTGTGAACGATTCGCTCAGGGTGATTTATCGAACGACAACGGAATGGCAGTTCTGGGAAGCGCGGCAGGATGAGATTCAGGAGTTCAAAGACGAGCAAGAGCGAGAACGCAAAGTCGAGGAACTTGTCTTCCGAACCGAGGATGCCCACCTCAAAGCTAGAAGCAACGAATGCCTGAAGAACCAGAACTACCAAGAGGCAGCACGGCTCTTTCGTTTGAGAGCAGGATTAAGGAAGCAGTATCCCAAGATTAAAGGATACTTTTCATGCCCTGGGTTCCTGATTGAGGAAGCGATCAGGACATTCTGCAATTTTCCTGAAACAGATGAAGGGATTCGTTTCATTTCAGAACACGCCGATTGGTCATCGACTTTTCTTGAATTCGCTGACAGCTACCGCTTCTGGCGTTCGCAGAGTGGCGAAAACTGGAGGCCGGAGGTTGACAAGGTCTTTCGGGCCGCAATCGAAAAGTTCCCCGCTGACGGAATGATGCACAAAAAGATCTGCCTATTCTGGGAGAGAGAAGGTGACCTCGAAAGAGCAATCGAGTACTGCAAAGTGGCCGTGTCGAGATCCGTGCGAGACAACACCAAGAACGGGTTTGTTGGCAGACTGAAGCGCCTACAGAAAAAGACTCCCGCCGCGTCCATAGCTGCGACCAAAGCGAGCGGTATCCAGGCCCCGACAAAGGTGCAATCCCGCCTGCGGTAGGTCCTCGCTTGATGATCCTTTTCATGGCCATGTTAAAGGGTCTAATTCCGTTTAACCTCCATCCTCAAGATTCATTTTGCAAAGACTGCCTAGGGTGTTAAACATCCATTGTGCTTGGCGCCCATACAAATCAGAAATTGGTGGGGTTCTGGACTGGCCCGGAATTCTTGCGTAAGATAGATTTGGCCCAAGCTGCAACTCAAAGGTCACAATTCATCCGAGATGTCATCGAGGAGAAGTTGCGGGCAGTGGGTTTTGAAATCTCGCGCGAGGAGGTGGTAACTCCGGATCGGGCGGGAAAAGGAAACCATCCGAAAGTTATTTATCGGCTCAATTTGAAATCCGATTCTAGTTTCAACGAGGCGTCTCATGCAGCCGCCGCGCCGACGTCGCCGGTCAAAAAGATAAACTAATTGATGCCGTCCAAAGTCAAACGCTATGCGCGATGGGTCCTCTTCCCCGGCTGCCTGTTGATCATTGGTCTCTACAAATTTGGCAGCGATGCTTACTCATTTGGCCGCGCTGAGATTTCTTCCACCTCCTCCCTTGACCCATACCCATCGGCTGAAGCGCAAATGGCGAGCCCCTACTTTCAATCCGTCGGCAGTTTCATCCTTTGCCTGATCGGCCTAGTCATTCTGCATTTCATATCGGAGCGCTGGGTTTGCACTCTTTGCGGCTCCCGGCTCCCAAACCCGCCCGGCCACATCTGCCCCGCATGCCAGTCCCCGCTCGACTAATCCGCCCCCCACCGTTTTCAAACTTCCTGTTCCCGCCAGCCAGGCCACCGATCGGAAGATTGAAACCAGCCTTCCCCAACCCACTAAGCTTCAATTACGTACGACCTTAAAAAACTTTTTCAGACTCCCGTCCCCATCATCGGATTCACATGAAGACAAATTCTAACTCAAATGCGAACGCCAGCAAGTCTGTGCCCGCAACGCCGAAATCTCCAGCAGCACTTCAATGGGTGGCGTATGATCTGAAATGGAGGGAGTTCTATCCGAATGAATCACGCCGGATGACGACAATTGGGAACATCCACGCCATGCAAAGCGAGCACTTGTGGTTCGCCGAACACACACCCATCCCGTTTAAGACGCACTGGCCTGAAATGGATATTATCGCCTCTCTTGCAGTGCGGTATTTGTGTGAGCTTGCTCGCCAAGGAAACGACCATGCCATACGCGAGGCAGGCAGCATTGCAATTGAAGTGTGCGAACTGTTGGATGAATTATTGCACGGCGAATCAGCGACGGTGGATGAGCGCGCCAAGGAATTGCGCCGGCTCGCCGAGGAGTTGCCCTACTGGCCAATGCTGCATTTCAAGCACCGTCAGGCGGTGAACCATTTTGAGCGTTTGGCCGACAAGCTGCATCTCGGCGAACGATGCTGGCTCAACGCCGATGAGCGGGCCAATTACAGCCTCCAGACACCTGTCAATCGTCTAGCATGGCGGTGTGTGCGCCATTTTCAGGAAATCCATGAGATATTAGGCCGTCGGTTCAGTTCAGATGAACCTGAACAGACAATCCAGGAAAGGCTGGCGAATTATGTGTTGAACGACCGAGGGCAGGGTATGATATACGAACACGAGATTCCGATTTACGAAGCAAGTTTGCGACTATGCAAACTCAGCAAGAAGACCGCCCGCGATTGGGTAGATGTGGCCTTCATGCCTTGGATCAAGGTGCGGTGGCCGGACCTGCGCGTGCTTCCCGCTTTCGCCAGCGTCGATACCGGGCCGAATGGGCGCCGCTATGCCCCCGCACGACGCAAGTTAACTGAAGCTCTTACGGGTCTAGCGCCTGGAGCCTAGGTGAACCTCCGCTTAGGTTCCCCCAAGCCGTGCTTCGTGTATTCTCAAGTCGCGATTCCTATCGTAAGTAGAGAATCGTGAACGTCAGTCTTGCACGAATTGAAAAGCAAAGGCGAACCTTCCGAGCGACCGCCAAGCAGATTGGCAATGCAAGCGCTGGTGTCAGAAATTTGCTGCAAAATTGTTATGAATTTCGCAAGGAAACCAAGTGGCAACTAAACGCCACCTGCAACTTTTCGCCTTTTCCAAAGGGAACTACCGCCCGAATTTTGAAGGCAGTCATCAAGAGGCTAAACGAAGTCTTTGTTCGCTTTCTGCTATGGATTCAGTTTCCCTTCACACATTGAATTCATGAAGAATCGAAACCAGGAAACCCCATCCAAAGGTGTAAATCTGAGCGAATTCGATTGGAACTTCGACAAGGTGCCAGATGGTGAACTGATCGCCTGCTGCTATTGGGAGTATGCGCGAGAGTCGGCGTTCATCCGCGAAGTACGGAAGCGAAGCTGGGAGCATTGGAAGCCACTATATTTGAAGGACCAGTGGTGGAACGCGCAAGAGGATAAAAGGATTCACGAAGACATGCAAAAGGTGCAAAGCATCGGCTACCCGGCAGAAGTCTTTTTGCATGGTTTTTCCTGCCCGCCGGATGGAGTACTTCCCGATGCGCCGCCGCTCAAACCGGGTGAGGTTCATCGCTTGACCGGCAGTTTTCCGAAGCCTTGGCAGAAACTTACAAAAGAAGAACGCGCTTACCGGGCACACATGGGCAACGATGTTGAGCGCATTCCGCTTGTGCCCTTCAAGCGTGCCCTTTTTCTCGACGCGAAAGATATCGTCGAATGGGTAGGGGCGCGCCGCAGAGAAAGCGACACAGCAAATGAGCGTGTGCGGCGGGAGAATCCTACCAAGAGCGAGGAAGCACTGCAACGCGAAGGAAAACTATGTTTTCCAGAGATTCAGCCTTCGCTGTATTGGGCAGGCGGCAAAGAAGTAACGGTTGTTGCGATAAACTGGGCAGCCTTCACCAACGACGAGATTGCGAACTACTTCCGGCGGTGGGTAAAGGCCAATCGTCCGAAAAGCATAAAGTCACCGAGCGGCCAAGGCCACAAAGCGAAAGATTGCCGTGCCCAACTGACACGGCTGGCGGTAATGAGGCTACTGGCCCATTTCTCCGCATTGGAAATAGTTGACGACAGACGGAATAAATTCCCAGCGATTTGGGAAACCAAACAGTTCTCCGGTCGTAAGTGGGAGGACGTTACCAAGTGGCATGATGCCCGGCGCGAGGCCGGCAGACTTTTCCGGATGCTTTTCCCCTTCCTAGCCCCAGACGAAAAGCCGCTTTCCTGGGAACGGCAAAGACCCGGCAAATAACGCGGCATTTTCCGGCTACCCGCCAAATACCACGGTGTTTCACAGGCTTACGCTGGTTTCTTGGCGGTGTTTCAATTGGAGGCACAATGATAGCAATTGAATCATCAGATTTACGGGCGGTTGATTACGATTGGAGCGGCACGCTCACAATCGAATTCCACAGCGGCGGGGTGTACGAGTATTTCCAAGTACCTCACGAACTCTACTCCGGATTGATGCGGGCTTCTTCGCCCGGCAGCTTCTTCTGGCACCACATCCGCGACCGGTTTTCTTACAGGAGGATTCGATGACCCGCGTAGGAAAAATCGCCCGGCTGCCGCTCAGAATCCGCGAGGAATTGAACTGCCGCTTGCAGGATGGCGAGCCGGGCAATGGGCTCGTGGAGTGGCTGAACAGCTTGCCGGAAGTGCAGGAGGTGCTGGCGGCTGAATTCGGCGGACGGCCGGTGAGTGAGCAGAACATGTCCGAGTGGAAACAGGGCGGCTATCGGGAGTGGGAACGGCACGCGGAGTCGTGCGCCCTGGTGAGCCGGCTGACGGAGCAGGCCGGCGATCTGGACGCCGCGGCGGAAGACAGGGCCGTGAGCGACCGGTTGTCCACGCTGCTGGCGGTGGAACTGGTGAGTGTGGCCGAAGGGTTGCTGAAGGAAGCATCCGAGCCGCGGGAGCGCTGGCAGCGGCTGCGCGAGGTGCTCCAGGAACTGGCCCAATTGCGGCGTGAGGACCATCGGGCGGCCCAGACGCGGATTGAGCAGGAGCGGTGGGAGGTGGAGTCGGACCGGCACCGGGAAGAGGAAATGAAGCGGAAAATAGAGGAGATGAAGAAGAAAACATGCGCTCCGCTCTGGGCGCATTTGGAGGTCGCGTCGATGGCGGAAGCTTTTGGAGGCGGGGAGACCGGGCGGAAGATCGCGGCCTTTATCCTGGAAATGGAATACGACCTGCCGGTGGGCAGCCTGACCAGAAAGGAGCAGCCGAGCCCGATCAAACCTGATGAGTGTGATCCGCGCGGGGAAGATGGCGCCGGTGCTGCAGAATCCGAGTCAATCCGACTGGATCAAACCGAATCAAACCCAATCCAGCCCACGGCCGAAGCGCCATTGCCATCCGTAAACGGTTCTTGATAATGACACATGAAGTGAGTGAACGGTCAGTCAATGGTCTCGTGCTTTGTTGCTGTCTTTGCGCCGATGGGGTGTCGAGTCGGTGGTTTGGTGGTTGTGACTGACTCCGGCAGGACCGGTCCGCCGCGGCGGTTTTACCAGGTTGTGGTGTATTGATTCCGCGTAGCCGCGTCTTGTCAGAGCGCGGACCTCGAATGAACGCCCGCCAAATCCGCGCTCTCACGAGACGCGGTTACACTGGCAGGAGAGCGCCGGGCTTGGACACCCCGGTTGCCTCCGCCGTCCGCAAACCGTGTGGGGGATCAGAAGCGCCGGTCACGCCGCTGCTTGAGCCGCCTGCTTCGCCGCGTTCCTCAGCGCGTTCAACACGCTGCCATCGCGAACTTCCAGCGCGCTTGTGCCTGCTGACAATTATTGGAGTTGTGAGCCGAGCGGGAATCCGCTAGAGTGCTGACATGAGAAGCGAAGTGCTGGAAGAAATGGTGCGGTCACGACGACCGTTCAGCTTGCGGCTGACAGACGGCTCCCTCGTGCCGGTGCCGCATCCTGAGTTTATTTTTATCACGCAAGATGGCCGGACTGCCATCGTGAATCTTGAGGGGAGTCGGATCAAGATTCTTGACGTGGAGTTGGTGACGGCACTGGAAACAGGCGAAGCAGCGGGACCAGAGCAGTCGGAGTCAAGTTCGTCTTAAGTCTCGACCGAGCTTAGCCGCGGAGGTTTTACCAGGTCGTGGTGCCGTAAGCTTCGTAGCCGCGTCTTGTCAGAGCGCGGACCTCGAATGAACGCCCGCCAAATCCGCGCTCTCACGAGACGCGGTTACACTGGCAGGAGAGCGCCGGGCTTGGACACCCCGGTTGCCTCCGCCGTCCGCAAACCGTGTGGGGGATCAGAAGCGCCGGTCACGCCGCTGCTTGAGGCGCCTGCTTCGCCGCGTTCCTCAGCGCGTTCAACACGCTGCCTGGCGTCAGAGCTTCCGGCAGGGGTTCAACTTTCAGAAGGCCGGGGAAACCCGCTGGACGGAGGGCGCAACTCAAAGCGGCTCCCACTCTTCTCTCGTGATTCGTGCCTGACACAACAGTTGCGCCAGGAGTCTGGGGCCGATGTCGCCGCCGTGCGGATTCGGGATGGTCAGAGCAAGGCCACCTCGTTGCATGAACTCGTGCTTGCCGCCCGCATACGGTCCGGTGAAGCCCAACCGGCGCAGGCAGACAATCAATTCGCGTCGTTTGATGGGGCCGAAGTGCGGCATCAGGCCGGGACTTCGACTTCTCTTACGGTGAGGTTCATGCCTTCCAACACCGGGACGGGCAGGTTGCGCGAGATGCGGAACAGCAGCCAGTCTTCCAGTGTGCTGGCCAATTCCTCGCGACAGGCTTCGAGCGTGTCCGCCTGTGCGAGCACGCCATCAAAACCGGGAATCTCGCCATAGAAGCCCTCACCGCCGCCCAGCAGTTCGTAGTGGGCTTTGCCCATCGCAGTTCGCAGGTAGTCGGTCAACATACGTTGTGACGTTACCACCGGGCCGCGCTTCGGCCAAGAGAATTGCTCACCTTTTTGCGCCCACGACCCCCAAAAAAGTGCAGGTCTGAACCCGGCTCCGGCTCCTTGATTTCTGTTCACCCGAACTGCTACACTGGATTCATGGGCACGCTTTATTACGGCGACAACCTCGACATTCTCCGGCGCTACCTCAAGGACGAGTCGGTGGACCTCGTTTATCTTGACCTGCCGTTCAACTCCGCGCAGAACTACAACGCCTTCTTCCACGAGAAGGACGGCACCGACGCCGCCAGCCAGATTCGCGCCTTCGAGGACACCTGGCATTGGGACATCGAGACCAAGAAAGCCTACGACGCCGTCACCGAACAGCCCGGCAAAGTCTCCGACGTGATGCAGGCCTTCTACACTTTTCTGGGCGGCAACGACATGATGGCCTATCTCACCATGATGTCCTCGCGCCTGGTCGAACTGCGCCGCGTCGTCAAACCCACCGGCTCGCTCTACCTCCACTGCGACCCTGTTTCAAATGGCTAAACCGATTCGTATATCTGGTGAAAGTGATTTTGAGAAACTGCTGAAACGACTTTCGGATGATATAGTTTTTGCGCCAGCATTTCTGCGAATCGATAAACAACTGGGCGAACTTTTTGAAAGATACCGTGACGAGGTAAACCAAACTGAATTCTTCTGGGCAATGGTAGCTACTGCGGTGTGTGAAACCGGGTTGTTAAGACTCGCCCGCATTTACGACCAAGAGGAAAAGGCGCTCAGCCTTCGAGCCTTACTCGTCACGATTGAAGCAAACAAACATCTTTTCGATGGCAGTGCGGTGAAGAAAAGAGTGAACCCATCGTTTGCGCAGAGCATTGTCCCTGGGAGTCATTTGCCGGATCCAAAGTCATTGCGGCAGGACTTGGCACTTGTCTCATCCAGCGATCCTTTGGTGAACAAGATTGTGATTTGGCGCAACAATTTTGGCGCGCATACATCATCCAAACAAACGATTCAGAGAAACCTCCCAGACGGAACATTACCAACACAAGATGAAGCGTTCGCCCTCTGCAATCGAGCATTTGATGTTTTTAATCGGTACACCTCTTTATTCCACGCCGTTAGCCATTCGAGGATGATCATTGGTGAGGAAGGAAGTGTGGAGTCGGTGTTCAAGCATTTACGGTCTGGACTTGTCGCCAGGCGGAGAAAAG
>CAYIIH010000377.1:0-8174 GCA_964363225.1 uncultured Verrucomicrobiota bacterium | reverse complement strand
GGAGGAACTGGCCCAGCAACGGGTTACCTACGAGGCTATGATCCAGGATTACCAGGAGCAAATCAAATCCCTGGAAGAAAGGATCAAGAACCAGGAGGCATTGCTCGCTGGAAGCGGGGTGGTCTCCAAAGTGCAACTGCTCGAAACCAAGAACCTCTTTTACCTGGCGCAGCATGATCTGGCCCGGGCCCGCATCCAATTGAAGCAAATCAATGTGAACGAACTCCAGGCCAACGAACGCCGCCGCCAGCAGCTTCAGGATCGGATCGTGCAAATCCAGCAGGGCGAGCACCAACTGGAATACCTGAAGGAACTGTACAAACTGAACACGCAAATCCGAAGTCCCTACGACGGCAGTGTTCTGGAAATCATGGTCAAACCTGGACAGCTCATCAGCGCCAATACGCCGATCTTGAGCATGCAGGCTGACAACCGGAAGCTGGAAGCCCGGCTCTTTCTCTCGCCCGCCGAGGGCAAAGTAGTGGAGACCAAAATGGAGGTGGCGATTTCACCCGTTTCCGTCAAGAAGGAAGAATATGGTTTCATGCTTGGCAGGGTCATTTCTGTTTCGGCGTTTCCGGCCACGCAACAAGGCATGCTGCATATTTTGGAGAACCAGGCTTTGGTGGCCGAGTTTTCGCAGAGCGGCCCCCCCATCGAAATCACTGTCATTCTGGAGTTGGAGCCCAACACGACCAGCGGCTTTCGCTGGTCCTCGGCCAAAGGACCGCCGATTCGGATCAGCAGCGGAACGCTTTGCCAGGGGACCATCACCATTGCCAATCAACGGCCCATCACTCTCGTGCTGCCGTCGATCAAGAAAAGCCTGGGGATGTGACATGAGCGTTTTTGACGAAAGGCCAGACCGCCCCGTTTAGCCGGCCCGGAACCAAGCCACCCGTTGCATGCCAGAACCTGAAGCCACCGCCGAGACGAAAGCGCCTCCCGAGAAGCGTCGGGTCCGAACCCCCACCGTTCTGCAAATGGAAGCGGTGGAATGCGGCGCGGCCGCTTTGGCCATTGTCCTGGCCCATTACGGCCGGATCGTGCCGCTGGAGGAGCTGCGGGTGGCCTGCGGTGTCTCCCGCGACGGCAGCAAAGCCAGCAACGTCATCAAAGCGGCGCGCGAATATGGCCTGACCGCCAAAGGTTTCACGAAGGAACCGGATGAGCTGAAATCGCTCTCGCTGCCGTGCATCGTCTTCTGGAATTTCAATCATTTTCTGGTGGTCGAAGGTTTCGGCAAGGGCATGGTTTATTTGAATGATCCGGCCAGCGGGCCGCGGAAAGTGCCCAGCGAGGAATTCGATCAGTCCTTTACCGGCGTCGTCCTGTCGTTGGCCCCGCGGCCGGATTTCCAGAAGGGCGGGCAGAAGCGAAGTCTCATTGCGGCACTGCAATCCCGGCTGGCGGGTTCGGAGGTGGCCCTGGCTTTCGTGGTGCTGGCCGGGCTGGCCCTGGTCATTCCGGGCCTGGTCATTCCAACTTTCTCGAAGATATTCGTCGATGATTTTTTGATTGGCGGAAAGACGAGCTGGATCGGTCCGCTGTTGCTGGGCATGGGCTTGACGGCCTTGCTCAGAGCGGCGCTGGTCTGGGTGCAACATTTTTACCTGATGCGCTTTGAAGCCAAGCTGGCCGTCACCACCTCGAGTAATTTCTTTTGGCACGTGCTCCACTTGCCGATAGAATTTTTCACCCAGCGTTATGGCGGCGAAATCGGCTCCCGCGTGCAGATCAACGATTGGGTGGCCTCGCTCCTGACCGGCCAGTTGGCGACCAATATGATCAGCCTGGTCATGGTGATTTTCTATGCGATTCTGCTTTTTACTTACGACGTGCTCTTGACTTCGGTGGGCATCTTCATTGCGGTCTTTAATGTGGTGGCGTTGCGCTTTGTGTCGCGGCGGAGGGTGGATGCCAACCGCCGGCTGCAGCAGGACGAAGGCAAGCTGACCGGCACTTCCATGGGCGGCCTGCAAATGATCGAAACCTTGAAGGCGACCGGCACCGAACCGGACTTTTTCCTGCGCTGGTCAGGCTACCAAAGCAAAGTGGTGAACACCCAGCAGCAATTGGCGGTGTATAATGAGTATCTCGGCGCGGTGCCCTCTGTGCTGTCCGCCATCAATACCGCCGTCATTCTGGCCGTGGGCGGCGCGCGCGTGATAGATGGAACCATGACCATCGGCCAGTTGGTGGCTTTTCAAAGCCTTATGGCCAGCTTTACCGATCCGTTCAATACCCTGGTCAACCTCGGCAGCACCTTGCAGGATGCCGAAGGAGCCATGAACCGTTTGGACGATGTGCTCCGCTACAAGAGAGATCCACAAGTTGACCCCAGCCAGGACGGCAACGTCGCCGCCGACGGGGCGGTGAAACTCAGCGGCAGCCTGGAATTGAAGGAGGTCAGTTTCGGCTACAGCAAGCTCGATCCGCCCTTGATTGAAAAGTTCAGTCTCACGCTCAAGCCCGGTCAAAGAGTGGCGCTGGTGGGGGGCTCCGGCAGCGGGAAATCCACCGTTTCAAAACTCGTTTGCGGCCTTTATCAGACCTGGTCGGGAGAGATTCTCTTCGATGGCCAACGGCGTCCCGATATTCCGCGCCAGACCTTGACCAACTCGCTGGCGCTGGTGGATCAGGATATTTTCCTGTTTGAGGGAACCGTGCGTGACAACCTGACGCTGTGGGATGAGACCATTCCTGATAGTCGCGTGATGCAGGCCGCCAAGGACGCCGCCATCCATGAGGACGTCGCCGCGCGTCCCGGCGGCTATGACAGCCTGGTTTCTGAAGGCGGGGGCAATTACAGCGGCGGCCAGCGCCAGCGTCTGGAGATAGCCCGGGCTTTGATTGGCAACCCCACAATACTCGTTTTGGATGAAGCCACCAGCGCCCTGGACGCCATCACCGAAAAGCAAATCGATGACAACTTGCGCCGCCGCGGCTGCACCTGTCTGATTGTCGCTCACCGGCTCAGCACCATTCGGGATTGCGATGAGATCATTGTTCTGGAACGCGGCCAGGTTGTCCAACGCGGAACCCATGACCAGCTCAAGAGCATGGAGGGCCATTACGCCGAGCTGATTAACTCCGAATGAGGAGAGCGAATCCATGAGTCGGGCTCAATCCGTTTTTACCGCCGAAGGCACGCTGCTGGCGCTGGGGAACAACCAGCCGTTCTGGTTGAACGATCCGGAGATGGCCTGGTTCATTCAAGCCGGCAAGGTGGATCTCTTTGCCGTTCCGCTGCAGGCCGGCGAACAAGCCGGACCCAGAACCCATTTTTTGCGAGCGGAAGCCGGCCAGGTTTTATTTGGGATTCCAGCCAGCAATTCCGGCGCGAGCATGGGATTCCTGGCCGTTGGATCAAGTGATCCGTGCCTCTACAAGCTGTCCCTCGCCCGGCTCCAGGAATTGGCGCACGAACCGACTCAGGCCAAGGAGCTTGCCGAATGGATTGACGGCTGGGTGCGGGAACTTTACCGGAGCTTGTCAGACGGTTTGCCGCCCACTCAGTTTGAAACGCTGAGAGCGGGCGAGAACATCGAACTGAGTGAGTTTGCCTCCGCGCGGCCGGATGATGGGCTGGTCTGGGTGAGGCAAACTCAAGGAAAGTCCCTTCTGGCTGACAAGGAGAATCTGGTTTTGACTCCGGCGATGGCTCCGTTGCCTGTTTCGGCTTCGGTCTGGATTTATGCTCTGGAGCAGAGTTCTGTGCTTTGTTTGGATACTGCGACCATGCTCCGCCAGAATCTGGCTTGGCCCAGCCTGGCTCGCTTCCATGAGGTGGTGAAGGATTGGGCCGCCGCCAAGGTCGAGCAGGGAGTCAGAGAGGAGGGAGCCCGGCTGGAGGCTAAAGCGGATTCGCAGCGAATGGCGGTCGAGCAGGCCGTCTCGCACCTCTCCGGTTTGCTGGCCACTGGGCGGGCCAAGAAGGCCGTGACGGAAGAGGGTGGTCAGTCATAAAGATTGACAGTTTCGATTAGGCGATTAAAGTTCTAATCCGAATCCCACAAATAAAAACAACAATAGAAGAAAGGCAGCAGCATTATGAGTAACAAAGACGCGAAAGGTTCAAAAGAGCTCACCCACGAAGAGTTGGAAAAGATCGCAGGTGGCGCTTCCAGCAAGACGGGCAGTTCCTCAAAGTATTATCGGGCGCCCTCCAGCTCCGCGTATCGCGGCCGTCCGAGCTCCAGCTCGCGTTAATTGAGCAGCAAGCGGAGAGACCACTTGGACAGCGAGTATAAGGTTGGTGTTGCTTATTAAGACGCTTTCCCGATTCTCTCCTGAGACACTGAGTGCGCGCGTAGTTTCTACGCGCGCACTTTGTTTTAGGAGGGGCGGAGCGCGCGGCTTCTTCGCCGGCTCGCGGCGGGTTTAAGTTTTCAATCTGCGGATGCACACGAAATGCACAGGCGATTTTTTTCTTTTCTGCGACGCAGGGATGCCGGGTTTAAAATCATTTGTTAAGGGGCGTGCGTGAATCAGGGATTTCTCGCGCGCGAGCGGTTCCTGCGATCGCAGGAGAGGTTTTTCATTCCCGGACGCGGATTCAGGCTGCTTTATTCTTCATGGTGAAGTGCAACCACGGCAGAGTTCTTATGGATTGAAGTTCTTTAAGCGTGAGACTCGAAATGGAAAAAGGCAAGAGACGGATTTACTTTTTTGGATGGCCCTCTTTTCTAGGCGGCGCCGACACGAAGCTGGCCCACCTTCTGGTGCTATTGCACAAGGAGTTCGCTATCACAGTGATACCAAACGATGCCTGCCATTTGCGCGACCAGGTCTGGACCCGTTTTCTCGGGAAGTTGGGCGTTGAATATGCCTTGCTTGCTCGCTTGCCGAAGAAGCTGGAGGGCTTTGCCATGTCGCTCTGCAACCAGCGTTTTTTCACGGATGGCATCGCCCGAAAAGCGAAAGAGAAAGGGCTGAAAATCATCTGGTCGAGCGAAATGATGTGGCATCATGACGGGGAACTGGAAGCGATCAAGAAAGGTCTGATCGATAAGGTTCTGTATGTTTCGGAACTGCAGAAGCGGTATTTGTCCAAGGGGTATGGTGATTTGCCGTCAGCCTGTCCGGGCAATTACATTGACCCAAGCTTCTTCCCATTTAAAGAGCGGCGAAACAAGACGTTTACCATTGGCCGTTTGTCGCGCAATGATCCGGTGAAATACCCTGAGGATTTTCCGGTGTTTTACGAGGCCTTGGACTTGCCCGAGGTCCGCTTTCGCGTGATGGCCTGGGACGAAGCCTTGGCCCGCAAGTACCGGTGGCATCATTTTGATGACCGTTGGGACCTGCTTCCACCCGAGAAAGAGGGCCAGGTAAGATTCCTGCACAGCCTGGATCTGTTTGTCTATCCGCTCGGCCATCAATTCAGGGAATCGTGGGGGCGCTCCACCGTCGAAGCGATGCTGACCGGATGCATCCCGTTGGTGCCGCCCGGTCATCACTTGGATCATTTGATTGTGGATGGGGAATCTGGCTTTATCTGCCACGATTTCTTGGAGTACAAACAACAGGCTCAGCGGCTCTATTTTGATTATGAGCACCGAAAACGTCTGGCGGCCCAATGCCGTGCGCAGGCCGTGAATAAACTCTGCGTCAGAGAGGAACATTTGCGGATTTGGAAAGAGGTCTTCCAATGAAAGAGCGTTACTGCTATTGGTCCGTGGTCGATGGCGAATACTCTGCCATGATGAAGAGCGTGATCGATTCCGCGCAGCAGGTCGGAGTTTTTAAAGATTTTCACATTTGGACCGACAAACCCATTGAGGGAGCGATCTGCCATGAAGTGAAGAAACTCGATAAAACTCTGTATTTGTTCAAGTTGCATTTCCTGCGGACCGCTGTTAAGAAACTCAAGTATGATTACTTCGTCTGGTTGGATGCAGACACATACTTTGTCCGCAATCCAGGCAATGTCCTGCGGGTCTTGTTCTCTTCGCCGGTGCATTCCAGCCTGGAGAGCGACGCCTGTGATCCGGAGAATGTTCGGCCTGATTGGTGGGATTGTCCGCTCTCTAACTATGTGAAATTGATGCGCTTCAAAGGAGTGCGCAGCAAGGCGATTTTTAACGTCAACGCCGGTTTCTGGATTGTGCATCATGACGTGATTGACACCTTTTGCGACCTGGCCATGGACTTCTGGCAATTCTCCAAGAAAGCCGGCTATAAGTTTACGGAAGAACCGCCCTTGGCGTATGCCACGCACCTGTTATGCGGAAACCCGTATCTGCATACGTTGACAAACACCTCCGATTTGTGGGCCTCTGATTGGACCGGCTGTTACGCGAACACGCTGCCTGACGGCCAGGAATGGCTATTTCAGGATTATTTCTCCGGCCGAACCTTTCCGGTCAATCCGGCCATTGTGCATGCGATGCGCAGCAAAGACGCGCTCATCGCCAAGGCTCAGGGCCGGTCGCTGCCGTTGCCGATCAAGAGGAAGCGGTCGGCCGCTCAAAGGGGATTAGCCCCGTAGCGGCGTCGGAAGTATTCCCGGACTGGGATGCCATCGACGGTTGGGCTGCGAATCTTCGCCTCGCGCTCGGCGGGAACAAACCAATAATAGCAAATAGGGTCTTTGGTCTCCAAAAAAGTGCTGGGACCGAATCGCTCATGCAATCTGAGCCAGAGATCCCAATCCTCCTCGAATTCAATCCGTTCATCAAACAGGCCCACTGCCAGCAAAGCCTCTCGCCGCACAAAGGAGGCGCTGAGCAAGATCGGGTTGTAATTCATGATTTGGGGCAAACTTTCATCAGCCCCGCACATGAAATCGTGATATTGGCCTTCATACATGCGGTGACAGCCTCCGGTATAAACCGTCACCTCGGGTGCCAGCCTTCCCTCAGCCCCTCTCAGGCTCTGCAGCGCATACGGGGCTAAAACATCGTCGGAATCGAGGAATTTGATCCACTCGGCTTTGGCCTGCTGAATCGCCCGATTTCGGCTGTAAGAAACTCCTTTTCTGACCGGATTTCTTAACCATTGTATGCGCTTGGAAAAGCATTCCACCTCCCCGTAGCCGGCCAAGTCCGTGGAGCCGTCATCCACGACAATGATCTCATCTCCCGGCGCCAATTGCCATACGGCGCTGGCCACGGCGCGAAACAGGTACTGGGCCATGTTATGAAGCGGGATTAGCACGCAGATGGTTGATTTGCTCATCGTATCAGTTTCTCCAAAGTGACGGCTTCATAACTCGCAAGGCAGGCGCGTGTGGTTCTGAGTGGCCAAGGATCCTTGTTGCTGAACTCGCTTTCAAAGGCCGGTCCGTATGCTCCTGGACGGAGTATGGCGCGGGTTTTTGTCCACGGGCGCCGCCGATGCGGTTTTCACGCAGAAAAGCGTGGCGGGAACTGTTCGGTCGTCCTGGAGCAAGGCTCTCTTTCTTTAATTGCCCATCAACCGTTTCACCATCCTGTCGAATCGGGCCCCCGCCAGATAAACGTTGTCCAGCACATTGGCATCGAGTTCATCCGATGCTTCCTTTTCCTCCTCCGTGGGGCTGCTCTTGCCATAACCCAACTGGCTGACCGTCTTGCGGAGTCGGAAGGAGAGGAACACGGCCAAAGCGCGATAAAACCGGGCCGCAAAGGCTGTGTCCTGTTTCAACTTGGCGGCCAATTGCACTCGTGGAATGGAAAGCACCACCGAGCTGGCCAGAGCCTTGACTGTGGCGGACGGAGGACGGTCTTCCACAAACGACATCTCTCCCACAATCTCACCGGTGCCCAACCGGGCGATTTCCTTGTCACCCAAGGCAGCGACCGAGACCTTGAAACTCCCGTCCAGGATGATGTAAAATGCGCTGACCGGTTTGCCTTCGTGGATCAGGCAGGCGCCCTTGGCCAGTTGCTCCTTCCGCCCGGCAGAGGTCATCCAGTCGATGTCGAAATCGTTTAGTTCACCAAAGATAAACAGTACTTTTCTCATAACCAGGCCTCAATTCATGCGGGCGGTCACACTGGGTTTACAGCGTCATTTTATATGATCCCATTCGCCTTGTTCAATGACTAACTTCTCCCGGTCGTACTTTTCTCGAAATCTTGTTTGATTTTGACGACGGTCATTTTAACTTGTCTTCGTTGAGCCTGAAAACGTTCCGCTGGCTGAGTGATCAGCCAGAGACGCACAGTCAAGGTGTGGCACCAAGGGCA
>CAYIIH010000376.1:0-8197 GCA_964363225.1 uncultured Verrucomicrobiota bacterium | reverse complement strand
CATCGCCAGGATTTCGCGCGGGCCTGCCTGGACCTCTGGGAACGCCGCGCGCCGTTTGGCACTTATAACATGACCAATCCGGGCTTCGTGACCACCCGCCAGGTGGTGGCCATGATCCAGGAGATTCTGCGGCCCAACCGCGAGTTTCGTTTTTGGGCCAACGATGCTGAGTTCTATCAAAAGGCCGCCAAAACGCTCCGCTCCAACTGCGTGCTCGACACGGCAAAATTGTTGGCCGCCGGCGTGAAAATGCGGCCCGTCGAAGAAGCCCTGGCCGACTCGCTGCGGCATTGGAGGACCTCGGAACGAAGCTGACTCGACTGAGCATTGCACCATGAACCTGCTTGTCACCGGTGGCGCCGGATTTATCGGCTCGAACCTTATTCGGCACCTTATTGATCGGCCGGAGATCGGGCGCTTGATCAATCTGGATTGCCTCACTTACGCGGGCCACTTGATCAATCTGGACAACGTGTCCCATCATCCCAAATACGCTTTTGAGAAGGTGGACCTCCGCCATAAGGCCGCCGTGCTGGAAGTCGTGCAAAAGCATGCCGTGACGCATGTCTTGCATCTGGCCGCCGAATCGCACGTCGATCGCTCCATCACCGGTCCGGGCGATTTCATCCACACCAACATCATCGGCACGTTTCATTTGCTCGAAGCCTGCCGCGGAGTCTGGGGCGCGCGCAGCCCGGCGGCCGGTTGCCGGTTCCATCACGTTTCCACCGACGAAGTTTATGGCAGTCTGGGGCAAACCGGCTTTTTCCAGGAAACAACGCCCTACGCTCCGAACTCGCCTTATTCGGCCAGCAAAGCCGCCAGCGACATGCTGGTGCGCGCCTACCATCACACCTACGGCCTGCCGGTCGTCATCACGAACTGCTCGAATAATTACGGGCCATATCAATTCCCGGAAAAACTCATTCCGGTGGTCATTCAGAGCGTCTGGGAGCGGCGGCCGGTGCCCGTGTACGGCGACGGAATGAACGTGCGCGATTGGCTCTATGTGCGCGACCATGCCGAAGCGCTCTGGCAGGTTTTGACACGCGGCCGGGCGGGTGAAACCTACAACATTGGCGGCCACAATGAATGGCCGAACTTGCGCATTGTCGAACGCATCTGCGATTTGGTGGATGAGTTTGCTCCGCACCTGGGCGGCCATTCCCGCAAGCTGATCGCCTTTGTCAAAGACCGCCCCGGCCACGACCGCCGTTACGCCATCGATGCCTCCAAAATCCAGCGCGAGCTCGGCTGGAAACCCGCCCACACCTTCGAGCAAGGCCTCCGCGAAACCGTGCAATGGTACCTGGAAAATCAGGCCTGGGTTCGGCACGTCCAAGCCGAGTCAGCAGGCCACTGACCTAAGACCGGCCGTTGGATTCGCCGCCGCGGCGCGATGACTCACCGCGCTTCGATTGACCTGATTTCCAAATCGAACCTGTGCTCGCTCTGGCAGGATATCCTGCGGAAAAAGGTGGAAACACCGCCTGGCGGCCGAGTCGCCCGAAGATTTGTCGTGGAATTGATCGTTACCTACGCCACCTCTGCAAGCGGAAGAAACGCATCGGCTCCACGATTTTGTTGGTGACCGAGATAACTTCGTCGAAGCCTGGCAGGTTCGTGCCCAGGGGGACCACGCTCCAAGCAATCGGCGGCCTCAGGCTGCTGGTGACCTGCAATTCATACCGTGCTCCTTTATTAACCCAATTCACAATGAACTGATCGCCCTCGCGCTTGACCCACAAAGACTCCGGTTGAAGCTTGAAACTCTCAAGCCCAAGGAGCGGCACAGGAAAGTTCGTTAACACCAAACTGATCGGCCGACTTGCCCCAAAGATCCCTCGTTGAGGAAATGGAAAGACCTGAACAAGTTCCCAGGCGCGGACCTGGACCAAGATGCGATCACCCGGCGCAACAAAGTCTGATAGATCGAGCTGCCGCGGCACCCAATAGCCCGCCTTCTCGCCATGCTGAAAAGGCGACGCACCAGGCACCGGTATGAAAGTCCAAGGATCATCGCTCCAGGAAATATAAAGCTGGGCCAAGAAAAGCTCTCCCGCGAGTCGCGTAGAACCGTCCAGGTCGAAGACGGGAGCGTCGAGTACGCCCGGGATGTGATTCCGGAAGTCAATCGTGACGGCCTGTTGGGCAGTCGCAACGCCCCCCATCTGGATTCCGATGAACAGCCAGCCAATGACCCAAGACCACAAACGTCGGACCCATGTTGGATCATGGGGCACATCCCAAGATACGGGCGGGAGGCAATGCGCGGTAGGATTTCCAGGGCGCTCGCCTTGGTTGCGACACGCGCCCGCTCTGTTGCTTGGCCCGGTCGTCCGCCTCGCTCTCCGCCCTTTCTGTGAGCGAGGTTCGCGCAAGCGCAAGAGACAGGTAATCGACTTCCGAAACTGCGTCCCTGGCAGGCAGAGAGGCCCGAACACTTTAAGGCCCATTCTAGCGAAACTTTCGATTTTCATAACCCAACTGCTGACGATCAGGCGCAGCATGACGCTTACTTAGCAGCATTATCGCCCACCCTACGGCCCAGTCAACATCCGCAATTCCAGCGCTCAGAACGAGAACCACTCTGCCGGTTTGGCGTCGTGTTTGAGCTTGCTGTGGCCGAGGCCAGCGCGGACTCTGTGCGAGCGGCCCTATTGAGCTGTTACCTTGATCCCACTAATGGTGGCATTGTAATAGTAGGCGCCCCAAGTCCGATTCCACGTCTGGTTTGGGATAATCCTCACGCTAATGGAGCCTCCGCTTGCCGTGATATTGGTGAACTCTCTCCAGAGACCAACACCTATGCCACCTGCCTGACTATTCAAATCAAAGTCTGAAAGCTTTAGCACGTTGTTGATGTAAACGTCAAAGACAACGTCCCCCGCATAGTGGCTGTAGCCATTCGCAAAAAAATATAGCCTCACGGCATGGTTAACGCCGGAGGTGATGTTTGGCACCGTGAAAACAATGTCTCCTGGATAGCTCGTGGACGTGAGAACGATGCGCTCGGTGCCATAAACGTCTGTGGGCGTCCCGTCGTTGTTGATTACGCTGTTCACCGTGCTTAGGCCTGAAGGATTACCGGCCCCAGACCAATATCGCTCAGTTTCGAATGGATAAATTGCAAAGGACGAATAATGAGTTCCGCAATTCACCTGATGAATGACCCGCGAACCATTGGTGGTTCCGGAATTCGGGCTGCCCACTCCATTCCCTGCAACGTCTTTCACCGTTGAACTAACTGTGATTGTGATGTTGCCCGTTCCACTGATCATTTCACCGCTCGTCCATTCCAGGACGTACTTGTTTCCTGATAACCAAGAAACCGAAGCGGGATTCGCTGGCAAGGTTCCCTTGCCGGAACCAGAAATCGTGTAGTTCCCTGGCGTCGTAACGCCGTCGCCCATTTGTTCGCTGAAGGTGACCTCGACCGCTCTGCCCGACCTCGCCACCACAGACGAGAGAGTCGGCGCGATGGCGTCTGACGGTGTGAGCAAGACTGAGGACTGGGCATTCAGTCTCCCGTAGCCGTATTCTTGATGCCAACCGTTGCCATCGTACGTCACGCCGCCGATGTGGTCGCAGCCTTGCCGTAGCAGGTCCTTGATCTGGAAAAGCGTCAGGGAGGCATTCTTGGAGAGAACCAAGGCCGCCACACCCGCTGCGAGTGGAGTAGCTGCCGACGTGCCTCCGAAATCCATTGTGTAGTCGCCATCGCCATTCCAATCCCCAGAATTCCGACCCGAGGCTCCCCTCGTATCGGTGGTCACAACGTCGTTCCAGCCGCCGTTGCTCGGGGCGACGGCGAAGAGTTGTCCATATGCTGAAATATAGTCGCTATAGTAGGATCGTTTATCAATGTCGCTCGCTGCGCCAATCGCGATCGAGTTCGCGTACCTTGCAGGATAGGACATGGCGCCATCGCAAGGTCCTTTGGTAATTCCCGTCGAGAGTATTGTCCGACCTCCGCTCGGATCCAACACCCAAACTTCGAATGTCGCCGACGCAACTCCATCGGTAGCGAACTCGTTGAGGTAGGAAAGGATGTAGTTTCCTTGAGACAAATTCAGCTCAGGAGTCTGAAGTTCACTCCATTCTCCTGCCACCGGCGTATAGGTCGGTATAGCGTAGCACCACTGGCTGCCTGGCCGCTGAAACCAATGGTAAATACCAGAGCCATCCGACAGCCACCAATCACCAATAGCCGAGCTGCTTTTTGCTAAAGTCCATCCGGGTGCCGTTCCTGTTTCGAAATCTTCATGCCAGAGGTGGTCGTAGTTATTCTGGTGGAGCAGCCGCACCTGATCAATGGCGGCCTGCTGATCAATTAACCCATTGCTGATGTAACGGAAAGCGAAACGGTAGTTTCCTGAAGCCGGGATAGTTACGCGTATTCGACGAGGTTTGGGATCCCAGCAGCTCGCGCCGTTCCCGGCCGCAAAAAAGACGCCGCACCCTTTGCCGCCGCGACCAGAAGTCGTAGCAAAATCGATCGCTGCCGATATCGCCGAACTTTCTGGCATGCCTCCCCAACTGCAACTGATCACGTCGGCGGACTGTGCAGCATACCTGATTGCCTTCCCTAACTGAAAGGTAGTGGTGAAGCTAGCGCCGCCATCATCAGTGATTTTAACAGGCAGGATCCGGCAACCTCTGGCAGCGCCGGCTACTCCAACGGAATTGCCCGCTTGAGCTGCCGCGATCCCCGCGCAAGCGGTGCCGTGCGCCGCGGCACTGCTTGTGCCGTGGTTGGGGTTGTTGTCGTAGCCATAAAAGTCCCAGCCCTGGTAATCGTCGATGTACCCGTTGCCATCGTTATCGACGCCGTTGCTCTCCCGCCCATCGCCATATTCATTCGGGTTCGTGAAGATCTTCAAGTCCGGATGGCCGGTGTCCACTCCTGTATCCAAAATCGCAATGATGAGTTGTTCGTTGCCGGTCCGGATGTCCCAAGCTTCCGGCGCATCGACGTCAGCATCGGAAACCGCGCTGTTCTGCCCAACATTGTGTAGGCCTTGCTGCCGTCCAAAGAACGTATCGTTGGGAACAGAGTATAGCGCCACTTCAAAAATGAAATTCGGCTCTGCCCAGGCGACCCCGGGCAGGTCCATCAGGGCGTTCGCTTCACCAAGCAGTTCAATGGTCTTTGGTCCAGGACGCCTCAGCAGATACTGGGCAGGTCCCAACGCTCTTGGGTATTCCGCGATTTCGAATCCGCGAGCATTGAACTCCTTCGCCATCGCTTCGGCATCAGCGTCGTCAGTTAGTGCGACAACGATTTCATCCGAGACGAGCACGCGCAAGCCCGACTCGGCACCCACGAGTACTGGTGAGACCCAGGCTACTCCATCGGTGGTGGCCATGGCCTCGATTGCGTTGGGCACGTCGTTGACTGAGTAGATCTCAACCAGATGGTCTTGGGATGGACCGGGCGCGTCTGTCGTGAGGACCACTCCGTCCGCGCCGACAACTTGCACAAGGTGGTCCTTCGCCATGGCCTTTGTGCGCTTCAGGGCAATTTCCCGGGCGGAGCGCCACAGTGCGACGCGCGATCGGTCTCGCAGGAGATAAAAGTCCCCCGCATTATGGAGAACCTCGGGCCGAGGTAGTGCGCCCGCCGAGGCGAATTGGATCATCGGGACCGCGAAAAGAAAAGCGGCGACCAGCAGACTTGCTCCCGGTGTGCGATTCTTGATCAAGAATGTGTTCATGGCGACCTCCTGCTTTGAACTGTGCTCGTTTGTTGACGTTGGAACATTAAGATCTAACTTGAGCGATTCTTTTTTCTATTTTGCTCCGAAAAGTGCTCAACGAGACGAGAGAGAAGGCGCTATCGTCGCGCCATGCAACAAAACCTCTCGTAACCTTTGAGTGAAGCCAAGGCTGCGCCCCCCCCCCGCCCGCCTTGTCAAGCTCGAAAGCACCGATAGCTCGAACCTCGAAACCACCGACTATCAGTCAAACCGTAGCATTATTCATTTTCATTTCAATTTGTGAACAAATATGGCCCAGCACTACAGCGACACTTCTTGGTTGGTAGCGGACGTGAGTCCGCTCACTTATTCTGCACTTCGAGAGTACAGAGCGGACTCACGTCCGTTGCTACAAGATGGCAGGCCGGTGTTGCGGTTCGGCCCAGTTTGTTGAACGTGTCGCGGGAGTGTTCATTCCGTCTGCCAGACTTTAGCGCACATGCAGCGGCGTTGGGCAGTTGCAGACGTGCGATCCTGGGTTGTTTCGCGGCGTGTTCTCGCGCCGTTTTGGAGTTTGGCCCCGGCTTCCCGGCGCTCGCTTTCCTTACAAAATTGTAATGTTGGGGAAAGGTTCCTGTCAGTGCGCCGTGGGAGTTTGTCTGCATAAAACAATTAAACAGACAAAACACAGCAACACAAAAACGTATGAGAAACACAATCGTCAAATGGGTGTCCCGGCTGCGCTTGGCGCTGTTGGGAGGGGCATTAATCGTGGCCGGCTCCAGCGTCGCCTTCAACCGGCTGGCGGAAGCCAAGCCGGATGCGAAGGTGTCTCCCGTGCGCCTGGTCGTTAGCGAGACTCCTTTGCCGCGCGACGGCAAAATCTCCACCAGCTTCGCTCCCGTCGTCAAAAAGGTGGCGCCCGGCGTCGTCAAGGTTTTTACCACCACCAAGGTGAAGCACGTTTCGCAGCCGTTTCCGCCCTCGATGGAGGATCCTTTCTTCCGCCGCTTTTTCGGCGAAGATTACAATGGCGACGGGCGGGAAAGGCATTACCGGATTCCGAAACAATACGGCCTCGGCTCGGGCGTCATCGTCACCAAAGACGGCTACATCCTGACCAACAATCACGTCGTGGATGACGCCGACGAGATCAAAGTGGCCTTGACTCCGGACGGCCGGGAGTACACCGCCAAAGTCATCGGCAAAGACCCGAAAACGGACATTGCCGTGTTGAAGATCGAGGCCCAGGACCTGCCCTTCCTGACGCTGGCCAACAGCGATGCCCTCGAAGTGGGCGACGTCGTCCTGGCTCTGGGCAATCCCTACGGCATTGGCCAGACCGTGACCATGGGCATGATCAGCGCCATGGGCCGGGCCAGCCCCAACCTCGGCCTGGATTATGAGGATTTCATCCAGACCGACGCCGCCATCAATCCCGGCAATTCGGGCGGCGCCCTGGTCGATGCCGAAGGCCGCCTGATCGGCGTTAACACGGCCATCCTGAGCCGCTCGGGCGGCAATCAAGGGATCGGCTTTGCCGTGCCCATCAACCTGGCTCGCAACGTCATGGAAAGCCTGATTAATGATGGCCGCGTCGTGCGCGGATTTCTCGGCGTGAGCATCCAGGATGTCACGCCCAACCTCGCCAAGGAATTTGACCTGGCCGAGGCCAATGGAGCCCTGGTGGGCGATGTCACGCCCAAAAGCCCGGCCGACAAAGCCGGCCTGCAAAGCGGCGACGTGATCCTGGAATTCAACGGCAAGCCGGTCCACGACAGCCGTCACCTGAAATTGCAGGTGGGGCAGACGGCCCCCGGCACAGAGGTGCCAGTGAAAATCCTGCGCGACGGCAAGCGCAAAACCGTGGAAGCCACCCTCAAGGAACTTCCCCAAACCGACTTAAGCGCAAATGCCCGCTCCCAGGAACCGGATGCCATTGACGCGTTGCAGGGAGTGACCGTGGCCGACCTGGACGGCACGGCCCGAAGTCAATTGAAGCTGCCGCGAGATTTGCAGGGCGCCCTCGTGACCCAAGTGGATGATGATTCGGCCGCTTTTGAGGCCGGGTTGCGCGCCGGCGACGTCATTCTGGAGATCAACCGGAAACCGGTGCAGGACGCCGACGAAGCGGTCAAGCTGAGCGAAAACATCAAAGACCGCCACATTCTGCTGCGCATCTGGAGCCGGGGCGCCAGCCGCTACCTGGTCGTGGACGAAAGCAAAGCCGGCTGACCGGCGCTCCTGGGCCGCCAACGCTTGTAGCCGCGTTTGTGAGAACGCGGCTGCAGTGCATCCCCAAGCTGTCGGTGTCTGTAGTGGCAGCCATCTTGGCTGCCGTAGAGGGCGGCATCCTGCCGCCCGACCCGGCGCGGGAACAGCGTGTGGCGCCGCCTTTCACCCGGCCCGATCCACCGGGCAGGATGCCCGGCTCTATGGCAGGGCGGCAGTTTGAGCTTTTGGCTTCGTGGCGTTTCTCGGGCGGCGTATGCAACTGG
>CAYIIH010000375.1:0-8236 GCA_964363225.1 uncultured Verrucomicrobiota bacterium | reverse complement strand
CGGATGGTGTTCAAATTGGTATCAGGCTGAAATCCGGCGGATGCGGTGTTCTGAAGCTCCGCCGGGAAGAAGACGTTGGCAAAGCCGCTCATCTTGATCTTGGAGAAATGCCGTCACACACCTGGCGATGGTCGGATAGCAACGGTGTTGGCTCGCCCGCTGGAACCAATACCTGGCGTTGCCGTAATCGGGCTCGCGCCGGTGCATCATGCCGTGCAAAAGGCTGCCATCTGTCGTATCCGTCTGCTGCGCAATGGTGTGCGCTGCCTCCAGGTGGTCATGCCAAAGCAAGGCGGCTCCGATGATCAACTCCTGGCCGGACGGTCGCAAGGTGGTTTGTCCGAGTAACGGAGCCAGTTCCTCCCGCAGTTGCCCGGTGGACTTCGCATTCGGCCGCCGCTTCGAATCCAACTCGGGCCAGTCGGATGTGCGGATGACCTGTAGGATCGCCGTGAACCGGCCGGGCAACATAATTGCAGACATGGTGGCCAGATGCTGCCGCATAGAAACCCGATTCACAAGCTCGGCCCTCGCCAGCGCTAATCGTAAGGCGCGCAAAAAGGACCGGGCCGTACAGCCCGGTCTTGATCAGGAAAACGGGCGAACTTACGGCACGACGATCCGGTAAAACTTGCGGGGTTCGGTCGTCTGCACCGTGAGCGAGCCGTTGGGATTGCCGGGCACGTCGGTCCACTGGCCAGTCACCTCGGGCGCTTGCTGCAGCTTGCCGCCGCCGGTCCAGGAGAGCGTCAGCGTGTTCCCGCTTAGGCGCGGCACAGCGAAGGCGGGGCGGGGCACCTCTGCGGGCAGTTCGGCAATGTCCACAAAGGCGACTTTGTTGTTGGCGGCGGTCGGACCGTTGCTGAGAGTCAGGCGCCCATCACTGACCGTCACGGCGCCTGTGCCTTCAAACCAACGAACCACAGCATCGGGAGTTCCTGTCACAAGGGTGACGCCTTCCACTTGCAGATCGTACACGCTGTCCTGATTGCTGGCTTCGCCGACGACGGCATGAACGCTGTAGCGGCCATTGGGCAGTTCGATTTCCCAGACTCTTCCCGCGGGCAGTGGCGAGGTCTTTTGCATGTGATTGAACGTGTCGTAGCGCTCGTCCGGCGATCGGGCATCGTTGCGGTCGCGCGCATGCAGCGTGTTGTCGTCGTCCCAGCCGTAATTATAGCCGTTGCCGCGGTCTCCAAAGACATCGCCGTAGTCGGGCAAATAGCCGGTTGGCACCTCGGCGGTGCTCGCTTGGAAGTTAACACTCGTGACCTTGCCCACGATGACCGAGACCGGTGTGGATACCTTGCTTTGGCCGTTGGCAGCCGTGGCTTTGGCAGCAACCATATAACGGCCTGCGTTAGCGTTGCTCCAAATCATGCTGTATGGGGGGGCGCCGGTGGCTTCGCCGATCTTATTCGTCGCGTTGGCAATCGATGAGCCGGAGAAAAGTTCCACTTTGGCGATGCTGCTGTTCGTCACCGCAGCGTCGGCCGTGAAGGTGATGTGGGTCGGGGCTGCGGGATAGGAAGCTTCGTTGGCCGGGCTGGTGATGACCACCGTGGGAACAAACGCATGCGAGGCCACGGACCGGACGACCACGCCGTACATGTTGCTGCCCGGATTGTCGGCTTGATACAGTGAGACCGTGCCGGCCGGCACTATCTTCGCATAGACCGATGCCCATTGATTCAGGCCTGCGCCGGGCCCGACACCGTCGGCGCCTTCGTCCACACCGACTTCATCCGGAACAGTGGCACTGCCGGCCCGATTCAATCCGTTTATGAACGGAACCCATCCATTGTCCAGCAGCCAGCTCATATTCCCGGCCGAAAAATCGGGTGGGGTCGCGTTGCTGGCGTCAAAAAGCCGGTTATCTACCAGCACATAGACCAGGGCCGGCTCCGAGACGGTGATATCCAATTGATAGGGAGAGTTATCGCGATTGTCCTGCAGAATCATGACATATTCCCCGCCCGCCAGATAAGACGGCAGAGGCAGGGTCGTGCCGGCGCCGTTCCATTGATGAACGCGATTGCGGTAGGCTGGAGCCTCTTCCCGGAACGTGCCCAGCATGATCGTGCCCAGGTTCGGATGATTGATCGTTTGACCGGTGTATTGTGCAGGGGCGTTGACGGAGTCGTCGCCGTCCATTTCCACCACGCTGGTGATGATGGGCTTGAACGAGATCGTCGTGAAGCTCCACTGATTCGTGAACGAAGCCCCGGCAGTGTCCTTGAAGACGAGACTCACCGGATAGACGGTGTTGGCCGCCATGAGTCCGGGAGGATCAAAAGCAACCTGAACGCCGTCCGCCGCCGTTGTAACCGAGGCAGAACTCGTCACGTCGCTTCCGTTGAAATTCAACGCCACGCTGCCGGAAGCTACTTGAGTTGCTCCATGGGCGATGGTGATCTTCAGCGCGCCATCCAGCAGGACATCGCTGGCGTTGGGGCTTGGCGAAGCCGAGGTGACACGAGGCGCTCCCGCGGAGGTCGTGGTCGGCGCCAGCAACAAAAAGTTCAATTGCAGATTCGGGTTTGGAGAAAGAAGAGCGGTCAACCGGAGGGTGGTGACGCCCGACAAGCTGATGGCAACTGGATTGCCGGCCAGGTCCGTCAGCGGAACATACACAAAGCCACCGGCACCCGTAGTGTTGGGAACGGCAAATGTTCCGAGGGCAAACGGAACTTGGTTTTCAGTGGTTGCATCCCCGCTGATTTTGTCCAGACGCACCTGCTGAGGGGTGGTGCCGGATACGCGCAAAAATACGTTGTAGGTGAGCACGTTGAGAAAATTACGCGTGTAATTCATCCAGTCACCCGCCAGAAATTGCGTCACTTGATGATCCGCAACGCCCGCGCCGGCGAATGATGGTCGCTGCGCGTCCGCCGTGACAGCCAATCCAACATAGTCGCTTTGGCGATATTGGGCTGCCAGAGCGGCCGTGTTGTTGTCGTGATAATCGATTTCCGGGGTCCCGACCAGATTAGCGTAACCGGCCGGTGTGGCAGGATTCAGGAATTTGCCGCTCTCATAATTATAATCCTCGGCTTCGATGGCGACCGTCGCCGTGGCACTGAAGGTATCGAAACTGAAGTTATTGGTGATGGCGCGTCCGTTCTGGTCTGACACAGTGAGGCGCGCGCTGTAAATCCAGTTCGGCGTCAGACTAGGATACGACACCGTGCGATTGGTGACATTACCGCCCAGGACCAGACTGGCCGTCACGTCAGCGCCATTGAGCCACAGAATGATGTTGGTGGCATTGATGCGGTTGGGGGCGAAGGTGGTGGCGGAAAAAGTGATCCCGCCGGCAGGATTGTAGAACAACGTATTGTTGGTGGGGCTCAGGTTGACGATTTCAGGCGGATTGCTGGCCGAGCCCGGGAGGGCCTTGACCACGACACCGTACATGTTGCGGCCGGCATTGTCCGGTTGATAAATGGAAAAGGTGCCTGCCTCCACCGCCTTGAAATAAACCGATGAATAGTTCTGAATGTCGCCGCCGGGTCCAATGCCATTGCCGCCCTCATCCACGCCTATTTCATCCGGTATATTGGCGTCGCCGTTCCGATTCAGGCCGTTGAGCACAGGGGCAAAACCTTCGGTGTTAACCCACGCCATGCCGGTCCATTGGTCGAGCGGCAAGCCGCTTTCCGGCGGATCAGCCGCAGTGCCGTCGGTCAGCCGGTTGTCGATGAGCAAATAGACAAAGGCAGCTTCCGAAACCGAGATAGCCAATTGCAGCGCGGCGTTGTCGCGATTGTCATTGCCGATCATGATGTACTCGCCACCGAGCAGGTAGGATGGCAAGGGCAGCGCCGCGGTCGCGCCGTTCCATTGGTGGGTGCGGTCCACGTAGGCGGGTGCATCTTCGCGAAACAATCCGACCGTGTAGGGGTTGGGGAATTCAGCGGCGACGCCGTTGCTGAATGTGACGCCGGTCCATTTCGCCGTCACGGTGTCCGTGGCTTCGTTGTCGCCTCCGGTTTCCACCACATTGGTGACGATGGGAAAGGCGCCGGCGGCAAAGGCGGACCAGGCCAGGAGGGCCGCGCTCAGCACGGCACGGGACGAAAGGACTGCTTCAAGGGCCAGTTTAGTTTTCATGCGCGAGATTAGGTTTTAATTAAGCAAAGCTGAACAATCCTGGCAATAGCTACAGCGCGCATTGACCAAGATCAAGCGGCATCGAGGAATGGTGCCGCGTGCCATCCAGGGCGATGAGGGTGGCGTCGTGGACGCCCCGGAAGCTCTGCAAAATCCCGTAACGTAACGGGGTCTTGATATTTGCACTACCGGCTGCCGGGCCAGGCGTTCAGCGTTTTGAGCAATTGCTCCATCCGCTGGGTTTCCCGAGCGGCCAGATTGGTTTTCTCCTGGGGATCGCCGGCCAGATTGTACAGTTCCGGCCCGGCCTGAGGCTGGACTGGAACGATCAATTTCCAATCGCCTTGGCGCATCCAGCGATGGGTCAGATTGCGCTCCGGTTTTTCCAGGTCAACGGAGGTGTGCAGAAAGGTTTCACCGAAGACTGCGTGCCGGTCCAGTTTCATCTTGCCGGCCGCGCAATCGAGGAGGTTCCAGCCTGTCATGCGTTCGTCCGGCTTGAGGCCGCACGCAGACAAAAAGGTCGGCGCCAGGTCGATGGAGGAAACGAGATCGTCCAGCCGTCCGGGTTTGGTGCGGCCTGGCCAGCGCAATAAGATCGGCGTGCGCACGCCCCCGTCGTAAGGGGATAGTTTGCTTTTGGGCGCAAACCAGCCGCGGGTGGTTTGCGACGGGCCGGTTTCCTGAATCCAACCGTTATCGACGACGAAGGCCACCAACGTGTTCTGGCGCAGGCCTTTTTTATCGAGCCAGCCGAGCAATTCGCCGCACGTCTCGTCGAACCACTCGCACATGGCCCAGTATCGGGCGAGTTTTTCGTTGCGGCCTTCCACGAGATACTTTTGCAGAATCCGTTCCGGCGGCGTGTGCGGTTCATGAGGCATCATGGGCGCATACCAGACAAAAAAGGGTTGTTCTCCACCGGCCTCGATAAATTCGTAAATGGGCTGCAACGTCTGGCGTCCGATGACCAGGCCGGCGTCGCCGTGGCGTCCTTTCTCGGTCATGCCGTGTGTAAAGCCGCCGTTGGAGTAATGGCCTTCCCAGAATTTTCCCGTCTGCAAGCTGCGGTAACCCAGTTGCCGGAGGAGGCGCGGCACTGTCGGCGCCTCTTGAATGAAACGGTGCATGGTTTCACGGGCCACGCCTTCGGGCGGATCATTACAGCAGATTTTGTGTTGGCCGGCGTAAAGCCCGGTCAACATCGTGGCCAGGCTGGCGCGGCACAGCGCCGTTGGAACGTAGCCGTGCGGAAAAAGCGCGCTCTCGGCAGCCAGCTTGTCCAGGTGCGGCGTCCGGATGACCGGATGCCCCATGAATCCGAAATCGGTCCAGGCCTGGTCATCGGCGATGATCAGCACGATATTGGGCGGCCGATTGCTGGCGGCAGTTTGGACGCCGGTCTCGCGCGGCAAGGGCAAGGGCCGGCCCTGCCGGTCGGTCACAGTAAGCTGGGCGAAGGGGTCCTGCGTCTGGGCCAGCCAAGTATCCAGGCGGCCCGCGAGGTCCTGTTGCTTTTGTTTGCGTTCCGCGACACCGGCCAAGTTTTTCAACTCGCGCGGGTCCGACTCCAGGTGATACAGTTCTTCTCCGTAGCCAAGATAGCGAACATACTTCCAGTCTCGGGTGCGGACCATGCGAATGGGGACGCGCCAGTCTTGCTTGCCGTAATACTCGGCGAAGATTGCATTGCGCCCGGTCCATGATTCAGTCGCGCCAGTTAACAGCGGGACCAACGATCTGCCGTCTATTCCAGGCGGGTGACTGAGGTGAGCCAGGTCACAAAGCGTCGGCAGAAGATCGATCTGGCTGACCAAAGCGTCACAGACGGAAGGTTTGAATTTGCCCGGCTGCGAAATGATGAACGGCACTCGCACCAATTCATCGTACATGGCGGGCCCTTTGAACGGCAGACCATGCGCGCCGCCGAGATCACCGTGGTCCGAGGAAAAGACCAGGACAGCTTCCGGAAGGGTCCGGCGAACCTCCTGCACGACCTGGCCGATCGCGGCATCCACCTCCTCGGTCAGCCGCCGATAAAAGGCAACGTAACGTTGCCAGTCTTCCTGCCGGTAACCTCGAACGGCTTTGCCTTGGTCCGCCTCCAGAAAGAGCCGTTGCGGAAACGGCTTCTGGCGGAGATCGTCATGCAGGTTTTCCGGCAGGCGCGCGCTCTTCAGGGCCGTCGCATCGAAATCGCGCCCGCGGTTGATCGCATAAATGTCGTGCGGATTGACCCAACTGACAACCATGAGCAAGGGCCTTTGATTGCCTGGCGGCGCGCTGCGCTTCTTGAGGAAAGCAACGGCTTGCCGGGTGGCTTCCGCGTCCGCGCGCTCGGCAGCGTGAGTCTGGAAACCGTACTGGCCGGGAGTCTTGCCGAGGTGCCATTTGCCGAAGTAAGCGGTCTCGTAGCCAGCGGCTGAAAAAACCTGGCCGAGACTGGGGATTTTCGGATTCAACGGTGAGGACATGCCGGCAGGAACGGGTTCTCCACCGATATTTCCCATAACTCCGGTGCGATGGGGAAAACGGCCGGTCCAGAAGGCGGCTCGAGCTGGAGAACACTGCGGCGTGGCACAAAAGGCGTGAGTGAACCGCGTTCCTTCGCGCGCCAGTTGGTCCATGGCGGGAGTGTGAAAGCCGGCCGGGTCCACCACGCCCATGGCCTTGGCGCGCTGCTGGTCGGTCAGAAGAATGACGATGTCCGGTTGCCCGGCGGCAGCGCTGCTTGGAGCCAAGAAAGCGATCCCTAGTGTCACGACGAGCCACCCGCGGATTAAACTGCGGCAAAACAAGTTCAGCCCAACTTTGGCCACCGTCATTGACCTTCGGCATAGCCGGAGGCATGAGAAGCTCGGTTCCTCGAATTCGCCGGCCCATTCGGGTGGCGGGGCAATTCTCAGACCAAAGCCTGCGAATCCAGCGCGCCTGCGTTGCGCCGACGGAGTTTTCACAGCGCAGGCAATCGCACTTTGGCCAGGTAAATGCAGGTTTTGCCTTCGTGCGAGGAATAGTAGCTGACCCAGAGCAAGCCGTCGTGCCAGACCAAGCCAGGATAACTGCTGTCGCCCCCGGATGGGAGTTTGAGGAACTCAGTCAGCTTGCCCGCCTCCGCGTCCAGCCACAGCAACGAAGTCCGCGCGCCGCCATCATACAGGCGCGCCGCGGCCACGATTCTGCCGTCGGCCAACCGCAGTAGATGCGGGCCGCCGATTTTCAGGCCAAGGTCTTTCCATTCCCATTTTGTGTAAGGCGGTTTGGCGAGGCCCAATTTGCCGGAGCCGGGATTGCCATCGCGCCGCAGCAAGCACAGGCAAGTGTCGTCGGGCAAGAAGACCAGCGAGGTTTCATTCGGGTAACCTTCGTCGAAAAGTCTTGGCAACAGCGTCTCGAACTCACGGCCGTTTTTGCTGGTGTATAGCCGGATGAACTTCTCGGCTGTAGTGTCGTAACCGATGCTGTAAGCCACACCTTTGTGCCAGGTGGTGCGCCAAAGCCAGAGGTTCGGATCGCCGATCTTGACCGGCTCGCTCCAGTTTTGGCCGTCCTTGGAAAACCAGGCCAACGATTGATGTTTGATCGGAGCGGGTGGGTGCAGCGCGCCGACGCCGCTCAGCATGAGTTGATGATCGGGCGTGATCGTGATTTTGGCGTCGCGCAAATCGGCATTGGTCGAAGTAATGAACGCGGCGGAGCGCCATTCCAGTCCGTCCTGGGAAGTGATGACTCGCAACGCGCCATCCGGCGAAACGTGGGCTTGCCCTTCCCGGAAAACGCAGAACCACCGGTCCTCAAACCGGACCAAGTCAGTAAAGGCGTTATGGGGCGCTGCATCCCAGATTTTGCGAGCCTCCAGCAGTTCTGCCTTGGGGAGAGGCTCCGCAGCCCAGGCGAAAGTTGCAGTCAAGGTAAACAGTCCAAGGAGCCGCAGTGTTGATCGGTTCAGGTTCATGCGAGCTAACATTACTGGAAACGAGGTCAAGGTCACTTCAGAAAATTTTGCGGTGCTAGATTCTCGAACTAACCAGCTCCACCCTTGAAAATGGTTTCCGTCTCGGCACGAAATTTTTGTATTGGCTGATAATTTGTCCACATTTTTGAAAAGAATTTCCAAAAATCG
>CAYIIH010000374.1:0-8238 GCA_964363225.1 uncultured Verrucomicrobiota bacterium | reverse complement strand
TGGCGAAGGCCGCCAAGAGTTCGATGTTTGGACTTAGCAACGCGGAATAGCGAACCAGACGTGGAAACGACGCTGATAATCAAACCACATTCCTGAGGAGGAATCATGACAACGATACCATTGACCAGCCCATCCTTTGGAGCCGGAGAACCCATTCCAGCCAAGCACACCTGTGACGGCAGTAATCTCTCTCCAGCACTCAAATGGAGTCACCTGCCCAAGAACGCCAAGAGCCTGGCGTTGATTTGTGATGATCCAGACGCGCCCGGCGGCACCTGGGTTCATTGGGTGCTCTACAATCTCCCGGCGTCGCTGATTGAGCTTCCGGAAGGCGTGCCCAACACCCACCTGCTTCCGACCGGCGCCGAACAGGGCGTGAATGATTTTAGAACCGTGGGTTACGGCGGACCTTGTCCGCCTCCCGGACCGTTGCACCACTATTTCTTCAAACTCTATGCCCTGGACTCGGAAGTCCATCCCCGGTCGGGCGCAACCAAGAAAGACCTGCTCAGCGCCATGGAACGCCACGTCCTCGCCGAAGGCCATCTCATGGGCACCTACAAAAGAAAGTGAACTGGCTCCGGAAATGATGGTGGCCGTGTTCGTGAGAACACGGCTGACCGCAGTCACCCGCCGACCCACGTCGGCGGTCACAGCGGATTCGCATGTTTCGCGTCATTTTCCATTTGGACATGGACGCCTTTTACGCCGCCATCGAGCAACGGGACAAGCCGGAGCTGCGCGGCCAGCCGGTGATCGTCGGCAGCCCGCCCACGCAACGGGGCGTGGTGTGCGCCGCCAGCTATGAAGCCCGCCAATACGGTGTCCGCTCGGCCATGCCGAGTGTCACGGCGGGCCGGCTTTGCCCCCGAGGAGTCTTCGTCGTGCCGCGCATGAGCCGTTATCGCGAGGAATCGCGCCAGATCATGGAGATCATGGCGCGCACCGGCGCCGTGATCGAACCGATGTCCATTGACGAAGCGTACCTCGATCTCTCTTCGGTCCTGCTGGAGCAGTCCCAAGGTGCTTCGGTGCGGGTGGTCGGCGCCCGGCCCGCCGAGCCGGCCGGGGCTGATGAGCTTCTTTTTCAGGCGGTGCCGCTGGCCCGCGACTTGAAGGCGGCCATTTTGACGGAGCGCGGCCTGACGGCCAGCATTGGCATTGCCGCCAACAAATTGCTGGCCAAGCTGGCCAGCGACTATCAAAAACCCGATGGGCTGACCTTGATTCCCGAACGCGACAAAGCGCTGTTTTTGCGGCCGATGCCCATCCGGGTCATTCACGGAGTTGGCAAGGTGACGGAACAGGTTTTGCAGCAAGCGGGCATCAGCACGGTCGGGGACCTGCAGGATTACCCGGGAGAATTAGGGTCGTTGGTCGGCTCGTTCGGTCCCAGGCTTAAACGGTTCGCTTTTGGCGACGATGACCGGCCCCTTGAGATCGGCGAGGACATCAAAAGCATCAGCAGCGAGGAAACGTTCGCGCGGGACACCGACGACCGCAAAGTGCTCCGCGCTTGTCTCCGCGAGCAAGCGGCGGAGATTTCCGCCAAGCTGAAACGCCGGCGGCTCGGCGCCCACACGGTGCAGGTAAAAATCCGCTATGGCGATTTCACCACGCTCACCCGCCAGATCACGCTCGAGGAACCGCTGGCGGAAGCGAAGGACATTTACCGGATCGGCTGCCATCTTTTGGGCCGGGAGAAACTTGTTTGCCGGCCGCTGCGCTTGCTGGGGTTGGGCGTCAGCGGCTTGGGCGAAGTTGTCTGCCGGCAAATAATGCTGTTTTGACCTCCCTCCCGTCGTATAAAGTTGCCTCGAAAGTAACACCGGAGATTCAACTATGAAACGACGCCAGTTTTTGAAACGGATGGCGCAAACTGCGGCCATGACAGCCACGACCGCCTTTTCCACCGGCAAAATTCTCGGAGCCAACGACCGTGTCATGGTGGGGCTGATCGGCTGTGGCGGGCGCGGACGCTTCGTGGCCAGACTCATGCGCGAGGTGCCGAATGTCGAGTTCGGCGCCGTTTGCGATGTGTATGAACCGAACGCCGCCGCCGCCAAGGAATGGGCCGGCCCAAGTGCCAAGTCCTACCGCGACTTTAGAAAGCTCCTGGAGCAAAAGGACATCGAGGCCGTCTTGATTGGCACGCCGGACCATTGGCATGCCATTCCCACGGTGCTGGCTTGTCAAGCTGGCAAGGACGTTTATGTGGAGAAGCCGCTGGGACACAACATCAAAGAAGGCCGGGCCATGATCGAGGCGGCCCGCCGCCATCAGCGCGTCGTCCAAACCGGCACCCAGCAGCGCTCGGCACCGCATTACCGCGAGATCGCGCGCCGCATTCAAAGTGGTGGACTGGGTGAAGTCCATTTCGTGCGCGTCTGGAATTTCAGCAATTTGTTTCCGCGCGGCATCGGCCGTGTGCCGGACGCGCCGCCGCCGGAAGGATTGGATTGGGATTTTTACCTGGGTCCGGCGCCGCTGGTCCCGTTCAACAAGAACCGTTTTCTCGGAACTTATCGCTGGTTTTGGGATTACGCCGGCGGGTATCTGACCGATTTCGGAACCCACCGTTTTGACAGCGTGCAACAGGTGATGGGCGTGGACGCGCCGCTGACGGTGTCTGCGGCCGGCCGCCGTTACTCGTTAAACGACGGCGGAGAAGTGCCGGATATCCTCCAGGTCACTTATGAGTACCCTGGATTCGTGCTGAGTTATGAAGCCTGCAATCTCAATGCTCACGGGTTGGGCGGACGCACTCCGGGTCGGAATTATTACCAGGCGCGCGGCACCGAGGACCGTCCGCACGGCGAAGCGTTTTATGGGACCAACGGCGCGCTTTTCTCCGATCGCATCGGCTTTGAGATTTATCCGGAACTGAAGCCGGCGGCCTTGGAGGACAGTTCCAGCTCGCGCACCGCTCCTGCCGGCGCCTTGCGCATGGAACGCAAGCAAGTCACGGCCACCGATGCCACTGCTCTGCACGTCGAAGATTTCATTGAATGCGTTCGTTCGCGGCGCCGGCCGGCGGCGGACATTGGGATCGGCCACCGCTCGACGAATGTGGCGCACCTGGGAAACATTGCCTACAAGACGGGGCGTAAGATTCAGTGGGACGCGGCCAGGGAAGAGATTAAAGACGATCCGCAAGCCTCCGCCCTCCTGGGCCGCCAAGCCCGTCCTCCGTGGGACTTGATTTAAGTAGAAAGCTGTTGACCCATGAAAGAGCGGCTGTTACTTTCCGGGCCGATGCAAATTTTGGTCACCAGCCTGAAGGTCGTCAGCGTCGTCGTTATTGACTGACGCGGCCTGAAGCTTTGGTTGATTGCTCGCAGGTCGCCCGCTGTTCCGCTTGGAACGCGGGTTTTTGGTTTTTGCGGGCCTTGGCTGCAAGTGATCCGCGCCAGGCCGGACAAGGCGAGCCATCCAGGAATTCCGCATCTCAGATTATGCGACATACAATCTCGGTTTTGGTCGAAAACAAGTTCGGTGTGCTCACGCGCGTGGCCGGGCTGTTCAGCGGCCGCGGCTACAACATCGACACCTTGAACGTGGCGCCGACGCAGGATCCCAGCGCGTCGCGCATGACCATTGTCACACGGGGCGACGATGCGACGCTGGAACAAATCGTCAAACAATTGAACAAGCTGGTGGAAGTGCTGAAAGTCCACGATTTTCGCGAGGGCGAATACATCGATCGCGAACTGGTGCTGGTCAAAGTGGCGGTTGATTCCAAGTCCCGGGCTGAGGCGATGCAAATCACCGATATTTTCCGGGCCAAAATCGTGGATGTGCAACCGAAGAGTCTGACCATTGAAATCACCGGCAACGAAAGCAAGGTCGAGAAATTCCTGGAATTGATGAGCACCTTTGGCGTGCTCGACCTGACCCGCACCGGCAAGGTCGCCCTGCCGCGCAAGTAAAGCCTCTGTCCGGGCGGGCGCACCCAGTGGCAGCCTGAGTCCGTTGGGCCGAAGCCCACGCGGCAAAAAGCATGGCCCAAGCGAGTATCAGTGGCCCAAGCTGGAGCCGCGCGCATCCGAGTGATTTCGGTCTGATCCTCGTGCGCAGAAGTTCCGGTAAACTCAAACGGGTGCCAAGCTCTTCTTCAGGGAATCCAACATTGTCAGCGCGGCCGTGACGAGCGCGCCAATCCGTATCGGCAGAGGAAAATCCGAAGGCGCTTCCAGGGTATAACTGAGGCGCGTTTTGTGGTGGATCAAATAAATGGCTTCGGGCCATTGCGGCCGGTCCTGTGGAGGGACGTTGGGCCGGATGATGCCGTGATGCACCGGCCAGCTATCGACCAAAGGAGCCGTTTCAACCGGACAGACCCTCGCCACTTGCTCGATGATCGCTTCAGCCAACGAAGGAAGATGGTCCGGATTCAGTTCGTAAAGATAGAAGCCATTCGCTTCCCAATCTTCGTGCAGGACGACGGTGATGTCGAAAAACGGCTGGCGAGTTAACCAGCCGGCATGCGCACGGATTTCGCCAGTCCGCAGGTGCCGATAATCACGATTCAGATCGTGTCCCTCCGCATTTTCACGACGGTTCAAGGCAAAGCCGGTTGGATTCAAACAGGGACAAAGCCAGGTGTCCACTTCATCCGCCCATGGATTCTGCTTCAGCAATTCCAAGGTGGCCAGCGGCCCGGCCGGTTCGTCACCATGAATGCCAGTGGACAAGTAAAGACGCATTCGCGGGTGAGGCACAGCGCGGTGGTATGCGCGCAGGGAAAGTTTATCCGTGGACAGGAAACAATCGGCACGCCAGCCAGCCTGCTGCGCCGTCGAATCAATCTCAGCCAGAACCTTCACGATATCAATCGTCTCACCGCCATAGCGGCCTTGGTTCTTATGCAGGCGTTTCATGATTCGAGGATGGAGCAAGCAGTTAAAGCGTAGCCGTCCCTATGCTGTAAGGGTAGCCGGAAAGAAACCGCAGAGACGCGATGGACGCAGAGAAGATTGGGTTTCGGTGCGGTCGGGAACCATTCCTGCGTCCGTGACCGAATCTGATTTGGCTCTTCTTCATTCCTCTCCGCGTCCATCGCGTCTCTGCGGTTCAATTGGCCGCGCTCGAATTGCACAGTTACAGCTTAGGCCTGTCGAGGAACCGTTGAACCGTAGCCACTGTCAGGAGCCTCATTTCAATTGCGGATTGCGGACTGGGAGCGTTCTCCTTACTTCAGGCGCTCGAAGGATCATCGTTGAAGTGCGTGCCGACTTCATACGCGCCGGCTAAGCGGGAATCAATTCTTCCTCGGTCAATCTGCGGGGTGCCGGCTGCGGCACCGGATCGTCTTGATCGCTGAATCCGTGCTTGTCCCAATTCGGGTCGAGGCCGAGGTCCTTGAGCATTTGCAGGTCCTTTTCCACCGGTTGATTGAGCGTGGTCAAATAATTGCCCACCATCATTGCGCTGGCGCCCGCCATAAAGATCATGCTCTGCACATCGCGCAGATTCACCGTGCGCCCGCCGGCAATCATGATTTCCTGGCGCGGCAGAATAAACCGGAAACAAGCCACAGTCTTCAGAATCTCCAGAGGCGGCATGAGCGCGCGGTCGCCAAAAGGCGTGCCGTTGATCGGATTGAGAATATTGATCGGAACGACGTGCGCGCCCAACTCGCGAAGGGAAAAGGCCAGGTCACAACGGTCTTGCCTGGTTTCGCCCATGCCCAGAATGCCGCCGGAACAAATCTTGATGCCGGCGCCTTTCAAATGGCGGATGGTTTCCACGCGGTCTTCGTAACTGTGAGTGGTGCAGACTTCGGGAAAGAAGCGCCGCGAGCTTTCCAGATTGTGGTTGTAACATTCCACGCCGGCTTCCTTTAAACGCTCGGCGACCTTGGGATTCTTGATGATGCCCAGGGAAGCATCGGGCCGGGCTTGGCCGCTCCTTTTCAATTCCTGAAAGCGATCACAAAGTTCATCCAACACGGGACCTTCCTCCAGGCCCTTCCAGGCCGCGACCAGGCCCAGCGCGGTCACGCCATTGCTCCTGGCCTCCCCGGCCGCCGTGAGGATCGGTTCAGCCTCGATCAAACCGTAGCGCGGCGATTCGGTTTGGTAAGCGGCGGATTGTGCGCAGAACCGGCAATTCTCCGAGCACCCGCCGGCTTTGATGTTGACGATGGAACAGAGATGAATTTTGTTGCCTTTGAAATGCTCGCGAATGCGGTTGGCCCACGACATCAAGTCAAAAATGTCGGCGCTGCTTTCGAGGCCAAAGAGCCATTCGCCTTCCGGGCGGGAGAGGTGGCCGCCGTTCAAAACTCGCTGGCCGAGTTCGCTTAATCGGGCGTGATTGGCGACGTCGATTGATGGTGCGCTCATGGTTGACAACCTAGCAATTGCCCGGCGCCAGGCAAGATTTGTTATCCGCCGAAGTGCCGCTGCCCATGCTCTCGAATTTCATTCTGACGCTCCTCCATCACTGGCTTCAGTGCGCGCTGTTGATGCCGGAGGGGTTCATGGTGCACACCGAACAACCCATCACCTGCGTGGATTCCGATCCCGAACCGGATCTCTCCGTCGTGCGGGGCGAGATGGCCGACTTCCGACACGCCCACCCCCGCACCGCCGAACTGGTGATCGAGGTGTGTGTCACCAGCCACGAATACGACCGTTCCAAGCTCCGCGCCTACGCCGGCGCCGGCGTGAAGGAGTGTTGGCTGGTGCTGGGACCGGAAAAGAGGATCGAGGTCCACCGACAGCCGCCGGGCGAACAGTTCGCCGAGTGCGCCGTTCAAGGCCCCGGCGGATTGCTGACCAGCACGGCGGTTCCGGGCTTCACGGTGGATTTGAACCGCCTCTTTGCTGCATGACAAGGGTGTTGAAACTAGGAACTGACAAGGTAGAACTTGTCCCTCCCTTTTGTCAGATGCACTATTCAGCCGTCAAACTTTGGGGTGCAGCGGACGGGGCCGACAATAATACGCTCCAAAGTTTTGCATCCATCCAGCGTAAAGCCGGGACCTCTGCGGTGCGGGCCAGTGCAGCCTCCACGGCTGCCTCACACCGGGTAGCGTCCTGATTGCAGCAGCAGTTGGCGACGGCGGAGGCGTGGGTGGCTGTTGAATTGCAGCAGTTCCGCTGTCGTGCGGGCTTTTGCAGTTAGGGGGACAATGCAGGCGTCTTCCAATCGAAAATGCTCTGCCCAAACATCGTGTCGCGAATGAAACAGTGAAACCATTCCCCCGGTGGCCGGATCCAGCGAAGCGATGTTTGATCCCTTGCGCCGATTGCAGGCGTAGCAGGCCAGCGCCAGATTGTCTGGCGCGGTCGAGCCGCCGTGTTGCAAGGCGATGATGTGGTCCATCTCGTGCGGCAGGAGACCATCTTGTTCGGCGATCAGACAGTATTCGCAACAGCCTCTGGCGCGTTGCCAGATCGCCAGCCGGAGCGGCGCCGGGACGGCTGGTCTGCTCACGCGGCGAGTCCCAGCTCCCGCCGGGCGCGGACCTTTAGAACGGTGAAGAAGTGGTCGAGGGCTTCGATCTCATCCATCTCGGCCTCTTCATCCGGGGTGAGTGTGCCGGCGCGATTCTTGTCCAGCAGTTCGCGCGTCCTTTCGACGGACCGCTCTGAGGGTCGAAACTCCAGAATCTCTTGCGGCTGAGGATCCCGCGAGAGAAAGCCGATCACCTCCTGGGCCAGGCTGGAGGCCCGTGACCACGGATGACTCAAGCCGCGCTCCAGAATCTCGGCGAGACGGTCGCGCTCCGCCCCCAACCGTTGCGCCAGGCTGTCCGGAATATCTATCGTCACCTGCATCGCTTGGAGACTAGCCTGTCCGGGCAAACTGGTCAACCTTTGTCCCAGCTATTGGAACAGGCTTCCAACCATCAATCCTCCGCTTTCTCCCGGTCATGAACGTGAAGGTAAAGTGGGCCGGCCATTCAACAATTGACAGACGCCCAGACGGGCTTTTCCCTTGCTCGATTCGTTTATCCACAACTATCTCCCGTCCTCGTGAAACGATTCATCCAAGCACGCGAAACGTGGTTGGGACTTCTGGATTCTTCAATTATCGGACCGACACCTTTATGGGCAAGCCATCTGCCGCCATCTTCCCCGCCTCTCTCAGCTCGGTCAACCTCTCTTGCCAGCCCGCACGGCCTGACCCTTTCACCTTGAACTTTGGGTCTGGGTTGGTTGAAGTGTAGAAGCATCGGGAGGCAGACTGCGCATCGCGGCGGCATAGACAGCGTCGATGAAATGCCAT
>CAYIIH010000373.1:5974-8240 GCA_964363225.1 uncultured Verrucomicrobiota bacterium | reverse complement strand
TCGTTGTGTACCAACACCCGTTATTTTCATGCGAAGTGGTGGCCCGAAGGGCTGGGGGATTCATGGAGAGGGACAGGGTGAGGGGTGAGTGAGACTGAATTTTCACGGTTACCAGCACTTCTGATTAATAACGACCATTTGGTCGTAGAAGTATTCTTCCTGGCCTGCCGTCCAGAACACCCTGACTTTCCAGAGGCCGGGCCGCAGGTTGGCCGCATTCACGACCTGCAAGCCGTCCGTGCCGCACTCGAGCTTCACTTCCCGGTCGAGTCCGGCGGCTGAGGGCCGGTAAAAATGAATCCGGCCCTCAACGTGGCGGCGGGTGTGCTCCGGCGGCATTGTAA
This sequence comes from uncultured Verrucomicrobiota bacterium, assembly GCA_964363225.1. Classification (GTDB taxonomy): domain Bacteria; phylum Verrucomicrobiota; class Verrucomicrobiia; order Limisphaerales; family CAYIIH01; genus CAYIIH01. Next base: position 7,896 of record CAYIIH010000373.1, on the reverse strand, counting down.
TCGTGATCTGCTGTTTGACCGGATCGTAGCTGAGCGCGACCCGGGAGCGGATGCGTTGCGTGCGGTTCAACCGTTCGATCTGGTCCTGGTATTTGATTTCCTGCTCGTAGTAGTCCTTGCTCACCAACTCCATCCTGTGAAACGAGGTGAAGATCACGAGGCCAAGGGTCGCGCTGATGAAGAGGGCGAAAAAGGCGATGATGGCGACTGGCCAGGGATTTTGGATTCTTGCGGTGGTGTTCATGTCATTTCACTTCCGGCCGGAGCACGCCGCTGTCGCGGGGGCTGCTGAAGATGGTCTTGATCGTTTCCAGCAATCGTCCGTTGGAGTAAACGTCCACCTGAAGCTTCGTTTTGTGGGAGGTCAAGACCTTCGGTGACAGCTCGATCAAGACCGAGGTTTCGGCGAGCTTCTCCGGCGGAACGACCAGGTTCCGGCCCATGACCGTTATGCGGCCAGCGAGGTTGCGCAGTTTCAGTTGCACGGGAATTTCGCGTGCTGTTTTGTTGACCAATTTCAGCAGATAGAGATTGCTGATCCTGCCATCGGGCATCTGTTGATAGAGAGCGCCGGGCGCCCGCAACAAGGTGGTTTCCACGTCCGACCGTGTGGCCAGAAGCACGGCCAGCCAGACGCCCAAAGCCAGCAAAAGCGTCGAGTAACCAACGAGACGCGGGGTCACCTTGAGCCGTTCGCCGCGCTCGATGCCGTTGAGCGAGGCGTAGCGGATCAGGCCCTTGGGCCGATGAATTTTCTGCATGACGCCATCGCAGGCATCAATGCAGGCGGTGCAATGGACGCACTCCATCTGCGTGCCATGACGAATGTCAATGCCCGTGGGACAGACGGCCACGCATTGAAAGCAGTCGATGCAATCGCCGTATCCGCCGGCCCGGCGCTGATGGGTGGTCTGATCGCGATGAAGGTGGCTGCGCTGCTCGCCGCGCTGGTAATCGTAGGCCACGACGATGGTGTTTTCGTCCACCAGCGTGGATTGGAATCGGCCGTAGGGACAGATGAAGGTGCAGGCCTGCTCGCGAAAGCGGGCGAAAATGCCATAGAAAAGCAGCGTGAAGAGGATCATGAAGGTCAGCCCGTGCAGGTGTTCCCGTGGAGGGTCGGTGATGATCCGGAACAGTTGTTCGCTGCCGATGATGTAGCTCAGGAGCGTGTTCCCGATCACAAAGGATAGCCCGAAGAAAAGCAGGTGCTTGGCAGCTTTCTTGATGATTTTGCGGGCGGTCCAGGGGGCTTTGCGCAGGACTCGTTGCTCGTGCGCATCGCCTTCGAGGAAGTATTCGATCTTGCGGAACACCATTTCCATCAGCAGGATCTGAGGACAAGTCCAGCCGCACCACACCCGGCCAAACGCCGCCGTGAAAACCGCAATCCCGGTCAAGTAAAGCAGCATGCCCACGGCGAAGATGACCGTGTCCTGTGGCCAAAAGATTTGGCCCAGGACAACAAACTTCCGCTCCACGATGTTCACCAGGAGCAGGGGATTGCCGTTGATCCGGACGAACGGTCCCGCGAACAGGATGAACAGCAGCAGATAGCTGACATAAGTCCTGGCTCGATAGAAGGTTCCCTGCGGTTTCTTCGGATAAAGCCATTGGCGGTGGCCCTCCTGGTCGGCGGTCGTCAGATGATCGCGAAAATCATCCCAGTTGACCTCCCGCATGGCCGAAGGAGGTTCGCTCCCAGTCTGGGTAGCACGGGCCTCCGGCCCGTATCTAGTCTCCCGCATGGCCGAGGGAGGTCTGCTGCCGGACTCCAAGTCGGGTGGCGCGCTCATGGGCGAGGCGGAGTGATTGAAGCCGCTACCCCGGGTTTCTCGCAGCACGACGGAGCCGCAGCCAATACGGAGCGGGGGGGGGACGATGAAAGCCACAACACCCCCCCCCCCCCCCCCCCCCCCCGG
>CAYIIH010000373.1:0-5964 GCA_964363225.1 uncultured Verrucomicrobiota bacterium | reverse complement strand
TGTCCGCCAAAGGAACGACCCACGCCCCAGGAGCGGACAGGAATGTCCGCGCTCCTTTCTGAAAATCTTCGCGAGGCGCGAAGATTTCGATGGATAGTAATCCAGCGAGGCACAGCCGCCGCCAAAATGGTAGGGACGCATTCCACTGCGTCCCTGAAATTCCGGACAACAAGTGGGACGCAGTGGAATGCGTCCCTACCCAAGAATCTGTTTGCCCACGAATTCAGGGCGGACCACGGATTCTTTTGGCCCCTTTCCAGTTTGAACCTGAGCAAGGTCATGTCATTCGAATTCCGACGGGCGTTCCGGCCCGGCCGGCGCCTGATTCTCCGGCGGCTTCGGGTTCGGAGGATGAGTCCCCCGCAGCGTGTAGATGTAGCTGGCAATGGCGACGATTTCGTCGGGCTTCAGGACGCCTTTCCAGGTCACCATCCCTTTTTCCGGGACCCCGTTGATGATCGTGCGAAGGTTGTCTTTGAATTGCGGACCATGAATCCAGTAATCGTCGGTGAGATTCGGGCCCACCAAGCCGCCGCCGTCCGCCCGGTGGCACGGCGCGCACAAGACGCCGAAGTTTTGCTTGCCCTTGGCCAGGAGCACTTCGTCCTGCGCCGGCTGCAGCGTGTCAATCGCCGCTTCAAATTTCGCCAGGGCGGCATTCTTGATCTCCTCGCCTATTTTCATCTCTTTGTCGTACTCGGCAAACATGAGATCACCGGTATGGAGGACGTGGTAATGAAGCAGATAGACAGCCGCAAAGGCAATCGACAGATAGAACAGCCACACCCACCAACGAGGCAGTTTGTTGTCGAGTTCCTTGATGCCGTCGATCTCGTGCTTTAACAAAAGAGGGTCGTTGTGATCATTCATGGTCGTGGTCTCCCCGTTCGGTTGGTGGTGACTCCTTTTCGAGCGGCAACGTTTCCATGGCGTCGAGATAAGGCCTCTTGAGTCTCCAGACCCACCCCAGGATGCCGATGAAAAACAGGAAGAAAATGGTGATAGAAATCACCCCGTAAACGCCAATTCCGCCGATGTCACGCAGCACATTCTGAATCATAAGCCGGTCAGTTCTTTGCTTGGGTTAAGGTTTGCGCCGGGTCCCGCGCCGGCGCCAGGTTCCGACCCGAAGCTGGGGCGGGCACTGGCGGCGGCGCTTCCTGAGCCCGCGTGGGTGCGGGCGCAACAGCGGGCGCTTTGATGTCGGTGCCCAGCCGCTGCAAATAGGCGATCAAGGCAATGATCTCCTTGTCAGCGTCGGCTTTCACCATGCCCGTCTGCAGATTGGTGACGACCTTGGACGCTTGCATCTTAAGATCGTCGAGCGCCCTCTGCTCGTAACCTTCGGGATAAGGGACGCCCACCTTGCGCAAGGCGCCCAGGCGCGCCGGCAACGAGGTGGTGTCGAGCTTCTGTGTCAGCAGCCACGGATAGCGCGGCATGATCGAGGCCGGCGAAGTGGACCGGGGATCTTCCATGTGGTTGTAATGCCAGGCGTCGGGATATTTGCCGCCCACCCGATGCAGATCGGGTCCGGTCCGTTTCGAGCCCCAGAGGAACGGGTGGTCGAAGACGTATTCTCCGGCTTTGGAATATTCGCCATACCGTTCCGTTTCGGAACGGAACGGACGCGCCATTTGCGAGTGGCAGCCGACGCAGCCTTCGCGGATGTAAAGGTCCCGGCCCAGCACTTCCAGCGGCGTGTAGGACTTCACACTGGCGATGGTCGGCACGTTCTGCTTGATCAGATACATCGGAATGATCTCGACCAATCCGCCGATCAGGACCGCCACCGCGGCCAGGACCGTGAAGGTGACCGGGCTGGCTTCCAGCCACCGATGCCGATACGGATGCGCTTCCTCCGCGGGAGTTTCCCTGGCCAATAAAGCGGCCTGGGCTTTCTGTTCCGGCAGGAATTGGCCGCTCTTGGCCGTCTTGTAAAGGTTGATGGCCATCAGGACCGCGCCGATGATGTAGAGCGATCCGCCGATGGCCCGGAGGCGGTACATCGGCAAAAGCTGAATCACCGTTTCAAGGAAGTTGGGATATTGCATGAAACCGTCGGCCGTGAATTGCTTCCACATCAAGCCTTGGGTGATGCCGCTCCAGTACATCGGGATGACGTAAAACATCATGCCCAGGAGCGCGATCCAGAAGTGGTAATTGGCCAGTTTGACCGACCAGAGCTTGGTGCGGTACAACTGAGGCATCAGCCAATACAGCATGCTGAAGGTGAGAAAGCCGTTCCAACCCAGCGCCCCGGTGTGCACGTGCGCGATCGTCCAGTCGGTGTAATGAGACAGGGAATTAACACTTTTGATGGCCAGCGTCGGACCTTCCAGCGTCGCCATGCCGTAGGCCGTCACCGCCACGACCATGAATTTCAGCATCGGATCTTCCCGCACCTTGTCCCACGCTCCGCGCAGAGTCAAAAGCCCGTTCAGCATGCCGCCCCAGGACGGCGCGATGAGCATGAGGGAAAAGACCATGCCGAGAGATTGGGCCCAATCCGGCAGCGCCGTGTAGAGCAGATGGTGCGGCCCCGCCCAGATATAAATGAAAATCAACGCCCAAAAATGAATAATCGAAAGCCGGTAGGAAAAGACCGGGCGATTGGCCGCCTTGGGCAGGAAATAATACATCAGCCCCAGATACGGCGTGGTCAGAAAGAAAGCGACGGCGTTGTGCCCGTACCACCATTGCACCAGCGCGTCCTGGACGCCGGCATAAATCGAGTAGCTCTTGAACCAGCCGGCGGGAACCTCCAGGGAGTTAATGATGTGCAACACGGCCACCGTCAACGCCGTCGCGATGTAAAACCAGATGGCCACGTACATGTGCCGCTCGCGGCGCTTGAGAATGGTGCCCATCAGGTTCACAGTGAAGATGACCCAGACCACGGCGATCGCAATGTCGATGGGCCATTCCAGCTCCGCGTATTCCTTGCTGGTCGTCAAGCCCAGCGGCAGCGTGATGGCGGCGGCCACGATGATGGCGTTCCAGCCCCAGAAATTTGCCCAGCTCAACGCGTCGCTGAACATCCGCGCTTTGCACAGCCGCTGCAGCGAATAGTAGATGCCGGTAAACATGCCGTTGCCGACGAAGGCGAAAATCACCGCGTTGGTGTGCAACGGCCTCAGCCGGCCAAAGGTGGTAAAGGACAAGTCGAAGTTTGCCGCCGGGAAGAAAAGCTGGCAGGCAATCAGCAAGCCGGCGCTGAAGCCCACCAGGCCCCAGAGGACGGTGGCAATGGCGAAGGCCCGCACGATGCGATTGTCGTACCAGAACGTTTCGACGTTCGGCTTCGATTGGCCCGCTGTTCGATGATCGGATGGGAAGGGTTCTACGCTCATGTTCGGTTTTGCTTTTTGTTCTTCGCACGGTCAGTAACTTGATCCGGATTCGGCCTCTCCTCCATCAGGATGCGTAGCGCCGGAGTGCAGGTGTCCTCATATTGGCCCGACTTCACCGCCCAGATGAATCCGCCCAGAAAAATCAAGGCGACCGCCAGGCTCACCAGAATCAACAGGACAATGACGCTCATGGTTTGCGATTAGTTTGGAACCTGCGCCGCCCGGACCAGTTCGTGGCGCCACAGGCGAACGCCACCACGGATACGGAACTCAACGGCATCAGGACGGCACAGATCATCGGCGACAACATCCCCAGCGCGGCAATGCTGATGCCAACCACGTTGTAGAGGCTCGAAATGAGGAAGCTCAGCCGCACGATTCTCACCGCCGTCTTGGAGAACTTCAGCACTTCTGAAATCCGCGGCACCATTCCCGCCTCAATGATGACATCACTGGCCGGCGAAAACGCGCCGATGTTCTCGACGATGGCCACACCGGTGTCGCTTTGCTTCAAGGCGCCCGCGTCATTCAGCCCGTCGCCCACCATCATCACCGTCTGGCCGGATCGCTGCAGGTCGCGGATGAATCCGAGCTTGTGCAATGGGCTTTGGTTGAACTTGAGGCAGGCGCCGCTGCCGAACAAGGCCCGGAAGCTCTCCCGTTCCTTTTCGTTGTCGCCGCTCAGCAACGCCAGCTCGTAGCGCGAAGAGAGCCGGCTGATCAACTGGCCGGTCTGCGGCCGGAGTGAATGCGCCAGGACGTAGCAGCCGCGATACTTTCCATTGATCGCGACGTGTACGACACTGCCGGACTGAGGAAGCAAATGAGCTTCGCTGGAAGAACGTCCACCCTTACCCCGGCCCTCTCCCCCACCTGTGTTCAGCGCGGGTGATTCCCTGTCTGTAGCGCAGGTTTCCAACCTGCTGTAGCGCGGGTTTCCAACCTGCTGTAGCGCGGGTTTCCAACCCGCTGGGGCACCGGCGGTTCAAAGTGCGCGGAATTGGCGAGGGTTTGCCGATTAGAAATCGGCGATACAGCCGGTTGGAAACCTGCGCTACAGAGTTTCGCGCCAAACTCATACGCTTCTCCAGGAGATGGCCGGGGTGAGGGCGAACCAACATTCCAGCAAAGCTCATCCTTATCGGACCGGTCTTCTGCTCCCGAAACTGAATTGCCCTGGGCAGTCATCGGCGGCGGCACTGCGACGTTGCGCGACACCAGCCACGCCGCCGAGCCCATCCAGATTTCGTGGCCGGCGACGCTGCCTTCCATTCCGCAACCGGCTGTTTCAAGGAAGGAGCGCACCGATTCCGGAAAGTGCTCGCGCGCAATGGCTTCGCCGATGCGGACCGCGTTGGGATGCGTCGAGTGGCGCGTCATCGAGTAAAGCCAGCGCTCTTCCTCCTCGCTCAGCGGCCTGCCGTGAAAAACGATCGACCCGACTCCCGAGGCCGTCAGCGTCCCGGTTTTGTCGAACACGATCGCGTCCGTCTTCGCCATGCTTTCGATCACCAGCGGGCTTTTGAGAAAGATGTTCCGCCGGGCTAGGACGCGCTGGGCCGTCCCCAGGGCGAACGGGGCGGCCAACGCCAACGCACACGGGCAAGCCACAATCAATACGGAAGTGAAGGCCTTCACCGCCCGCGCCGGGTCATGGACAGACCAATAGAGCGCCGATCCGACGGCGACGCTGATTACGATGAAAGTGAAGCGTCGGCTGAACCGATTGGTGAGCGTGTTGAAATGGGTGTCGCTCTTCTTCCGAAACGCTTCGTGATTCCAGAGCGACGTCAGATAGCTGTGCGAGACCGGCTTCAACGTCTCCACTTCGATGGCGCCGCCGATTTGCTGGCCGCCGGCGTAGAGGTACTCGCTCTCTTGCTTGGCCATTGGCTCCGATTCACCCGTCACGAAGCTGTAGTCGATGAACGCCGGGCCGTGGATAAGTTTCGAGTCCGCCGGGATCAATTCCCCGTTCCGCAACACCAGCCGGTCTCCCACTTTCAATTGGGAAATGGCGACGGTCGTTTCCTGGCTTCCCGTCTTGCGGACGACCGAGAGCGGAAAGAACGATTTGTAATCGCGGTCGAATGCGAGCCGATCGTAAGTCTTTTGCTGAAAGAACTTTCCGCAGAGCAGGAAGAAAATCAGGCCAGCCAGCGTGTCGAGGTATCCTTCACCTTGGCCGGAGAGGATTTCGCCGGCGCTCTGAGCAAAAAGGGCGAAAACGCCGAGCGCGATGGGAAAATCAATCGTCAGCACGCGCTGTCGCACACAGAGCAGCGCGGACCGCCAATAATCCGATGCGCTATAGAGCAGGACCGGGATCGCCAGCAGCAGGCTAAGGTAACCAAAAAGGGCCTTCAGCACCGGCGCGCTGAAGCTGTCCAAGCCCAAATAGGACGGAATGCTGAAGAGCATGATGTTGCCGAAGGCAAATCCGGCCACGCCCAGGCGCAGGCAGAGCCGGCGCGAGGCCGGGGCTTGCTTGCGTTCCTCCAGATCGGCCAGCTTCAAAGCCGGCTCGTACCCGATCGACGCCAGCAACGCCACCAACCGCAGGGCCAATGCTTGGCGTGAGCCAAGCTATTGAAGGTGAAGTGATCATCAC
>CAYIIH010000372.1:360-8277 GCA_964363225.1 uncultured Verrucomicrobiota bacterium | reverse complement strand
AGCGCGTCCGAAGTCAGAGAGCGTGTTTGGATTCGCGGCGTCCGCAGGCTGGAAGTCCTGCACACAGCAGGTTGGGAAACCTGCGCTACGACTTTGTCAACGGCCCTGCTCGACGCCGAGGTGAGTCTTGAAAGAAGTTGCCCCTGTTCATGAGTTCTGCTAGGAAAGGTCATTAACACATTGCCCAAACGCGTGCTTGAGAGCGGGGAATGGGCTGCTCAGGTGCCCTTATGAATGCTACAAACAACTTCCGTCTCTGGGGGTGTATATACTTGACCCTGCTGGTGGGCGCGCTGGCCGAGGTTCGTTCGCACGCTCAGCCATCAGACCATCTGCGCAGCGATTTTTGGAACCCGCTGATGCAAGGCGGTTACGCAGGTTTTGTTAATGCTGCTGTGGTCAACAACGGTGTGGTCTATATTGGCGGGGGTTTTCAGTACCTGGTTCCAGACCCGCCCACGGCCGGGTTTGTCGTGGATATTAATTTTGGCGGACGCGCTCTCGCCTATCCGGAAGTGGATGGTTCCATCTACGCCGCCGCTCCCGATGGTGTCGGCGGATGGTTTATAGGCGGTCATTTTGAAGCGGTGGCTCAGGTCCCCGTGTCGAACCTGGCCCATATCCGAAGCGACATGACGGTCGATCAAGATTGGAAGCCCAACCCCAATGATTTGGTTAAAGACCTGGTGGTCTCTGGGGACACGATTTTTGTAATAGGTGATTTTACAGAGATCGGTGGATTGCCACGCCGGGCCATTGCCGCTCTGGCCACCTCAAACGCTGCCGTCCGAGCTTGGGATGCGCAGCCCAACACAAACGCATCTATCAGTTCAGTCGCTGTTTGGAACGGGATCGTTTTTGTTGGTGGTTCATTTACGAGCATTCGCGGTGAGCCGCGTCGTTCCCTTGCCGCACTGGACGCTGTGACCGGTCAGGTCTTGGATTGGGTGCCTCAACTGGAAGAGGCTTTTGTTGCCGGAACGTTGTATTTTCCACAAGTGTTGTCTCTGGTCGTTCTTCACAACAAGGTCTATTTTGGCGGATACTTTTCCGCCGTAAATGGCCAGCCGAGAAATTCGCTGGCGTCTGTGGATGCCAGGACGGGGGAGCTTCTAAGCTGGAATCCAGACGCCGCCTTCCAGGATTTTGGAATACTCGTGCCGCCAACAATTATGCAACTTCTGGCCCAATGCGACACCATTTACGTGGTGGGCGGATTGGTCAGCATTAGTGGTGTTTCGCGATCGTTTACTGCCGCGCTAAATCCAGAAACAGGCCGCGCCTACCCATGGGATCCGAAACCTGACCAACCCATTCTGGGATTGGCTGCGACGGCCAACACCGTGTTTGTGATCGGTATGTTCGAGAATATCGGCGGTCAACCTCGAAAAAACATCGCCGCTCTCGACGCCGTCACCGGTCAAGCGTTGCCCTGGAGCCTGGATCTGCCCAATCCTTTTCAAGCTCCCAGGATCTGGTATCCTATCCCACTGGCAATTTCGGGCAGCCAGCTTTTCGTCGGGGGCAATCTGACTGCTGCCAAGCAGGTGCCGAGAAGCGGGCTGGCTGCGCTGAACACCGTGGCTGGCTTGCCGACCGAATGGAACTCTCACACGGATGGAAATGCCTACGCTATGGTGCTGTCAGGGGACAGACTCTATGTTGGCGGAGATTTTCAGCACGTTGCTGGACAGCCGCGGGGTTTGCTCGCAGCCGTGGAGTTAGATACCGGCCAGCCAACCTCCTGGAATCCAGAGCTATACAACTTGTTGAAAACCGAGGAACCTGATTCAAGTTTTGAGTCGGTTTGGAGTATGGTTGTGACTAACAACACTGTTTACGTCTCAGGATACTCGGCCGTCGATAATCCATACAAGCCTATGCACTTTGTCGCGGCAGTGGATGCGATATCTGGAAGGGTCTTATGGAAAACCGAAGCGGATGATAACGTGGAAGCCATGGTGTTTCATGGCGACGAGCTTTATTTGGGAGGCTCCTTTCTTCACGTTGGTGGCTCACTTAGTGATCTTACGAATGATTTCGGAGGCTTCATTTTTCAAGGAGGCGAACCGCGAAATGGGATGGCCGCTTTGGATGCAACGACAGGTCAGGTTACAGCATGGCTGCCAGGCTTTGTAGTAAACCCCTTTCAAGTACTGCATTACCTGAATCGGGTTTCAACCCTCTTAATTTCTGAAGACATACTCTACGTCGGGGGAAGATTCACAGTTTCGGAGGATCCTTTGAGGCGCGATTTAGCAGCCCAGGATCTAATTACTGGTCAAATCTCCGCCTGGAATCCTGGAATTCTACGGTCGGACGACATATACTGGGGAGTCGAATCAATGGCAAAATCCGGCGGCAATCTTTATGTGAGCGGCAGTTTCACCAACATTGGAGGGCAAGCGCGAGATGGTCTGGCCGCGGTTGATTTGATGACAGGCAAGATCAGTCTGGTACGCCTGGCAGGCCCCAGCCAATAGGGTGGCGCGGTTCAGCACGCGCGGCAGCAGCTTCGACACGTTGCTGGCGGTTTACACCAATGGCGTTCCAAGCGGACCCTTGGACCTGGCTAACCTCGGTGGAGTGGCCGGCGACGATGATCGCGGCGGCTTCCACACCAGCGAAGTGGTTTTCAATGCGGTCGGCGGAACCGAGTATTTGATCGCCATCGATGGCTTTGGCCGGGCGTCGGGCAACATCGTCCTGAGTTGGAATTTGGACCCAAACATTGCCGAAGTGCCGCGCATTTTCCAGCAGCCTGTCAGCCAAACGGTTGCGCCGAGGGCCGACGTGACCTTCTCCGTCTTCGCCGCCAGCGCTCAGCCCTTGTTTTATCAGTGGGTGTTTAATTGTGAATTGATTCCCGACGCAACCAACGCCGTGCTGACCGTGACCAATGTGCAAGCGGCGAAGGTGGGCAGCTACTCGGTGCGGGTCAGCAACAGCCCGGACTGGCCCGGCGATGGTCAACCCGGCCAATGCCCAGCCTGCCTGACCAGCCTCCAAGCTTTCCTGGAAATCGGGCCGGACAGCAAGGTGCTTTCGCAGGATAAACTGGGCGACGTGACGGCGGCATTGACTCGGCCCAGCCGACAAAGCGCTCCGCTGCACGGGCAATCGGTCATCGGCTCCGTCTTCCCCGGCATCTTAGGCACGCAAATCTTGAACAACTTCGGGGCCACGACTGAACAAGGCGAACCGAATCATGCCGGGGTGATTGGCGGCGCCTCCCGCTGGCGGCGCCTCACGCCTGACACCGATGGACTTCTGCAAGTCGATACTCTTGGCAGCAAAGTCGATACAGTCCTGGCGGTCTATACCGGAACTGATTTGCTCGACTTGCAGTTGGTGGCCGAGGACAACAACAGCGGCCCGGACGGTTTCACCAGCGTGGTGCGGTTCCCAGCCAAGCGCGGCACCAACTACCTGGTGGCGGCCGATGCCGCGAATGAGGCTCAAGGCGAGATTCATTTGAACTGGGGACTCGGCTCGCCCCCGGCCAGCAGCCAGGCGCCAACCAACCGAGTGGTGCGCTTGGGCGAAACGATCGCGCTATTGACGGAAGCCACGGGCACGCCCGCGCCGAGTTTGCAGTGGCGATGGAACGGCGCGCCGTTGGCAGGGCGAACGAACGCCACGCTGACGCTGACCAATTTCCAGGCGGCCCAGGCCGGGACCTACAGCGTGGTGGCGAGCAATTTTCTGGGCACACTGACCAACGAGGTTGCCACTTTGACCTTGGCCGAATTGTTGCGGCTGCACTCGGCGGCCTTTCTAACCAACGGCACGTTCCGTTTGCTGCTGAGCGGCGACCTGGGTCCGAAGACGGTCGTGCAAGCCTCCAGCAATCTGCTGAACTGGCTGCCCATCTTCACAAACCTCACCCCGGCTGCACCGATTGAAGTCATCGATGCAGGAGCGTCGAACCATCCGTTGCGCTTTTATCGCGCGGTGCAATAGGGCTGCAAAGCTTGAACGAGGCTGGGCGGCAAGCGTCTGGGTTTTTCACCGACGGAAGTGCATACATGAACGGTATGCGCCTTGAGGATCAATGTGCCGTGCTGATTGAGAATCTGACAGGCGAATTGCAGCCGGACGCGGGTCATCTGGCTGACGCGGAGTTCCACCGTCAATACGTCGTCGTAACGGGCCGGCGCCCTGTAATTGAGATGGCATTCAATGACAGGAAAGATGGTGTCGGCGCTTTGCCAGTCCAGCATGGGGGTGCCCAAGGAACGAAAGAACTCGTTGCGCGCCGCTTCCAGCATGTCGAGATAGCGGGCATAATAAACATGGTTGCCGAGGGTACACTCGGCGTAGGTCACGCGATGCGTGTGTCGAAAGCTCTGGCCTGACATGGCCGGAAGCCTAATGCGACACGGCCCGGCAGCCAAGCCCGTATCGAAAGTGAAATATCTCTGTGAAATATCTCTATTGCGAACCGGCCCAATTGCACTATCTTCAACCCATGGACTGGCAGCAGATTGTGTCGCTGATGATTGTTGGGATAACGGCGGTTGCGTTTCTTTGGAGCAAAGCTCGCTCCCACCGGTTTGGCTTCACGTGCGATACCGGTTGCGGTTGTGCTGCAGCCGGCCCGGCGACCCCGCAGAACTCCATTGTTTTCCGTGCGCGCAAGGGTGGCCGCCCTCAGATCGTGGTCAGAATGAAATGAATCCGGCCCTTGCCTAACCGAAGCCCTTACGCTAGTTTCACTAATTAACCGCCATGTGCAAAGTTAGTTCTTCGCTGCATTTTGTCAAAAGATCGCACCCTCAAAGCGGCCAGGAGTCGTCCTCGGAAACATACTGGGTCCCCAACACCGATGTTTATGCCACCGACGGGGGATTGGTCATCAAAGTTGAACTGGCCGGGATGCGCCGGGAGGACCTTGAATTGGTGGTGGAAGGCAATTGCGTTAAAATCAGCGGCCATCGCCCGGATGGCTGCCGGGCGCCCAAATGCAAGTTTCTCGTCATGGAAATCAATTACGGCGCCTTTGAAAGCGTCATTGAACTGCCGGACGGCTACGACTTGAGCCTGGCTCGGGCTGCCTACCAAAATGGTTTCCTGCGGGTGGATGTGCCGCTCCGAGTTGACGCTCCTCACCAACGCCACAAGGTTCCCATCACTGCGGAAAGAGGCTAAAGTTTTGTGAACTTTTTGGGCCGGGGCGGCATCTAATGACGTACCTAGCCATAAGATGAGCTCGCCCGATACGGAATTCATTCATATTCTTGGCGCCCAGGCTGGCGGGACCGAAACCACCTCCGGCAAATCCGCCTCCAAGTCGCTGCCCGAAATTCTGCCCATCCTCGGCCTGTCGGACATTGTCATCTTCCCCGGCATGGTGGCTCCGTTGCTCGTGGAGTCCGTCCAGAGCACGCGGCTGATCGATGATGTGGTGGCCGGGGACCGGTTTGTGGGCTTGATCTTGCAGTGCCGTCCGGAAGTGGAGAATCCTCTCCCTCAGGATTTGTGGTCGCACGGCTGCGCCGGGCGTGTCTTGAAAATGCTCAAATTCCCGGACAACACCGTGCGCGTGCTGGTGGAGGGATTGCGCCGCTTTCGCATCAAGGATTATACGGCGCAGGAGCCTTATCTGAGCGCACGAATCGAGGTGCTGAAGGACATCACCGAAGAGTCCCTGGAGATGACGGCCCTGGCCCGGAATGCCCAGACGCAATTTCAGGAGATCATCAATCTTTCACCGGCCCTGTCCGACCAAGTGAAGATCAACGCGCTCAACACCGAGCAACCGGGCAAGCTGTCGGATTTGATCGCCGCCAATTTGAACATGAATCTGGAGGAGCGCCAGCGCTTGCTGGAACTGACCATCGTCAAGGAGCGGTTGACCCGTTTGCTGCCTATGATAAGCCGGGAACTCGAAGTCCTGACCCTGGGTTCAAAGATTCAAAAGGAAGTCGCCACTTCCATGTCCAAGTCGCAACGCGATTTCTTCCTGCGCGAGCAAATCCGCGCTATCCAGCGTGAATTGGGCGAGACCGATCCGAATGCGGGCGAAATCAACAACCTGCGCGAACAGATCGAGAAAAACCAATTTCCGGAAGAGGTGAAAAAGGTCGCCTTGAAGGAATTGGAGCGTTTGCAGCAAATCCCGCTGGCCGCTCCGGAATTTACCGTTTCCCGCAATTACCTGGATTGGATCATCAATCTGCCCTGGTCCAAAGCGACGGAAGACAAGCTGGATTTGGCGGCCGCGGCGCGCCTTCTGGATGAGCAACATTTCGGCCTGACCAAGGTCAAGGACCGGCTCCTGGAGTTCCTGGCCGTGATCAAGTTGAAGCACAAACTCAAAGGCCCCATCCTTTGCCTGGTTGGACCGCCCGGCACCGGCAAGACTTCTTTGGGCAAGAGTGTGGCCGATGCGCTCGGCCGCAAGTTCATCCGCATCTCCCTGGGCGGCATGCGCGATGAAGCCGAAATTCGCGGGCATCGGCGCACCTATGTCAGCGCACTGCCGGGGCGCATCATTCAAAGTCTGCGCCGGGTCGAGAGCATCAACCCGGTCATTTTGCTGGATGAGATCGACAAGGTCGGAGCGGACTGGCGCGGAGATCCGGCGGCGGCGCTGCTGGAAGTGTTGGACCCGCAGCAGAATTCAACCTTTACCGATCATTACCTCGATTTGCCATTCGATCTGTCGCGCGTCCTCTTTATCACCACGGCCAACTGGCTCGATCCGATTCATCCGGCGTTGCGCGACCGCTTGGAAGTGATCGAAATACCCAGCTATACGGCGGCCGAGAAGTTGCAGATCGCCAAACGCCACCTGATGCCCCGCATTTTGGAAGAGCACGGCTTGAAACGGAAGACCGTCCGAGTGCCCGATGCGACCCTCAGACGCGTCATTCAAGATTACACCCGCGAGGCCGGGGTGCGGCAATTGGAACGTGAGATCGCGAGTTTGATGCGGAAAGCGGCCCGCAAGATCGTCAGTAGCGGAGGATTACAGCAGCCGCTGGCGATAACTCCTGAGACCTTGACCGATTATCTGGGCCTGGCCCGGTTTCTTTCGGAATCGGCCGAGGTCATTACCGAGTGTGGCATTGCCATCGGCCTGGCTTGGACCCCGGTCGGCGGAGACATTTTGTTCATTGAAGCGACCCGCATGCCGGGCCAGGGAAAACTCCTGCTGACGGGTTCCCTTGGCGAAGTCATGAAAGAAAGCGCCCAAACGGCTCTCAGCTATCTGCGCAGTCAGGCCAAGCTGCTGAAGATCGATCTGAAAGACTACGACAAGTACGATATTCACATTCACGTCCCGGCCGGAGCGACGCCGAAGGATGGCCCCAGCGCCGGCGCGCCCATTGTGGCTGCTTTGGCGTCCCTCTTCCTGCAGCGCCGCATCCAGTCGGATGTGGCCATGACGGGCGAAATCAGCCTGCGTGGCAGGATCATGCCTGTGGGGGGCATTAAAGAAAAAGTTTTGGCTGCGGCGCGCTCCCGCATCAAACGCGTCATTTTGCCCGAGGAAAATCGCAACGATTGGAAGGAAGTTCCCGGTGAAGTCCGGCAGAAGATGAAAGTCAGTTTTGTGCGGCACATCTCGGAATTGCTTCCATTGGCCATTGCCGCCCGATGATGCGCCGGCACTTCATGCTGGGGCTTGCGCTGGCGGTCCTCTGGCCCGCCATGCCCTGCCCGGCTCAGCCGTCCAGGTCCAAGACGGGTTACACCGACACCACCGGTGAAGGCCTGGCCCTGGTCCGGGAATTGATTTCGCAAAGGCCGACCGAGAGCATGGAGCTTTACGGGGTCTTCAAAAACTTTTGAGCTTAACGGTATCCTTAGCCTGCTGTCAACTACAATCTTTATGGGATTTCTTCCTTTAACTAATCTTACTGTTAGCTCAGGATTATCTTTTAAAATTGTGTTGATGCCCACCATAAC
>CAYIIH010000372.1:0-350 GCA_964363225.1 uncultured Verrucomicrobiota bacterium | reverse complement strand
TTACGGGGTCTTCAAAATGCGTGATGGCGCCGGCCAACGCAGCGAAGTGCCCGTGAAATATTCGATCAAAGCCGGCGCGCCAAGCTGGCAAGGGATCTATGAAACCCAAGCCACCGCTCAAACTCGCGCTGAGAAACTCATCGTCATCCATACGCCGGGCCAATCCAACCGCTATCTGTTGGCCCAAGCGGAAGGCCCGGCCAGCTCTTATCCGGACCCTGTTGTCCTGACCAATGCCAGTGCTGTCATTCCTCTTGCCGGCTCGGATTTCTGGGTGGTCGATCTCGGTCTGGAATTCCTGTATTGGCCGCGACAGCAATTGGTCAAAAAGGAAATGCGCAAAGGCCGGG
>CAYIIH010000371.1:0-8368 GCA_964363225.1 uncultured Verrucomicrobiota bacterium | reverse complement strand
AAAACTCGACGGGCCGGTGCCGCGACTGAGCCTGCAGGCCGCGATCCGGCTGGTGGCGCGGCGGGCCGGCTGGCGGGGCGCGCCCAGCGACGGCCAACCCGGGGCCGAAAGCGTGGAAGCGGGCTTGCGCCGGCTGATGGACCTGGTGAGTGGCTGGCGGTTGCACGCTCAATGCGCGCGGCGGCGCTCCGCCCGCCCCGGCTCTCGACGCTGACCAAGATATGGGGTAAGAGCAGGATGTATCTCCGCTACGCTTCGTCTGAGAATCGCGCCAAGTTCTTCCAGCCGGTCTCACTCGAAACACAGTTGCAGTTCTTCAAACCCAAGGGTCTTGCCAAGGGCGGCTTTCAAATCGTCGGCCCAATGCCGCTGGACGAAGCGAGCGTGGACTGGCTGCTCTACTCGTTGCGCTTTTTCCACCGGCGCGCGCTGGAGCCAGAAGGCCTGGCCCAAGTATTTGGACCTTCCTCCGACGTTGCCGTTGGCGTTGTGAACACGCTGTACGGCAAGCTGCTCGCTCACGACAACCACCGCGTGTCCGCGTTCTTCGCTCAGTGGAACATGATCTTCGGCGTCATCTACGGACAGGAATTGGAGAAGGGCGATGCGGCGGCGAAGGAGTTGGCGAAACTCTACAAGATTCAGGAGAAGCCCGACCTGAAGAGGCTCCTGTTTGCCGTTCACACTTACTACGTCCTGCTGATGAAGCTGCTCGCGGCGGAGTTGATTTCATTGCAGGAGGGATCGTGGTTCGCCTCGTTCACCGCGGAAATTGAAGCGGCGGGCGAAGACATCGTTCGGTCGAAAGTTGAAAACCTGGAGAATGGCGGCCTGTTCCGGCAGTTCAACATCGTCAACTTCCTCGAAGGCGACTTCTTTCGCTGGTATCTCGACGTGTGGGACGGCGCGGTGGCGCAAAGCATCCGGCACCTCGCGATTGCCTTGCAGCAATTCGAGCCGGCGACCGTGACGATTCAGCCGGACGCCACGCGCGACTTGCTTAAAAAACTTTATCAATACCTGTTGCCGCGCCGCGTTCGCCACGACCTTGGCGAATATTACACGCCGGACTGGCTGGCCGACCGGCTCATCCGCCAGACTGGTTATGATGGCAATCCCAACAAACGGGTTTTAGATGCGTCCTGCGGCTCTGGAACCATCCTGACGCTCTGCATCCGCAAAGCTTTCGAATACGCCGACAAGCATCTCGTGCGGCCCGATGAGTTGGTGCAAAAGCTTCTTGCGAACGTCGTCGGCTTCGACCTCAATCCGCTCGCCGTCATCGCCGCGCGAACAAACTTCCTCCTCGCGCTCGGCACGCTCATCCGCCACGCGCCGAAAATCGAAATCCCGGTTTACCTCTGCGACTCCCTCCTCACGCCAGGCGAATTTGCCAGCGAAGGTCAGATAGAATTCATGGGCGCGGCGTTGCACGAAGGCGGCGGCGAACTGACGCTGCCTAACGGTCGCGTCTGGCACGTGGACACGGCGGAAGGGCGCTTCTCCTTTCCCGCGGCGGTCGTCGAGAAGGACCGCATTGAGACGGTTTGCGCGCTCCTTGAAGCATCCATCCAAGTTGGGCATACTCAGGCGCAGTTCGTCGAAAAACTGCGGCAGGTTGTGGGTCGCCTGGAGTCGGGCGCCGAAAAGCTTTTGGTGAATGTCTTCGCGCGGATTGTCCGGCTGAAGGCCGACGGCAAGAACGGCATCTGGGCGAGGTTCCTCAAAAACCAGTTCGCGCCCGTGTTCGTCGGCACGAGCGGATTCGACTTCATCATCGGCAACCCGCCGTGGGTGAACTGGCAGAGTCTCTCCGACGACTACCGCGCCAAAACCTTGAAGCTCTGGCAGGACTACGGCCTGTTTTCGCTGGAAGGCCAGGCGGCGCGAATGGGCGGCGGCAAGAAAGACCTCGCCATGCTGTTCACGTATGTCTGCATGGACAACTACGTGCGCGCGGGCGGACGGTTGGGCTTCATCATCACACAAACGCTGTTTAAGACGAAAGGCGCGGGCGATGGCTTCCGGCGTTTTCAACTCGGCGACAAGGAGCCGTTCCAAGTGTTGCAAGTGGACGACCTCAGCGAGTTCCAGCCGTTTGAGGGCGCAACCAACCGCACGGCCATCGTGACCTTTCAAAAAGGCCGGGCGACGAAGTATCCCGTGCCCTACCTCTACTGGCGCAAGAAGGGCAAGGAAACCATCAAGCTCGACGACGACCTCGACACCGCGTTGAGCAAAGTTGAGGTGAAACAATGGCAGGCGCGTCCGATTGACCCAGCGGAGCCACAAAGTCCGTGGCTTACCGCGCGGCCCAAGGCGCTCACCGCGATCCAGAAAGCTGTCGGGCAGGCGGCCTACCGCGCCTACGCCGGTTCTTGCACGTGGGCGAACGGGGTCTATTGGATGGAAATCACAGGCCGCAACCCGGCTGGTCAGATCATCGCGCGCAACCTGAATGAAATTGGCAAGCTGGAGGGAATTCCTCAAATCGAACACGCCCTTGAGCCGGAGCTGCTTTTTCCGCTGCTGCGCGGTCGCGATGTTGGCCGCTGGCGCGCCACACCATCGGCGTACCTGCTGAACGTGCAAGACGCCAAAGCGCGCCAAGGACTGGATGAGGAACTGATGAAAGAGCGCTTCACCTCAGCCTACAAATACCTGCTTCATTTCCACGAACTGCTGACGAAGCGTTCCGGGTTCAAAAAGTATTTCTGCAAGGAATCCGGCGAGGGCAAGAAGCGGAAGCTCGAACCGTTCGCCCCGTTCTACTCGCTTTACAACATCGGCGAATACACGCTGTCGCCCTTCAAGGTGTGCTGGCCAGAGTTGAGCAACGACTTGCGAGCCGGAGTCGCCGAGCCGTTCGCTGACTCGAAATCTGGAAACAAGGTCGTCATGCCTGACCACACGGTCGTTTTCATCTCACTGAGTTCACGAGACGAGGCGCATTTCTGCTGTGCCCTGCTGAATTCCAGCCCCGCCGGCTTGGCGGTCGCCAGCTACATCACGCTGCATCCGTCACCTCACGTCCTTGAACATATCCGCCTTCCCCGCTTCGTCTCGCATGACAAGCAGCACGCCCAACTGTCGCTGTTGAGCCAGCGAGCGCATGAGTTGGCGACGAAGGACGATGAGAAATCGTTGAAGAAACTTGCCGAAGTCGAAGTGGAGATTGATTCGTTGGCATCAACGGTGTGGGACATTTCGGACACTGAACTTCGTGACATTCAGAGCAGCCTCAACGATTTGCGTTGATTGCGCTTCACCTCAGAAAGCGGCTCAACCGGATCATACCCGATTTTGATTTTGCTGAGAACGGGATGCGTTTTAATCCGGTTCACCCGCGTGTGTGGCACCAGATCGGCGACCGGCTCTCCATTGCGACAGATGACGATGGCTTCACTGTCCTCTTCCAGTTTGGCCAGCAGGCTGGAGAAGTTGGTTTTCGCTTCGTGAACATTCACCGTTTTCATGGCGGTGAACATTAGTCCCTCTAGTCCACTGCGTCAACGAGTTGATGGACGGCCTCCAACTCGTCGTCGGCTGCCTGCTCGACGAGATCAAGAACGACATCACGCGCGAAACCCCGTGAGCTTCGAGCCGACGATTGATTACGTCGTTACCAAGATTCCGCGCTTTTGCCTTCGAGAAATTCCCGCAAGCCGACCGCGCGCTCGCCACGCAGATGAAAAGTGTCGGCGAAGCGATGGCCATTGGCCGCACGTTCAAGGAAAGTCTGCAAGAATGCCTGCGTTCACTGGAGATTGGCCGGAGCGGCCTGGGCGGCGACGGCAAACCCTGGCGCATCGGCGTTGAAGTGTATGGCGACCGGGATATTTTGCCGCGCGACGTTCTTTTGCGAAAGCTGAGCGTGCTGAACGCCGAGCGGGTCTTTTTCCTCCGGCATGCCTTTCGGGCCGGCTTTACCATCGACGAAATTTATGCCCTGGCCAAAATCGACCGCTGGTTCCTGATGCAGATCAAGGAATTTGTGGATTTTGAAGAGGAGTCGGCGGGCAGCAGAGCCCGCTGAGGCGAGAGCCTGGGGCCGCCAGCAGGCCGCGCAAAAACTCAGCGGTCTTTGAGGCGCAGTTGGTAGGGAGGCGACAGTTTGCTGCCCGACTTGCGCTGCGGAATGCTGTGGTACTCGTAATCGAACTTGAATTGGTAATTGACGTATTCCTTGTCGGGCGGAATGGGGATCAATGTTTCCCAGCGGTTTTTCAACATCGGCGTCGGCCGCATCGGATACGATTCAAGGCCAATGATGACCGACGGTTGAATCGAGTCTTTGCGGAGCGTCTGCTGAGTGGTGTCTAACGCGACTTCAAACGGGTACAGGCCGTTGGCGTTGCGGATTTGTTCGCGAGGAGTCAAATTCGTGATGGTGGTGGCGCAGCCGGCCAGGAACACCAACCCCAGGGAAAGCGGCAATAATTTCTTGAGTCTCATACAGATGGGGAGCCTGACATAACGATTGCCGGGTTGTAAAGTTGGATTTCGCCCGGATTTCGCCCGCCTGGACTGGCCGGACGCGGCGCAGCTTTTTCGATTCGCGTTCGATTCGCGTTTTCGGTTTGACCGTGCTTGAACAACCTGGTTAGGGTGCGTCCCTTACATTTAAAAAACGATTATGTTCGACAGTATTCGACGCCATCAGAAATGGCTCTGGATCGTCATCAGCGGGCTGACCATCATCAGTTTCGTCTGGTATTTCAACCCGCAGGTCACGCAAGGCGGCTATGGCGGTGGCTGGGGAGGAGAGCAGGCGGTTGGGTCCATTTATGGCCGCCCGGTCAGCCGCCAGGCTTACTTCGATGTGTACCAGGAGTCGCGCTTGCGTTATTTCCTCAGTTACCAGCACTGGCCGGGCAACGATGATTTGTCGCGGCAAATGGTGGAACGCGAAGCGCACCATCGCTTGTTGCTCATCGAGAAACTGCAGGAAATCAACCTGCAGGTGAGCGATGCGGCTGTGGCGCAATGGATTGCCGAAGCCTTCCGCGACCCGGAGCAGAAGGTGTTTCGCAAGGAAGCGTATGATCGTTTTGTCAAGGAAG
Source organism: uncultured Verrucomicrobiota bacterium (assembly GCA_964363225.1). Classification (GTDB taxonomy): domain Bacteria; phylum Verrucomicrobiota; class Verrucomicrobiia; order Limisphaerales; family CAYIIH01; genus CAYIIH01. The sequence continues at coordinate 3,305 of CAYIIH010000371.1, read as the reverse complement.
CGCTGCCGAATCAGAGCTTGCGCGTCACCGATTTTGAGCGGTTTGTGCGGCATGAAGTCGGCATCCAGCATCTCGTGGCCGTGGCGGGCGTTTCCGGCCGGTTGGTGACACCGCAGGAGGCCGAAGCGGTTTATCGCCGGGAAAACGAAGCCGTGGAAGCCGAAGCCGTTTTTTTCGTCAGTTCAAATTACCTGGCCAATGTCACGGTGGACGCGGCGGCGGTGGCGCAATTCTACACGAATCAAGCGTCGCTCTACCGCGTGCCGGAGCGGGCGCAGGTCGCCTACGTGAAATTTGAAGCCACCAATTACCTGGCTGAAGCCGACACGAGGATGGTCCAGGACACGAATTTAAACCTGCGCATCGAGCGGCTGTACCAGGAACGGGGGGCCAACTTCTTCAAGGATACCAATGACATGGTTTTGCCGGCGGCGGCGGCCAAAGAGAAGATCAAAGGAGAAATGCACCAGGCCTATGCCGTGCTGGCCGCGCGCAAGCAGGCGATTGAATTTGCCACTGAATTGCTGGAATTGCAGCCCAGGCAGCAGGATAACATCGACCGACTGGCTGCGGCGAAAGGTTTCCCCTCGAAGGCCACGGAACCGTTCACACGGGACGGCGGACCCGTGGATTTGAATGTGCCGGAAGATTTCAGCAAAATTGCCTTTGCCCTGACCGTGGAGGAGCCTTTTGGGGAACAACCGGTGGTGGCGGAAGACGGTGTTTACGTGCTGGGCCTGAAGAAAAGGCTGCCCAGTGAACTGCCCCCCTTGGAGAGCATCCGGGAGAAAGTGTCCGAAGATTACCGCAAAAACCAAGCCCTCACCTTGGCCCGGACCGCTGGCCAGTCCTTTCACGGCACGCTGACCAACCAATTGGCCCAGAGCAAGGCCTTTCATGCCATCTGCCAGGAGGCCAACGTCAAGCCGGTCAGGCTGAACCCATTTTCCCAAAACACTCAAAGCCTCCCCGACCTGCCCAACCGGGGTGATCTTTCGCTCGTCAAAAATGCTGCTTTCGCTTTGTCCATCGGTGAAATCAGTCCTTTCGTCCAGACACGAAATGGCGGTTTTGTTCTGCAATTGCAGGCGCGTTTGCCAGTTCCGGAAGCAAGGGTGCAAGCGGAATTGCCCGCTTACCTGATCACTCTCCGGCGGTCCAGGCAGACGCAAGCTTTCGACCAATGGTTCCTCAGACAGATGGAGCTGGCTCGCGTCAATTTGCCCGGGGAAAAGGACGACGAAGAGTCTCCCTAACCGCCCTGCGCCATCGAACTTGTTTCGATTGCCAACGTCCCGGTTCCAGAAGGAGAGCCCATGTGCGGCCTGATCAAACTTTCCTCGCCCGAAACGAAGGAGTTTTGGGAAATCACCGTTCTGTTTGAGGATGAACACCTTTTGGCGCTGGACAAACCGAGTTGTCTGTTGACCTCACCGGACCGTTACGATCCCAACCGGCCCAACTTGATGCAACTCCTCCATCGTGATATTCAGCGCGGGGCATTCTGGACCAGGGAGCGGCAGATAACATACCTCGCCGCTGCCCATCGGCTGGATTTCGAAACCAGCGGTGTTTTGCTCCTGGCCAAAGAAAAGCCGGCTTTGATCGCCTTGGCTGATCAGTTTGGGGCCGAGAAACCGGTCAAAACCTACGTCGCTTTGGTCCAGGGCACGCCCCGGCAGGAGCAGTTTGAGATGAATCTGAAGCTGGCCCCGCATCCGGCCAAAACAGGGGTGATGCGAGTCGATGAAAGAATCGGCAAGCGCGCCAGCACGAGTTTTGCAGTCCAGGAACGTTTTCAAGGTTACACTCTGCTGCAATGCCGGCCGGCAACCGGGCGCATTCACCAAATCCGAGTTCACTTGCAGCGGGCACGTGTCCCCATTGTGGGTGATGGTCTGTATGGCGGCCGTCCTTTGCTGCTTTCGACCTTGAAAACCCATTACCGGCTGAAGGGCAAGCAAGTGGAAAGACCCCTCATCAGCCGAGCGGCTCTGCATGCGGAGACTCTGGAACTGCCGCACCCGGTCACAGCAACGCCCGTGGTCATTGCTGCGCCTTGGCCCAAAGACCTGAAAGTGGCGGTCAAATACCTGCGCCGCTTTGCCGCCGCTCCAGCCCAGGGTCCCGATGCTCCGGTGCAGTAGCCGCCAGCACCGGGCGGCGCAGCGCGGCGGAGCCGCAGCCAAAGCGGAGCGCGGCCATCGGAAAAACTCTCGCAGCTTGCGAGGATTCGTAGGGATGGCAGCGGAAGGCGAAGTGCGGCCTCAGACCTCCTGAAACCGTGGATTTCGGACGATCCAGCGTGTCAGCCACGACGAAACTTTGATGCATACTGCTCAGGCCGCAGGATAGAAGACACCTTTCCCTTTCCGGAATTGCCGCAAGAAAGCGCAAAAAGCGCAAGAGTCGGGGCTTTTGCGTCTTCTTGTGCCTTTTTGTGGCTATGCATTCCGTAGTCCATCCTGCGGCCTGCTCAGTATGCATCAAAGTTTCGTCGTTGAGGATGGCAGTTGAGCTAGGCCGAGTTTCAGGTTGATCTGCCGGAGGAGGCCTGGGGGCAGGCGTTCTGAGCCGGGCATCGCTTCGTTAGCGGTGGGCCAGCAGCTTGACCAATCGCAGACCCAGGAAAAAGGCCACCACCAGCAAGGACGCGCCGGACACGTGCGAGAGCCGCACCAGAGTATGGGTGGAAAATCTTCCGTGGCCGCGCGAAACCAGAAAACTCAAAACGAGAAACCAGGCAAAAGCCCCAACGGCCACTCCCGCCGCGCAGGCGGCTTTGCTCGCCCATTCATCGGCCAGCCATCCGTGCGCGATGAACGAGGCCGAAAGCGTGACCCAAAACAAAAAGACGCCCGGATTGCCCAGGACTCGAACAAAGCCGGTCATGAATGCGGTGTGCGGGTGCAGCCGATGTTCAATTTCTGACACGCTTTTCGTCGTCGCCGGCAGCGCGCTCACAAACAGGTATTTGAATCCGAGATACAACATGAGCAGAAAGCTGAGCAGTTGGATGGTGGCGGTCATCAACCGGGAGGTGAACAACCCTGAGAAACCCGCAAGAGCGGCCAGACAATAAACGACCTCCATGACCACGGCACCCGACCCGATGAGCAACGCCCAGCGGAAACCGCGCTTGGACCCTTCGTTGATGATCGTGATGTTGATGGGCCCGACCGGAATGGAGACCAGGAACCCGCTCAGAAAACCTGTGAACCAAGCCAGAAGAATGGGAGTCATTCCGGCCATGGACGCTAATCGGCACTCTCGGCTGAGTCCTCCTCTTCCTCTTCAATTTCGTG
>CAYIIH010000370.1:0-8420 GCA_964363225.1 uncultured Verrucomicrobiota bacterium | reverse complement strand
CCTACCACCGCCCTCGGTTCAGGGGAACAATTCGTGAGCCTTGGCGGCTCATGGAATCTCTCCCCTCGCGGAGCAAACCGGAGCGACTGGGGAGGGCCGCCTGCCGGCGGGCAGGCAGGGGGTGAGAGGCGCCGTCTGCGGATGCGGCGGCATCGCCAACGCAATCTTGTGTTATGGAAAAAAACGAATCTGAGAAGTTCAAGCTGAAGGTGACGGAAGCACTGGGCAAAGACGTGGGGCGGGCCTTGGCGCGGATCGGCCCCGAAGACATGGAGCGGCTCCAAGTCGCCATCGGGGACACCGTGGCCGTGGCCGGCAAACGCACCACGGTCTGCAAAGTGATGCCCGCCTACAAGGAACTCCGCGGCCAATCCCGCGTTCAACTGGACGGACTCACCCGGGAGAATGCCGGCGCGGCGCTCGATGAGTTTGTCCAGATTAAAAAAGTGGTCGTGCGCCCGGCCCAGCGCATCGGGCTGGTGCCGCTGACGATTGCGCCGGATACCCGTGATCTCCAATACATCGGCAGCCTGTTGGACGGTTTGCCGGTCCAGGAAGGCGACCGGGTTCGGGCGGTGTTGTTTGGCAGCCGTTCGGCCGATTTCCAGGTGGAAAGCACGACGCCCCGCGGGCCCGTGCTGATCACGCCGACGACGGAGTTGGTCATCGGCAAGGCGTCCTCCAAGGAACCCGCCCGCCCCGCGGTGACTTATGAGGACGTCGGCGGGTTGAAACCCCAACTGCAGCGCATTCGGGAGATGATCGAGCTGCCCCTGCGGCACCCGGAGGTCTTCGAGCGGCTCGGCATTGACGCCCCTCGAGGCGTCCTGCTCCACGGCCCGCCGGGCTGCGGGAAGACCCTCATCGCGCGGGCCATCGCCCATGAAAGCGAGGCCAACTTCTTCTCCGTGAGCGGTCCGGAAATCATCCACAAGTTCTATGGGGAAAGCGAAGCCCACCTGCGCAAGATTTTCGAGGAGGCCACCCGCAAAGGGCCCAGCATCATTTTCCTGGACGAACTCGACGCCATCGCGCCGCGGCGCGAGCAGGTGGTGGGCGAGGTGGAAAAGCGCGTGGTGGCTCAATTGCTCGCGCTCATGGACGGGCTGTCCCGGCGCCAGAACCTGATCGTCATCGGCGCGACCAATATTCCCAACGCCCTGGACCCGGCCCTGCGCCGGCCCGGCCGCTTCGATCGGGAGATCGAGATTGGCATCCCCGACCAGTCCGGCCGGTTGGGCATCCTCGAGATTCATAGTCGCGGCATGCCCCTCAGCCCGGCGGTGGACCTGAACCGGCTGGCCGAGATCACGCATGGTTTTGTGGGCGCCGACCTGGAGGCGCTCTGTCGCGAAGCGGCCATGGGCTGCCTGCGGAATATGCTGGCCGATCTTGACTTCACCCTGGACACCATCCCGTACGAGCGGCTCGCCAAACTGGAAGTGCAGATGGACCACTTTCTCGTGGCCCTGCAGGAGATCGAACCTTCCGCGCTCCGGGAGGTGTTTGTCGAGGTGCCCAATGTCCGCTGGTCCGACGTGGGGGGATTGGCGACCCTCAAGGAACGCCTCGTCGAAGCGGTCGAGTGGCCGTTACGCTTCGCCCCCCTGTTCGAACAAGCCAAAGTGCGACCGCCCAAAGGCATCCTGCTGACTGGGCCCACCGGCTGTGGCAAGACCTTGCTCGCCAAGGCCGCCGCCCATGAAAGCGGCGTGAATTTCATCTCCGTCAAGGGCCCCGCGTTGCTCTCCAAATACGTGGGCGAGTCGGAACGCGCGTTGCGCGAGGTCTTCCGCAAAGCCAGACAGGCGGCGCCGTGCATTATCTTCTTCGACGAGATCGATGCCTTGATCCCCGGACGCGGCGCCGGGGCCTCCGACACCCCCGTGACCGACCGGGTCCTCGGCCAGTTTCTGACGGAGCTGGATGGGATCGAGGAACTCAAAGGGGTGTTGGTCCTGGCCGCCACCAACCGGCCGGACCGGCTCGATCCGGCGGTGCTGCGTCCGGGCCGCTTCGATAGCGTGATCGAGCTGCCGCTCCCCGATGAGCCGGCGCGCCGCGAAATCTTCGAGATTCATCTGCGCGGACGGCCCCTGACGTCCGACATCAGGGCCGGCGAATTGGCCGCGAAAACCCCTCGGTTCAGCGGCGCGCAAATCGCGTCGGTCTGCGACCACGCCGCCCTCCGGGCCATCCGCCGGGCACTCGCAGATTCCAAACGCTCGACCCCAAAGCCGGGTTTGGAGAAGCCGCTTCCCGCTTTGAAAGTCCTCATCGAGTTGGAGGACCTGGACGCGGCGCTGGCCGAAGTTTCGCCCGGACCCGCCAACCCATGAACTCGCCCCGTGAGATACTCAGCGCCCCAGCCCGTGAGACCGAAGAGTCGGCTATCTCACGGGGCGAGGACCCGCTCTATCTATACGGCTTTGCCCGGCCCGGGTTCGCCAGCGATCCGCAGGGCTCGCCCCGTGAGATACTCAGCGCCCCAGCCCGTGAGACCAAAGAGGCGGCTATCTCACGGGGCCAGCCCGTAACCGGCGCGAAGGCGGAGGACCGCTGGAACCGCACCCTGCCGAATGTCCGCGGGATGGACGAACGGCACCCTCCCTTTTACTGGTCACACCCCGGTTTTGCCGCCGTCTTGAGCGCGGTGTCCAAGGATGAGTTCTGCGGCCCGGCGGCGGAAGCCAACCTGCAGGACTTGCAGTGGATCGGTCCCCGCGCCTGCTGGCACCAGGCGGTGGTCGAGGAGGCCCTGAGTCTGGGACCGGTGCTGCCGGCCCCGTTTGGCACCCTGTTCTCCTCGCTGGCGGCCGTCGAGGAGTATTCCGCCCTCAACGCCACCGCCATCGGCCAATTCCTGGACCAGGTCACCGGCCGCGAGGAATGGGGAGTCAAGGGCTTCTTCGCCCGAGGCCAAGCCGAAACCGCCTGCCTGGCGCGACTGGAAGGCCAAGGTCAACCGGCGCTTTCCCCAGGCGCGCGCTATTTGCAGACCCAGCGCCTGCGGCTCAAGGTCAAGCAGGAATTGACCGGCTGGTTGGACGAAACCTGCACGACGGTCTTGAATGAATTGACGCGCCTGGCCCCGGATTTCCGCCCGCGCCGGATTCTGCCGCCGGCGGAGACGACGGACCTGGAGATCGTGTCGAATTGGGCCTTCTTGGTGGCCCGCACCGACGCGGCGGAGTTTCGGGAGAGCCTCGGCCGCGTCAACGCGCAACACGGTCCGGGCGGATTGAAGTGGGAACTCACAGGGCCTTGGCCGCCCTATAGCTTTTGCCCGACGCTGGTCGGCCCAAACGCAGGCCCCGAGCCGGGTCCCGGGAGTTGACCATGGCCTCTAAGGTTTATCAAGAGCCGGACACCTGGCCGAACATGTCCCAGGTTCTGCTGGATGCGGTGCCTTCTTCGGTGCTGCTCATCGGCCGCGATTTGCGCATCCTCCTGGCCAATCGCAATTTTCTGGAGAAAAGCAGGCGCTCCGAGGAAGACACCCTAAACCGGCCATTGCACGAGGTGTTGCCGCCCTCCATTCTCGACAACCTGGACCTCACGCACCGCATCCAGCACGTGCTGAGGTGGAACGAACCGACGGCCGGCGAGCGAATGACCTATCGCCCCCACGGCGGCTTGGTGCGAACGTATTATTACCGCATCGTGCCCTTCGCCCGGCGGCAACCGGCCGACAGCGCCTTGCTGCTGATGGACGATGTGACCGAGCAGGCGCGGTTGAGCCAGGACATCCGGCGCATGGAGCGGCATCTGGCCGTGGTCGTCGAGAGCATCAGCGACATCCTCCTCTCCACCGACCCGGAGGGCCGAATCCTGAGCTGGAATCGATCCGCCGAAACGGCCTCGGGCTACCGTTCGTCCGAAGTGGCGCAACGGTTCTTCCACGAGCTGCTCCTGAGCGAACACCAGGCCGACCTCAAACAGGTTCTCTCCCAGTTGAATCATGGCACGCCGTCCCTGAACGCGCAGTGGAATCTCGTCACCAAAGCCGGCGCCCCGGTGCTCATTTCCTGGACCTGCTCGCCCATGCTGTGGGACGCGGGAATCACCATTGGCATGGTGGCCACGGGTCGAGACCTGACCGAAAGCCGCAAACTCGAGCGGCAGCTCTTGCAGGCCCACAAATTGGCCGTCCTCGGGTTGATGGCGGGGGGCATCGCGCATGAAATCCGTAATCCCCTGGCCATTGTCTTCTCCGCCGCCCAATTCCTCGCGGCGGAGAACGTCGAGACCGAGTTTCGCCGCGAGTGCGCCGAGAAAGTCCGGACCGGCATCCAGCGTTGCTCGGCGATCATTGAGCATCTGCTCAAGTCCGCCCGGCCCTCGGAGCAAAGAGGCTACACCCCGCTGGACCTGACCTTGACCCTGGAGGATACGCTGCAATTGATCGCCAACCAGGCGAAGATTCAGAACGTCCAGGTGACCCGGCGGTTTGGGGAGACGCCCCTGCCCGTTTATGGCGACGCCCGTCTGCTCCAGCAAGTCTTCGAGAACCTCCTTCTGAACGCCTTGCAGGCCATGCCCACGGGCGGTTCTCTCGAGGTGGCAGCCCAAATGGACGCGAAAACAGTCGCCGTCCGGATCGCGGACACCGGGTGCGGATTCGCGCCGGCCGACCTCGGCGGTGTCTTCGATCTGTTCCTGATGAAGACCACCGGCGACCAGGGCACGGGGCTGGGCCTGCCGCTGTGTTACTCGATTATCAAGCAGCACTCCGGCTCGATTGAGGTCGCGAGCACCAAAGGCAAAGGAACGGTGTTCACCGTGAGGCTGCCAGTGCCCCCACCGTCTCCATGAACGAGTCCGAACTGCCCTGTCTCATCGTGGACGATGAACCCGACCAGTGCTGGGCTTTGGAACATGTCCTGGCCGACCTCCATCTGCCGTCGCAAAAGGCCTTCACTGGACGGGCCGCCCTCGAACTGGTCCAGCAACACCGGTTCCAATTCGCGTTCCTGGATGTCAAGCTCCCGGACATGGACGGACTCCAGTTGGCCCGGCTCATTCATAACCTGGCGCCCGAAATCTCCCTGGTGATGATTTCGGGGTTTCTCTCCGAGGACGATGCCGAGGTCCTGCAGGCCCTGGCTACCGGGGTGATTGCTGGCTTCCTCCAGAAACCGTTCCTTCACTCGAGGATCCGCGAACTCCTGGGCGGGATGCCCCCCGGCGGGCGCAGCCAGAACAGGAGCCGCTCCTGAAACCAGGGAAGCGATTCCCTAGCGGCAATTCCCTATCCTGGGCCTGCCCGAAACAACGCGAGCACACTCACCGTCGCCATCCCTCGACAAACGCAGCGATTATCCACAAAACCCCGTCGCTGCTTGTCGGGGTTCCCCGCTGGCACGCCGGCTGCTTCCAGCAACCCGCTAGTCCTCCCAGCGTTCTGGAATCGGACTGCAGAGAAACAAAACAAACAAACAAGATAAGCACTATGGCAAAAATCGCAAAATCAACAGATTCCTCGAGCTTGGCCGAGGTGGTTGACCGCATCTTGGACAAAGGCATCGTGATTGATGCTTGGGTCAAGATTTCGCTGGTCGGCATCGAGTTGATCACCATCGAAGCCCGCGTGGTGATCGCATCGGTGGAAACGTACCTGAAGTACGCCGAAGCCGTCGGTCTGACCGCGACCGCCGCTGCCCCGGCCTAAGCCAGGGTCAAGCCGTTCTGTGCCGAGTGGGGAATCCCCGTCGGGATTCTCCGCTCGGTACTCCTATGTGTCTTGAGCACCTCATCAACGAAAGATTTGAACAATGACTATGAATCTAACCAGTCAAATGGCTCAGTTGAGAGCCACCATCGACTCGCTCCGGGACGGACGGGTCGAGGCACGGGCCGCGCTGGCGGCGACGGTGTCCCAAATGCGGGAGGGTTTCCAGACCGCGCGCGCCGACATGGCTGAGAAACTGCAGCGTGACCTGCACGCGTTCACCTCTCACCTGCGTCAACACGTCGCCGACCTGCGGGGCGTGATCGCGGACGACCTGGCCGGGGCCCGCGCCGCTTGGCTGGGTCACCCCAGGATGGCGGCACGACCGCCGAAAACCTACGCGGAAACCAAGGTCCCACCCACCGAAACGGTTGCTCCCAAAGCGCGGAAGTCGAAACGCTACTAGGACGTGCGCTGGGAATCCGATCGCAGCCCCAGTCCGTGTTGAGCGAACTCATCGCGGACTGGTGGCTGCGGACTATCCGAGGAGGAACGTATTGTGGAAACTACAGAATATCTTCACACCGGTTCGATGATCGAGACCCAGCGGCAGTCGGGCGACAATGGTGACTTGGTCGTGCCGGAAGCCGGTGACGGTTTCGTCAGCACCCCGTTCGTCGAGCAAATCGCCGAACGCGCCTTGGCGTACCTGCAAGCCGGGTATCCCGTTCATTTCGCCGGCGCAGCCGGCACGGGAAAAACCACCCTGGCCTTTCACGTCGCCGCCAAACTGGGCCGCCCGGTCAGCCTGATCCACGGCGACGAGGAGTTTGACAGTTCGGACCTGGTGGGCCAGGATACGGGTTACCGTAAACGCAAACTGGTGGACAATTACATCCACTCGGTGCTCAAGACGGAGGAGGAGATGCATTCCCTGTGGGTGGAGAACCGGCTTACCCTCGCCTGCCGGAACGGCGACACCCTCATTTACGATGAGTTCAACCGCTCCCGGCCCGAGGCGAACAATCCCTTTCTGAGCATCTTCTCCGAGCGCATTCTGAACCTGCCCAAAATGCGGCGCGCTGGCGGCAGTTACGTGGAAGTCGCCCCGGAGTTTCGCGCCATCTTCACCTCCAATCCGGAGGAATACGCCGGCGTGCACAAAACGCAGGATGCCTTGCTGGATCGGCTGATCACCATCCAACTCGAGCACTACGACCGCGACACCGAGGTCCAGATCACCATGGCCCGCTCCGGCGTCGCCCAGACCGACGCCGAGATCATCGTCGATCTGGCCCGAGACCTGAGAAGCACCGGGGTCAACAGCCGGCCGACCATTCGGGCCTGCATCGCCATTGCCCGCATTCTGGCCGCTCGCCAAGCCCACGCGCGCCCCGAGGACTCCGTCTTCCAATGGGTCTGTCGCGATGTCCTCAATACCGATAACGCGCGAGTCACGCGTGGCGGAAAGACCTTGGTGCCCCAGAAGGTGGAAGAAGCCATGCTCAAAGGCCTGCAAAGCCGCCGCCGCCCACCGGACGCCGCATCAGCCCCTCCGGACGCCGCCTGATCCCAAGAACTCACGACCATGCCAACCAAGGATAACACCCCGCGCAGCCGGGTCGGTGGGTTCCAATATCAATACCAGGCAAAGCGGAGGCGGAAAATCACTCAACAACAAGAATCCTATGCTTAAATCGATGGTCATCTTGAAGGGTGCCGCCCACATCCGAACCCTGCGGCAGATCAAGAGCTTTCGCTCCGGGGGAACCTCCACCGGGGTGTCGTCGGCGCCTTTGGATCGGGGCCGGATCCTATTTGAATATGAGCGGTTGATTTGCCGGGAGAGGCGTCTCCGCTGGTTCAGCCAACAGTGGAGCCGCCGTAGCGGGCCGATCGGTTAATAAAAGGTATGATTATGACAAAAGTTGCGTCTCCCATTGAACAGGCAGCCAAAAAGCGGCGCCGCCCGCGCTTTGTGAGGGTAGTGGCCTGCGGTTACTGCCACGGTCGCGGCGCAGACCCCAAGTATGGCCCGGCCAGCCGCTGTCCCGTCTGCGGCGCCACCGGCAAGATCAACGTCAGCCCGCCCGTGATCACCTGCCTGCGATGTGGCGGCTCCGGCCGGGAAAACGGCGATCTGACTTGTCTGGCCTGCGGCGGCACGGGGGTGGGACAAATCCGCGAGGCGGCGGCCCCGTGCGCCAAGTGCGGGCAGACCGGCGAATGCGGGATCTTCTACTGCCTTCCCTGCCAAGGACAAGGTGTCGTATAAGTTCAAGCGGAGGCGGAAAATCATCCGCCAACATCAATCACACACACCAGCTATGAAAATCAACTGTCTCTCCTGCGGACATAAAGTGGAATTGGACGACGTCTACGATGACTATGCGGGCCTGATCAAGTGCTACGCTTGCGGTGCCCACCTTGAACTCAAAACCGAGGAAGGGAAGCTCAGGTCGGTCAAGCTGATGCCGCGCGCGGAGCGCCCATCGGACGGGGAAGCAGCTCCGGCGGCCGGAAAAAGAGCTCTAAAGTACTGAAAAATCGGACCGATACATTATGACTCTTGGTGAGGCAGCGGCTTTCCATTCCCCAAAATCTCCCCTAACCAAGCCGAAGCAAACTTCGGGGTATCGGAGCCAAAGCGAATGAACACCATGCTCCGGCGCAGCATCAAGGACATCCGCACCCGCTCCGGCAGTTCCAACAACCGGATGGTCCCTTCCAAGGTCTATATGACCGTCAC
>CAYIIH010000369.1:0-8441 GCA_964363225.1 uncultured Verrucomicrobiota bacterium | reverse complement strand
AATTGTACAATGTTTATATTCAACATGTTGCAAAGAATCCTAGTGGCATTGGGCAAGCTGCCCGCGCTCCTTATTAAATCAGCCCTTGTGGTGTGATTTTCTCCGTGATTCCTGCCTGTCTTCGTGTAGAAAGAGTCTTCAAATGATCCAAAAAGCATTAACAGCCTCGCTCACTCTTGTCCTTTGTTTCAATGCCACAGTCCTCTCTCGCGCCGACAACGTCGAAGAGTTGCGCTGCGGCCACACTTATCTCCGGGCCGCGCCCATCGACTCTTCCGACCACCGCAAGTACGCGCCCAGCCGCGAGATCGACATTCTGCACGTGGCGCTGGACGTGACGCCGGACTTCAAGAAGCGCACGGTCTCCGGCAAGGCCACTCTCACCTTCAAACCGATTGCCAAGCCCTTTCAGGAACTCCGGCTCAACGCGGTCGATCTGAATGTTCAGTCCGTCACCGCCACCGAGAAGATCCAGGCCCAGCAAGTGACCGACAAAGAAGTCGTGGTCACTTTTGCCCAGGCCATTCCGCCGGACAAGGAAGCCAGTGTCACCATTGCCTATGAGGCCGAGCCAAAGCAGGGGCTTTATTTCCGCACGCCGGAAATGGGCTACAAAGAGGGCGACACGCATCTTTTTACGCAAGGCGAAGCCATTGAGGCGCGGCATTGGTATCCTTGCTTCGATTCGCCTAATGAAAAGTTCACCTCCGAGATCACCTGCCGCGTGCCGGAAGGCATGACGGTGTTGTCCAACGGCAAACTCATTTCGGAAGAGAAAGACGCCGGCACTGGCCTGGTGGCGGTGCGCTGGCGGCAGGATAAACCGCATGTCACGTATCTGATGTCGCTGCTGGCCGGTTATTTCAAGAAGATCGAGGACCAGTACAAAGACATTCCGCTCGCGTTTTACACGCCGCCCTCCGAGATCAACGAAGCGACCAACTCCTTTCAGGGCACCAAAGATATGATGGCTTTTTTCGAGCAGGAAATCGGCGTGCCCTATCCGTGGGCCAAATACTCTCAAGTGTGCGTCAACGATTTCGTGGCGGGCGGCATGGAAAACACCAGCATTACCACCTTGACCGATTACACGCTCTTCACCACTAACACCGAAAACATCCGCAGCAGCCAGGGGTTGGTCGCTCACGAGCTGGCCCATCAATGGTTCGGCGACTTGGTCACCTGCAAGGATTGGAGCCATATCTGGTTGAACGAAGGTTTCGCCACCTACTACGCGCATCTCTATGACGGCCACAAAGACGGCCGCGATGACTTTCTCTATGGCATGTACAACAGCGCGCGCGGTTTTCTCGACATGCAAAACGAGACCAAACCGATCGTCTATCGCAAGTACGATGCGCCGATGGAGCAGTTCAGCTACCTGGCCTACCCCAAAGGCGGCTGGGTGCTGCACATGCTCCGCTCGCAACTCGGCGACGACCTCTACCGCCGCTGCATCAAGACCTATCTCGAACGCCACCAGTACGACACCGTCGTCACCGAAGATCTGAACGCCGTGATCGAGGAACTTTCCGGCCGCTCGTTCGATCAGTTCTTCGACCAATGGGTGTATCACGCGCACCATCCGGAACTCGAAATCGCCTACAGTTGGGAGGAAAAAACCAAGCTCGCCAAAGTCAGCATCAAACAGAACCAAAAGCTGAGCGAGGACGTGCTCCTGTTCAATTTCCCGCTCACGGTCCGTTTCAAATCCAAAGCCAAAACCGTCGATCGACAAATCATCGTGAAAGAAAAGGCGGAAGATTTTTATTTCGCGCTCGAAGCGGCGCCGGAGTTGGTCCGCATTGATCCCAATTACACCTTGCTGGCCAAGATCAGCTTTAACCCGCCCAACCCGATGCTTTACGCCCAACTGGCGGACAAGGACGACATGATGGGCCGGTTGCTGGCCGTGCTGCAATTGGCCGGCCGGAAAGACAAGGACTCCATCGCCAAGCTCAAGCAGGCGTTGAACAATGACTCTTTTTACGGCATTCGCCTCGAAGCCTCCAAGGTGTTGCGCTCCATTCATACCGATGACGCGCGGGAAGCGCTTCTCGCTTCGACGAGCCAGGCGGATGCTCGCGTGCGCCGCCAGGTGCTGGCCGATGTGACTGGGTTTTATGAAGAAACAGTCTATGCCGCCGCCCGCAAGAGTCTGGAATCCGAAAAGAACCCGGACATCCTCAGCCACGCCCTCGCCGCACTGGGCGCTTATGCCAAGCCTGAAGTGCGCGAAACCTTGCTGCGCTATCTGAACTCCGAGTCCTATCGAAATTCACTCGCCGACGCCGCCATCAATGCCATTCGCGCGCAGGATGATCCGGCCTATCTTGCGCCCTTGCGTGAGTGCCTGGCCAAACGCGAAGCCGAGTTCTCCCGGCAGGGGCTGACCCGGGGCCTGGACACGCTGGCATATCTGGCGCGCAACCAGGAAAAGAAGGATGTAGAACGCGAGTTCCTGATCCGTTACCTCCCGCACAAGAAGCGGAATGTGCCCGTGGCCGCCATCAACGCGCTCGGCACCCTCGGTGATCCCAAGGCCATTGCGGTGCTCGAGACCTTTGCCAAAGCCGGCAAAGAGAGTCCGGAACGGAGCGCCGCGGAACGGGCGATTGCCAGCCTGCGCGCCGCCCGAAAGCCGGTGGATGACTTTCACAGCTTGCGAAATGAAGTGATAGATCTGAAGAAGGAAAACCGCGATCTGCGCAAGGAGATGGATGACTTGAAGAAAAAAGTCAGCGCGCTGCCAGCGCCCCAAGCCGCGCCCCAGCCGAAGTCGAAGTCGAAAAAGCCGGTGGTGCCGCCAAAAGCTGCCCGGCGGTGAACAAGCTGAGGAGAACCTGAGGCGAACGGTCCGCGAATCGTTGCGTGAGGATTTGCCAATCAACAGGTCGGATTTGAGGTATCGCCACTATTGCGATCATGGCCGTGGCCTCGTTACCTCGGCTGCTACCAAGCTCAGGTTAATTGAATAGTCGAAGGGAAAATCAGGGACGAGGTGAAACTCGTCCCTCACACTTATAATGACCGCCGAAACATCAGCACCGAGAATATTGGAGGATTTGGTCCGGCAAGCCGAGAACGCCGGCGCCAGCGACATTCATTTGCAGATGATCGGCACATCGGCCCAGGTTTCCTTCCGCCTGGATGGCGTGATGACACCCGCCTCGGCCCTGCCTGAGGAGGTGGCCGACCTTGTTTTTGGCCGCATCAAATTCCTGGCCCGACTCAAGACCTACCAGGAGTCGTTGCCGCAAGATGGCCGCATCGAAAAGGCCGACCTCGGCGCGCAGAACGACCTTCGCGTCGCCACTTATCCGACGGTCACCGGCGAGAAAATTGTCCTGCGCCTGTTTACCGGCCCGGTGACCAAATCGTTGCGCCAGCTTGATTTCCCGGAGGCCGCTTGCATCGAACTGGAACAGTTCCTCAGGCAAAACACCGGGTTGCTGTTGTTGACCGGCCCGGCGGGCAGCGGCAAGACGACCACCATTTATGCGTGCCTGCAGTACCTGGCGAGCCTGGGCGGACGCCACGTCATCACCGTGGAAGACCCAGTGGAGCAGATCATTTCCGGCATCATGCAGACGGAGGTGAACGAAGCGCGGGGTCTGACGTTTGCCAAGGCCGCGCGCCATCTCTTACGGCAGGACCCGCAAGTGCTGGTCATCGGCGAAATCCGCGATGAGGAAACGGCCAATATCGCCGTGCGCGCCGGTTTGACCGGCCATCTGGTGATCGCAACGTTGCACGCCGGCTCGTGCCAAGGCGTTTTTGAGCGGTTGCTGGTCATGTGTTCGGATCGGCATGGAGCGATGACCGCCGTGGAATTGGTGCTGAACCAACGGTTAATCCGACGGCTTTGCCAGGAATGCCGCGGCCCAGGATGCAGCGCCTGCCTGCAAACCGGCTACCGCGGGCGCGCGCCGCTGGTGGAATGGCTGCGCGTGGATGACCCATTGCGCAAGGAATTGCGGGCCGAAAACCTGGAGGCCGTCCAACCGAAGCAAACTTTGGAAACTTCCGCGCGTGAGCTTTTGAGCCGGGGTCTGTCTGATGAAAAAGAACTCAGCAGAGTCTTAGGCTCATGAAATACGACGAATTGGCATTTTTTAACCAGCAGTTGGCCGGCATGTTGAAGTCGGGCATCCCGCTGGAAGGCGCGCTGCGGCAGTTGTGCCTGACGATGGAGCAAGGCCGGTTGCGCCAGGAGTTTGAACATTTAGAGGCTGATCTGGCCAAAGGCGTGCCGCTCCGGGAAGCGTTGGCGGCGCGGCGGCTCCCGGAGTTTTACGTGAAAATGGTGCAAGCAGGAGCGCAAAGCAATGATCTGCCGGGCATGCTCACCTTGCTGGCCAACTACTACCAGAAGCTCAACAACATCTGGGTGCGGCTGAAAGGTTTGATGGTCTATCCCGCGATTGTTTTGGCAGCGGCACTGGCGCTGTCCGTGTTCTTCGCGCTGTTCATTGCATCCCTCTCTGAAGGCGTTCCGGGCCTGATTGAGGAGGTGTTGGAAGGGATGCAAGTCCGGGTCGGTCTTACCGTGTCCCTGTGGTTACCCGCGTTGGTAATAGCGGTGATTGGCGCCGCTTTCATGTTGGTCTATTTCGTGCCGGCATTTCGCCGTTCCGTCCGCTGGCGGCTGCCGGGTTTCAAAGAAGCCGGCCTTTCGCAAGTGGCTTCCATGACGGGTCTTATGCTGGAGAGCGGCACGAATTTGAACAGCGCCCTCGGTTTGCTGCACGATATCGAAAGCGGCACTCCGGCCGGCGCTGAGATTGCCCGGTGGCAATCGCGCCTGGCCGGCGGGCACGCGAAATTTGCGGAAATGACCTCCGGCAGCAGAGTCTTTCCGCCCTTGTTTTGCTGGCTGGTGTCCGGTGGAGGCGAAGACCTCGCGGAGGGATTTCGTCGGGCGGCGGAGATTTATCATGCGCGGGCGCTTTATCGGATCGAGATGTTGCTTTACGTGGCGTTGCCCGCCTCCGTCTTGATGCTGGGGATCATGATTTTCTGCCAATTGTATCCCGTGGTGCAAATATTCATCCCGATGGCAAATATGCTGGATATGTTGGGAGGTTCATAATGAGCGGATGGATATCGCACCTATTCGTTTGGCTCGCTTGGCTCATTGCGTTTGGGCCGCTGCTCTGGCTGCTGGTTTTCCTGCTCAGCCTCCCCATGCTGCGGCAGGAGCGAGCCCGCTTTTTCCTCGACCTGCTCGAAACGGGCTGGAAAGAGGGGCGCAGCGCCGAGAACACCATCGTGGCCATATCCCAAAGCCAGGACCGCGCCATGGGCGTGCGATTTCATCTCCTGGCAGCTTACCTGGAAATGGGTTTGCCCTTCGGACAGGCACTGGAAAAAGTGCCTTATTTCTTGTCGCCGCAAATCAAAGCCATGCTCAAGGTGGGCGAGGAAATCGGCGATCCGAGGAGGGTGCTGCCGGCGTGCCGGCAATTGCTCAAAGACGGGCTGTCCAAAACCCGTGGCGCGTTCAACTTCGCCATGATCCTGCCGCTCGTCCTGCTGCCGGTGGCCCCTCTGATTTTTCTGATGCTGCTGGTCTTTGTTTATCCAAAGTTTCTGCAAATCTTCAGCGACATGGAGGTGCCGGTGCCGGCGCTGACTCTTCTTGTCATCAGCCAAGCGCATCTTTGCGTCTGGGTAACCATCGCCGCCGCGGTTTTGGTTCTGCTGGCCGCTTTTTTCTATGTGGGCGGACCCCGGGTCTTGGCCTGGGGGCACGGAGTTCTGCAACCGGTGTCGGACTGGATGGCGTTGCGTATCCCGTGGCGGTACAAGCGCCTACAGCGCGATTTCTCAGCCATGCTGGCAATTCTTCTGGATGCAACCGTGCCGGAGGAACGGGCCCTCAAACTGGCGGCGGAAAGCACCGCCAACGGCATTTTCCTGAACCGAGCGAAGCGCGCCGTGGAGGATCTGCGCGCGGGCCGGAAATTGCCGGAAGCAATGCGGCGCTTGGATGATTCCGGCGAATTCCACTGGCGCCTGAGCAACGCGTGCCACACCCAAAACCGGTTTTTGACCGCGCTGTCCGGCTGGCTCGAAAGCCTTGATGCCAAAGCCTTTCAACAGGAGCAAGCCGCCGCTCATGTCATCACCACCGCGTTGGTGCTGGTGAATGGCTTGTTCGTCGGTTTGCTGACGGCGGGAACATTTCAGGCCTTGATCTCAGTCATCGAAACGGGGGTCTTATGGTGATCCGCCTGACAGCAAAGAGCGCGGTGCTCCGCCGGCGGGGCACGCTCATGACCGAAATGGTGGTGGCCATGTCCATTCTGGTGCTGACCATTATTCCGCTGGGTTTCTCATTTCTGCGCGAACAACAACTCTGCCGGGCCTACTACTTTCAAGCGTTGGCCATGGAGATTGTCGATGGCGAAATGGAGATTCTGCGCGCCGGGGAATGGCGCAGCTTCGCCGACGGTTCCCACCCCTATCCAGTGCGGGCCGCTTCGGTGAAGAATCTGCCTCCCGGACGTTTCGTTCTGACGCGGCAGAGCGATCTGATTCGTTTGGAATGGCTGCCGGAGAAGTCGCACAAAGGCGGCAAAGTCTTGAGGGAAGTGCGCCTGGCGGGCGCGAAATAACGGAACTCAAATGAAATTAGCCCGGATATTTCACAGCGCGGCCACGCCGCAAGCAACGGAGCGCGGGCGTCCTCGCCCGCTTTTGATCCGCCTTTTCCACAGCATGCAACGAATCCGGCGCGACTTTGGCCAAGCCGGTCGAAAGCGGGCGAGGACGCCCGCGCTCCGTCCGGGTGTGAAAATCGTCACGGCCCGCGACGATTTAACCGGAAGGAGAGGCCGCAGAGACTTCGTAGCGCAGATTTCCAATCTGCTGTTTCGCCGACTTCCGGTCGGCAGGCCATTCGACAGGCGCGAGGGGTGCGGATTGGAAATCCGCGATACGGCAGATTGGAAACCTGTACATTTGTTGCGGCCTTGCCGCGCCGCGAGAATTCCGCGCTCGTCACCCGTCCCTCGTCACTCTCGCCAGACCGAGCGCGGCATTCTGCTGGTTGATTGCATGGTCTATATCGCTTTGTGGTCGGTTGTCGTTGGATTGGCCTTCGCCAGCTTCTATCGCTGTTTGGATCAAACCAGGCACCTGAGCCGCAATGCCTCGGACATTGCTCGGGCGTTGCAGGCGGGGGAACGCTGGCGCGAGGACATTCACCAGGCCATGGGCGAGCTGGCGCTGATCGAATCCGGCGAAGCGCAGGAGTTGCGCATCCCGCAGCAGGCTGGAGACGTGGTTTACCTTTTCAAGGAAGGAACCGTGTTCCGGCGGGCCGGGGAAAAGTCGCGCTGGGCGCAACTCCTGGCGGACGTTAAAGAATCATCAATGCAAAAGGACCCGCGCGCTCATGTCACAGCCTGGCGCTGGGAAGTCGAACTGAAAACCACGCAAAAGGTGGTGCGGCTGCGTCCGTTATTCACCTTTCAAGCCGTGCCGCCAACCGGTCGGAAGCCATGAACCTAAGAACAGAAGTTGATGAACCACAGAGATCACAAAGAGCACAGAGAGAGCCGTTTACAAACGGTCTTGAGCACACCCGATGAATGATAAGGTTGACACGTGCAATTCATTGATTCTATGCGATCTATGCGTTCTTTTGTGGTTAAACTGCTTTTTCTAGCATGAAATTGCCTGTACGTTATACCCCGGCAGCTTGCGTGAGAAACGGCGCTTCGCGATCGGGCGAAGCGGGCTCGGCCCTGCTGGTTGTTTTCATCCTACTGACGCTCATGGTCACCTTTGTGGTCAGCCAGAGTCTGACGTTGCATTACCTGAAACGGGAGTTGCGGCTGATCGAACGGCGGCAATTGCAGCGATACGAGGCGGTGGCGGGCGCCAACGCGCCGGCCCGGTTGCAGAATGGCCAGGCCCAACTTCGACCCGGCACCACGAACACAAAGCAAGAACCGTAATCGACGTCGAGGAACCATGCTTTCACCCACCGCCCGAATTGATCTGATTCAGCGCTCGTTGCGCTGCTATGTGTTTGGCTGGCTGAGCTTGATTCCATTGCTGGGACTCGGCTTGGCGGTTCACGCCATCAATCTGCATTTCAAAATCCGGGCAGACACCGGCCAGGAATGGAACCCGGCCCAGACCTATTTGCGCTTGGGCTTTGGTCTGTCGTGCTTGGGTCTGGCCATTTCACTGGCCGCGTTCGCCTTGGTTATGATCCTGGTTTTCAATAATTACGATTAGTAGGCCCGTCCGATCTGCGCCGATAAATCCGCAGCTTTATGGAGTAAAAGTAAAAGCGATATCCGATTCGTAATGGGCGAGCCGTCTGCCGCCTCTCCCAGTTCGGTCAATCTTGCTTGCCAGCTTGCACGGCCTGACCCCTGCTATGGGGTGGTGTGTCAACTGGAATTTTTTCTTTTCATTCAGTT
>CAYIIH010000368.1:0-8477 GCA_964363225.1 uncultured Verrucomicrobiota bacterium | reverse complement strand
AGGCGACGGCCAAGCACGGCAAGGTGGGCCGGTACAGCGACGTCTATGCCTTGGGCGGGATCCTCTACCACCTCCTGACGGCCCGCCCGCCGTTCCAGGCGGACTCATTGGAGGTCATCGTCAGTCAGGTGCTGACGGCCGAGCCGGTCTCGCCGCGGATGCTCATCCCGACCGTGCCGCGCGACCTGGAGACGATTTGTCTGAAGTGCCTGGAAAAGGAACCGTCGCGCCGTTACGCCACAGCGCAGGCGCTGGCGGATGAACTGGGGCGGTTCCTCCGCGGCGAACCCATCATGGCACGACCGGTGAGCCGGTCCGAGAAGGTGTGGCGCTGGTGCCGAAGGAAACCGCTGGTCGCTGGCTTGGTTGCCGGTTTGATGTTCGCGTTGGTGCTCGGCCTTGCCGGCGTGCTGTGGCAATGGGGCCGGGCGGAATCGCAGCGAACGCGTGCCGAAGCCGGAGAACTGCTGGCCCGCCAGAACGCCTACGCCGCCGACATGAAGCTGGCGCAGCTCGCGCTGATGGATCATGACGTTGGGCAAGCCGTCAGCCTGCTGAACAAACATCGCCCCGCCAGGAGCTCCGAAACCGGACTTGCCCCTCGTCCCTCGTCCCTCGCCTCTGACTTGCGTCATTGGGAGTGGCGCTACCTGTGGCTACTGTGCCAGGGGGACGAGTTGCTACGGCTCCATCGCTATCCCGATCCGATCGGCGCCGTGGCCGTCTCCAAAGATGGGAAGCTCTTGGCGGTCCAGACAGGCGGCGACAAGGTCGCGCTGTGGGATTTGACCACCCAGCCGCCCGTCACCGTCACCGAGTTTACCGATGCCGGTTTGAAAGGCCTCGCCTTCAGCCCGGATGACCGTCTGTTGGCCGTGGCCGGTCGCAATGCCCGCGGAGAACCGACCGTTGATCTGTGGGACATGCAAGCACGAAAGCTGGGAAGCACGCTCAACCACAGCGCTCCCGTAAGGTCTCTGGCGTTTTCCCCGGACGGAAAGTTGCTGGCGACGTTTGACGACACGGGGACCGTCAAAGTGGTCGAGTGGAGATCGAGCCAACTCCTGACTTGCCTCACGGCGCTACCGCCCAGGCGAAGCGAGGCGGGCGTAGTCACCTTTTCACCGGATGGCAACCGGCTGGCAGTCGGGGAAGATTACGGAACGATTCGGGTCGTGAGGTGGCCGAGCGGAAGCGTCATCCCCATTCAGACGCAAACGAGCGACGGGGTCACCGCCCTGGCCTTCTCGCCCGACAGCAAAGTCCTCGCAGCCGGGTTCGCGTACAGCAGCGGAGCCATCCGCCTTTGGGATTCGGAATCCGGGGAACCGCGGGGGCAACTGACCAACCACACTGGGTTCGTCTGCGCTCTCGCCTTCAGCCCGGACGGCCAGCGGCTGGCCTCGGCGAGTGCGGACCAGACGATCCGAATTTGGAGCATCCCAGACCAAGCCCAGCTTGGCCGTTTGCAGGGGCATCAGGGCGAGGTGTTGGCTTTGACCTTCGTGCCCGATGGCCGGAAGCTCATCAGTGGCTGCAAAGATGGTTGGGTCTATGTTTGGGACAGCACCGTCGGCAGCCGGGCTTCGGGCCACACCAACATTGTGATTTCGCCCCCTTCTGTGCCGCACGCCCGGCTGGTTGTGAACCGGTTTGGCATCGCGTTCACGCCCGATAGCCGGAGCTTCATCACCACCGAGCGCGACGGTACGCTTGGAGTTTGGGATGCCCGGTCGGTTCAACTCACGGAACGTTTGCCGGCTTTGGGCGCGAACAACTGGGGCGTGGCGCTTTCGCCGGACGGGCGTTGGCTGGCGGCCGGTGACATCGCGGGGAAAATTCACATCTGGGATTGGCAGGGGCGGCGGCGCGTAACCAGTCTCGAGGTTCCTTTTGAGTGGGCTGGATTCCTCCGCTTTTCCCGCAGCGGCCATTTCCTGTCCGCCAGGGTCTTCTTCAATGATGACTCGGCCATAGTCAGAATATGGCGGACCAGTGACTGGGAGGAGGTGCCGCTGGCGCTAGTTCAGCAAAAGGGTATCCTATCGGTTGACCTTGCGCCCGACGACCGGCGTCTGGCCGCCGGATATGCTGACGGTAGGGTGAAGCTCTGGAGCTTCCCCGCTGGACAACACGAAGCCACCTACCGCCAGCACTATGGATGGGTGTTTGGGGTGTGCTTCTCGGAAGATGGCCGGGTCCTGGCCTCCGGGGGCGAAGACCGTACCGTCACGCTCTGGGATGTGGTTGCCCGGCGGGAGTCGGCAACTTGGCGACGTCCTATAGCCGCAGCACTGAGCGTGGCCTTTTCGTCGGATGGCCGACGTTTGGCCACTGGGGGCGGTGGCGCTGGCGACGCCGTCAAGCTATGGGACCTGGCGACGCACAGAGAACTACTGACGTTGCCGGCCGAGGGGTTCTTCTTCTCGGACCTCACTTTCTCTCCCGACGGGAACACCCTGGTTGCCACGTCTCTCAGTGGAATCGCCCATTTCTGGCGCGCGCCCTCGTGGGAGGAGATTCCTGCCGACAGATCCGAGCTGCCCTCCAGGGAATAGCTCACGCCGACTGAGCTCGGCCAACTCAAGGTCACATTCGTGCCGGCGCACGTTGCCGACAGCAGCTGCAAACCCGAGAGCGCATTGGTGGAATCGGTCTGGCAACGCCACTCCTGCCACGTGTTGTGGCCGTCGGCATCCGGGTCTGAGGCATCCGCCCAGAAGTTCACGGCTTCGGATGGGCGAGGAGCCAGTCGATGACGCGAGGCGAGAACTGCGAGGAGAGCGTCGGAATGTGGCCGCCACCATTAATCGTCCAGAGCTCGACCGCGCCGCCCGGCGGGCAGTTCGTGTAGCGTGTGACGACCGTGTCAAGCCCCACCACCTCCTGAACGAGATCCATGGAGGGCGCCGCCTCCGTAACCGGACCGCTGGCACTATTATAGGTGGCCCAGGTCCGGACGGTTTTCACCGCTCCGGGAAACGGAGCCAGATTGGCTGGGAACTGGAACGCCAACCCCTGGATGCCAAGGGCGCCTCCATAGTAAGACACGTCTGTGTCGGCGGTGCCGTGGATGTGGAGGATATTTACGGACTGGGACGGGTGACAAGAGGTGGGCTCCAGGAATGTCATGCCGTTCAGACTGGCCAGGCCAGCGATGAGATTCGCCGACTCGCAAGCCATCCGATAGGCCAACCAGCCTCCATTCGAGTGCCCGATCAAGTGGATGCGCTTTCGGTCCACGGCGAACTGCCGACCAATCTCCTCAATCAGACCGCGGAGATAGCCGACGTCATCGACGCCGGTGTTCCCGAAATCGCAACAAGCATCAGCGGCATTATAGAAGCGGTTGCCGCAGCGCTCGATCAGCGTGCGGGCGGCGGCGAGGTCGGCGCAGGCGGCAGAGGTGGCTTCATTCCGCAATCCGCATTCCGCAATAGCGGGAGTCGCGCGCGGTTGAGGTGGAGGTCAGCCAGGTGCAGGCGCTTATGGCCGCGCTCGGCGAGGCGTGAGGTGCCGAATGTCGCGAAGTGTCGTGGAGTGCGGCAGTCCTCTCTCATCTTTACCCCCGAACGCTGGTGCTAGACATAGAAATGGGGCGGAAAACCGCAGAATTTGGAGTTCGACGGTTCGATGCATGTCCCAACCATCGATCCTGCCTTGTCGGCAACTCGAAAAGACCCAGTAAATCCAGATATTCCATAATGTTTCGACCACCCATTTTGGGGGTAAAGATGAGAGTCCTCTGCCGCTTTTGGTTTAGCAGGCAAGCCATTTGAGACGTGGTTGGGTCGCGCGCCTTTCCAAAGCGCCAGAGGGCTGGCGCAGTCCAAGACGCTGGCGCGACGAATGACACGCTCATAGGTACCACGATTCTCCTACTGACCGAGCATGGCTTTTTTGGCGTCGGCGAGTTCCGGGTCGCGGCGATGGTAGCCGCAATCGTGGATGAGTTTCTCGGCGGCGGCCAGATCGTCTTGGGGCGATTTCCACGGGTAAGGTTTCGCGCGGAAGAAGAGGCGGGCCTGCCTGCCGGGTGTCCGGGGCAGGCGGGCGCGGTGGAGGTGGATGTCGGCCAGGTGCAGCCACTTATGGCCGCGCTCGGCAATTTGCCAGGCTTCGTCGGAAGCCTGCGCGAAGTCCCGCAAGGGACGACCGATAATAGCCCACCGATTCATCGGTGGGATCGAGCGGACCGAAAGGGAGGGAGTCCCGTCAGGGACGAAAGAAATCGTTACGGGTGAAAATGGGTTCTGCCGTCCCTGACGGGACTCGTTCTTTACGGCGACCAAACCCAGCGTTGAAACGCTGGGCTATGGTCGGTCGCCCTGCCGGGCTGACGGAGCGCGACTGTGTCCTCAGGACCAATCGCAGCGGCTTCGCGAGTCAGGAGGCTTTGGAAAATCCCAACGCGCCGGCGTAGTCGGATCCGCTGCCGCTGGGCTTCGCCACAGCCGCGCTCCGTTACCAGTTCTTCACGGCTTCCTCGGCGTCTTCGAGTTCTGGTTTGCAGCGCCAGAGCCGCACTGCTCGATGAGGGCGCGGGCGCGTTTGAGTTCCTCTTTGTCGCGGAAGAGGCGGGCGCGGTGAAGGTGGATGTCGGCCAGGTGCAGCCGCATCGGGACGCGCTCGGCAATCTCCCAGGCTTCGCTGAGGTCCGCCCGCGCCAGGTCCGGCTGGCCCTGCACGGCCCGCAGCCACGAGCGGTTGTGAACGATCAATAACAAAACACAACTTGGAGTTGTCGAACCTTCCGGGTTGATGCAGCCTCCGTTTTAAACGGTGCAGGACCGAGGGTGGTTTTGGAAGCCACCAAGTTTGCCGTCAACTGCCCGCGAGGCGTTACTGGATTTGGACTCCAGCAATTGGCTGAGAGCGAACTTAACTCGATCCTGCACCGTTACTTTCAAGGAAGCCATTCGCCCTTGCCAGAACTATTTGTGCTATCCGGTTCACCATCTATTCACAGTCATTCACCACGACTTCGCCGCTTCCTCTGCGTCTTCGAGTTCTTGTTTGTGGCACCAGTAGCCGCAGCGCTCGATCATCGCGCAGGCTTTCTTCAACTCCTCTTTGTCGCGGAAGAGGCGGGCGCGGTGGAGGTGGATGTCGGCCAGATGCAGCCGCTTATGGCCACGCTCGGCGATTGGCCAGGCTTCGTCGAGGTTCAGGAAGGTGCCTCAACGTTACTTCCAACAAACGGTGTCGAGGGAAGCCTTGCGACCAGTAACAAGCCGATATCAGAGACTTCCTTCTGAGAATCCGTGGCTTTGGCTCAACAGAGCCATGGAGCCGGGAGCCGGCTGCGGCTCCCGGGCTTAACGTGCTGTTGGTTGGTGGCCTCGTCAGGCGATTGCAGCGAGGAAAAGGACGATGCCCTCTCCGAGCGCTGAAAGGCCCAAGATGATGGGCCAGCGCACGGAGGATGCGAAAGTCCTCCACACCTGGCGAACCGGGTCAAACGCTCTCTGCCAGCGGCGATTGCGCTGCTTTTGTTTGGCGGCCAGCAACTGCCTTTTGTCGTACCACTCTAGCGCATCTTGAAGTGGCCTGCTCCAACTCCGTTTGGTGGCTCTTGGCCATACGTGCCTCTCGTGTTCGTGGTTCGCACAGAGAGGCAGGCACCGTTGCCCTGGACGCCGGAAAGGATTGCTTTTCTCCCAGAGAAGCCCTAAATTCTCTGGGCCGCGGTTAACGTTGCACACGTGGACCAAAAGCAATCCGGGTGGTTCTGCCTCTCGGCTTTCTTTAGCGGCTATCGAGTGGCCGTGGGGTGATACACGGCCACTCTCTTTTGCGGCCTCCGCGAAAGGGGGTCGCACTGATAGCAATAGGCTGGCTGTGGGGAAGCTCCGGCCCTGCTCCGGGACACCTCAGCCAACAATCAAAGAACCAACACCACTACATGTAACTTACGGCGACAACAAATCCAGAGGAATGTAAACGTTTTGTGGCTCCGTTTTTGTTCAACGGTGCGTGTATGTAAGCGATTATTGACATGGAGTGGGTTTGGTGCTACACGGATGCGCAAGCGCGTAGTGGCTCCGGCGGGTTTGTCCGCGGTTCTTACACGATGGGGGGACGGTAGGCGGAAGCTACTTTTCTGGGTTCCTTGGATGGCCAGTGGCCGCGTCTCGGTCGCCACGTTGTTAGGGGTTGGGATTCTTGGTTAGGGGTTGGGATTCTTGCTTGGCGCTCCTTCGGGATGGTTCTTGGCCGAGGCAAGGAGTTGGATGAGTTCTGCATGTGCTTTAACCTCCTCTTTGGTCAACAACTCTGTGACGATTTCGGGATTTTGGTCCAACTTTTGTCGCCAACCTTCAAGATTACTGAGGAGTTTGGGTGGGTCGTATGCTAAGGGGTCCTCGCCGGATCCCGCACGGTGCCAATCAATGTCGCACTTCTCGATTTTGTTGTGCCAAGCGATGTCTTTATCTTCTTCGTTCTTGCTCGGCACATCGACCTCAAGGATTCCCCCGAACGGGTGCTTCTCGAAATTCGATGGAGTTGCGAGGAATTTGACCGCATTCGCAGTTCCGGGATGATGCACACCGGCCACGAGGATTGCAAAGTAGTGTGAGCCGGGCTTTGCGAACGGGTTGCACCCCAGACTAATCACAGCAAAATCCTTCTTGCTGCTGACGTCCATGCCAACTCTGAGGTGGCGGTAATTGAAATCAATGAATCCTGCCGGTTTGAAAAGTCGCATAGTCTGTTTAAGATCTGGCAGGCTGGCAAGGTGGAACTTGGAGAGGTCAGCCAGCGTTTTTAAGTCCTTCATTTCCTTGCGCTTGGCCTCCCATTTCACTTGGGCTTCCCGGCTGATCGCGAAGCGAAAAAGGAACTCGTTATTGTACTCCCGAGAAAACAGGTTTGAGGCTGGTGAGCCGATGAACATAATGTGTCGCTCGCCTAGTTTTTCGCGAAGCCACCTGTGTTCGTCATATTTGTCAGTAAAGAGAATCTTATCGGAGATTTTTTCGGTGTCGGGCGGAAGCCCTAGCTTCATGATCCACCTATCGTCTATAGTGCTCGCGGAGAAAACGTACAGGTCTCCCGCGTTCTGGGGGTCGTGGTCCTCGCGCTTATCCCCCACGATTATGGTCATGGGCGTAAACGCCAAGCAGGAGTCCATGAGACTAAGATGGCTGGGTATGCCGATGGCTACAGGCTTGCTGGCCAGCGCGCCGCTTCGACAGGCAAGAAGGTCGTTCACGGTTCGGAGAAGGTCTGGGTCGATGTGATCTGAATTCGACGCGCCTCGCTGGAGATTTGCGAGAAGAAGGAATTCCGTTTGATCTTGGTCGAGTATCTTGGCGAGGGCCACCGCTTTTTCAGGCTCCGGCGCACCTCTGCCACTCTCCCAAGTCCCTATGACTGGCCTGGATACCTTTGCACCGTCCGCGAGGGCTTGCTGTGTCATCTTCTTTTTCTCGCGCGCGGAACACAATCGCTTACCGAAGAGGGTTTGGGCTGTTTCCGCATCGACGGGCTTCCAAGGGACGGGGTGTTGAGAATGGTGTTTCATGGACGTGAAACTAGCCTCATTCGGGCATTAACGCAATGAAACAGTTAGCTATTCTTTCGTTCAGTTTAGTCTATTTGTCAGAATTTGTTACATTTTTTACAGGTGGTGTCGCATATTTATTGCACCATTTTCGCGAGGCGGCGTGAGTTGTTAAGCATTCGGGACAAGCATTCTGACGACCGCGCATCCCTCCAATAAGGGCCTCCTCTTGGCGTGATAGTACTCGCCGACTTTCGCAAATCCAGTTCGGCGCGAAGTTGCTTTCCTCGAACCACCGCTCGTAGGCCGCGATGACGCGGAAGGCGTGGTCGCCTTTTTCTTTCTCGTTCACTTTCAGGAAATCCACGCGACAGGGAAATCCGAAGGCCGAAGATCGAAACCTGTAGGCTGAATCGTGGAAGCCATTCGCGGCGAGCAGGAGGCCGTGAGCCGTGCCCGATTTCGTTTTTTCGGATTTCGAGTTTGTTTCGGATTTCGACATTCGGATTTCGGAATTAGCCGTGGCCAGTTCGGGCAGGTGCTGGCGGGTGGTGACGAGGCAGAGTCTGTGTCCGTGGTTGTGCGCCGCCAGTCCGCGCAGGAAGGCGCGCAACAGCCGGTGGACGAATTGTTTTTGAGGCGCTTCCATAACCTCTGGCATCCATTGACAGCCGAGAATCGCGCCCTTGGGAAGGCTGGATTTGAGCGGAATAGTGGCCATGGCTCGTGTGCGATCTCCTTCCTCTCGTCCCCTGACCACGCTCAGCAGCCGCTGCTTTCAGGCCTGCTCCTTACACGGAACTAACGGCCGGATGCTTCTCCCCTGTAGCGCAGATTTCCAATCTGCCGTATCGCCCAAAATCGTCGCGGGCCGCACGGATTCTCCCGGCGGGCAGGGAACCGCAGAGACGCGAGGAACGCAGAGGGGGATTCTCGGTTTGCTTTCTCTGCGTCTATCGCGTCTCTGCGG
>CAYIIH010000367.1:1007-8491 GCA_964363225.1 uncultured Verrucomicrobiota bacterium | reverse complement strand
CGATGCCCACAACCCTGAGCCACGCCGCCTGGGCAATTAAAATGAGAACTGCTGTGCGCATTGACTGAAGTCTTGTTTCCTTGCCAGCGCCTGCTATGGTCTGGCCACTTTATGAAAACGAAATCCTCACATTTGTTCCTTGTTACCACGCGATTGGGTCTTGCTTTGACGCTGTCTGCTGCCTGGCACGCATGGGAAGGGCCTGCGCTGGCCCAGTCTGATCCACCGAAAGGCTTCACGGCGCTATTCAACGGCAAAGACTTGGCCGGCTGGCATGGCATGGGCCATTTCGATCCACGCCAGCTTTGGGCCATGAAGGACGAGGACCAGGCCAGAAAACGCGCGGCCGACCTCGAGGATTTCAAAAAGCATTGGAGCGTGGAAAACGGCGAGTTGGTGAACGATGGCCACGGAGTCTATGCCACCACCGACCAGGAATACGGCGACATAGAAATGCTCATCGAGTATAAGACCGTGGCGCAGGCGGATAGCGGCATTTATCTCCGAGGCAATCCCCAGGTCCAGATTTGGGATTACACCAAGGAAGGCGGCAAATGGAACATCGGCGCCGACAAGGGCTCCGGTGGACTGTGGAACAATAGTCCCGGCGCCCCTGGCAAAGACCCGCTGGTTCTTGCCGACCAACCGTTCGGCCAATGGAACAGCTTCCGTATCCTGCAAGTGGGCGACCGGACGACGGTCCATCTGAACGGCAAGCTGGTCGTTGATCACGCGATCATGGAAAACTTCTGGGACCGCAGCAAGCCCCTCTGGCCAAAAGGCCCGATCCAACTGCAAACCCATGGCGGCGAGATTCGCTGGCGCAACATTTTTATCCGCGAGCTTCCCGCCGAGGAGGCCAACGCCATGCTGGACAAGCACGGCGAGGCCGGTTTCAAGCCGGTTTTCAACGCAACGGACTTCACTGGCTGGGCCGGCCCGACCGACAATTACGACGTTAAAGACGGCGCCATTATCTGCAAGCCGGGCAAAGGCGGCACAATCCACACCAAAGACGAGTACGGCGACTTTGTGGTGCGGCTGGAGTTCAAGCTTCCGCCCGGCGGCAACAACGGCTTGGCCATTCGCTACCCGGGATCAGGCGACACCGCTTATGTGGGAATGTGCGAATTGCAGGTGCTCGATGACACCGCCGACCAGTATAAGAAGCTGGATGCCCGGCAGTACCACGGCTCGGTTTACGGCCTGGTGGCGGCACACCGAGGCTTCCAGCGGCCGGTTGGGCAGTGGAACTTCCAGCAGGTCACCGTGAAAGGCTCCACCATCAAAGTGGAACTCAATGGCACAACCATTCTCGATGCGGACGCGAGCAAGGTCACCGAGTTCATGGCCAACAGCCCGCATCCGGGCAAGGATCGCAAATCCGGCTTCTTTGGCTTTGCCGGCCATGGAGACGCGGTCGAGTTCCGCCATATCCGAATCAAAGCCCTGTGAATAACGGCACCGGCAAACCATAGGTGTCAAACTCTGCGCGTCCTCCGGCAAAGCCGCAGGGTTTGCCCATGGACTAATGCCCGGAGCACCGCAGGCGCGGCCAAGAGGCCGCCAGGCAGGACCACCATCCGATCGTTGGCCAGCGATGCCTATTCACTTGAAAACCAGTGCATCCCCAAGTTGTCGTCGGTGCCTGTAGTGGCGGCCATCCTGGCTGCCGTAGAGGGCGGCATCCTGCCGCCCGCCCCGGCGTGGGAGCCGGGTGTGGCGCTGCCTTTCATCCGGCTCGTTCCGCCGGGCAGGATGCTCGGCTCTACCTGCCTGCCGCTACCGACAAGTTGGGGATGCGCCGTCCGCATGGCTGATGCCGGGGACGTACGGGGAAGGGAGCACGGTGCAGCGCCGCCGCAACCAAAGCGGACCGTCCGCGGTCCGGTGAACCCTCGCGGCTTGGAAAGAATTGAACATATTCCCGTGCAGCGTTTACGCTACACGGATTTGCCGAACCATCCACGGCCCGCCGAAGCCCAATCCGCTGCTCGCGAAGCTGCCCCCAAATTGCTCGCACTGCCGTGGGAACTCTTCCGCGACGGCCACGTCTGGCTGTTCCAGGGCAAGCGCTTCGCGCACCCGCTGTCTGGGGAGTATTCCTGCAAAAGCACTTGAAACAGTGGACGCTGCCGATTCATCGATCCGACAGACCACCGCTCACCAGCAAGGCCACGCAGATTCGTCTGACCGTTCGTCACCGAAGATTCACCCCCACGCGGTGGAAGAGCCGGGGTGCGTCAGGTTTGTAGTTCCGCCTTCAGGCGGTCTGGGCCCCAGAGGCAAGCTAACGCCAGAACTACAAACGGGCGGCCACCCGTTTGCTCAGTTCCCCACGCGCACGCGGTAGAAGAGCCGGGACGCGGCGGCGGCGTTGGTGACCGTGTAGGCCGTCGTGCCGGCTTGGCTGGAGAGATTCGTGGCTAGCGAAAACGGGTCAGCCACGTCAGCGGGTCGGACCGGCTGGGAATGAGCGAGCCAAAAAGCAACCTGTCGTCCATGATGCCGTAGAGCACGAAAAAGGGAAACGCGCGCAGGTTGCGGCGTCAGAACTGCGGCACCACTCGTGAGCCTGTCTGCACGAAACGGCCGGCGGCTTGCGGCGCTGCTTTGATCGCGTCCAGCGCGTCATCCACTTCCGTGCGGAAGCGCGCTGCCAATCCAGCGAAAATCTCCCGGTACTCCGCTTCGAACCTTCGGATGTCCTTGGCGCAGTCCGGGTGGTAAAGGACCGTCATTGGAGCGCCGCGCGGAACTGCTCCTCGGTCAGGCCCGTGGGTCGGCCCGCCGCCAGATCTTCAATGCGGCGGATGTCCTCAGTGACCGCGTCATTCATGCGCGCGGGCGAGACGACGCTTTCGACCAAGCGGCGCGCCAGTTCCAGCCGGTCCTCCAGCGGCAGCTCCAACACCGTCCGGCAAACGTCTTCGGATATCATGCACCAAAGACTATATTCTCATCGGCCAAAGGCAAAGCACGAAGTGAGACCCCCGTCGGGACGGGAGAGGGGCGTGGGCGAGGGTTCGTCTCAATTCGAAAGCGACTGGCTCTCAGTTCCCCCACGCCTACGCCGTAGAATCGACTGCACAGAAGCGCACGAACAGAACGAAGACTTCTTCCTCCTTTGGTTGCCTTGGTTGCCTTCTGTTCAAATTTCCTTTTCATAGAGTTTAGTCTCTTACCCCAACGCGGTAGAAGAACGGCCCGTGGCCGACGGCATTCGTGTCCACGAAAGTCGTCGTCCCGGGTGGGCCGGGAATGCCGGTGGCCAGCGGCGTGAAACGCGTCGTTTGCGACAGGTTCGTGCTCTGCTCCAGGAAATAGCTCACCCCAGCCACGCTCTGCCAAGTCACCGTCACGTTCGTGCGGGCGCGCGTCGCCGACAGCAGGCGCAACACGGAGAGCGCGTTGGTGGGATCGGTCCGGCAGCGCCACTCCTGCCAGGTGTTCAAGCCGTCGGCATCCGGGTCCGTGGCCTCCGCCGAGCCGTCGGTGGGTGGACCGTAGCGTATCAAACAAGCGTAGGAAATCACCGAGCCTGGAGCTTGGAACTCGTAGGCCCCCATGTCCACCGTGCTGCTGACCATGCGGGGGTGACCTGCGCGCCGGGTCACGAGGAGACCGTCACCGCAACCCGGGCCGCTTGGCGGGCGGCTGGTAGTCCCGATGCCAGTAGAGTTGCCAGAGGCGGTCCAGCTTCACGAGTTCGCCGTGGCCGTCGAAGAACGACACATTCACAGCCCCCGGCAGCGGCATGTTCCTTGGCCAGTTGGTCGGGACCCGATTGGG
Organism: uncultured Verrucomicrobiota bacterium; assembly: GCA_964363225.1. GTDB lineage: Bacteria > Verrucomicrobiota > Verrucomicrobiia > Limisphaerales > CAYIIH01 > CAYIIH01. Next base: position 4,699 of record CAYIIH010000367.1, on the reverse strand, counting down.
CCGGCTGCCATGCCGGGGGATCGTGAAGAGGTGCATTTCCCCAGAGCCGGCGGCCCCCGCGGGTGTGACGAGGTTCCTCGGCGGTTCGTCCCGGGCGCGTGGAGCCGGCCACAAGAAAACAGCGTCGGCCAAGACAGGCGTGAAGGCCGGTTGCACAATTTCTCCTTGGGTTCGGAATGCTTCCGGAAGCAGCAGCACTTCCTTGCCTGGGTATAGCACCCGATGCCAGCCAGCCATTATCAGCCACCAGTTCACACCGTAACTGCCGAAGTCCCCTTGGGTTGGTGACGAGCACCAGGCGGATCGGACTGTCCCAAAACCGCCGGTTGACGGATAATCGGTGCCCGGTGGCGCGCTGGGACAGATCCAGCATCGTTTCGCCGGACCTCGCTCGCCAGATTGCTCATGCAAGTGATACACTGCCCATAGCCCAAAATCCTCCTGATCCAAACGCTGGCTGGTATCGTCTAGGTGCAAGCGGAAGTCCAAGTTGATCTGGCGCTGGTTGCTCAGGCAGACCGCCGCGTGGACTTTTTGTTTCGCGCGCGACAAGGCCGGCAAGAGCAGTGCCGCCAGGATCGCGATCACTGCGATCACCACCAGCAACTCGATGAGCGTGAAGGCGAGGCGGCTGCCTGGGTGAGACCAGCCGCCATCGTTTCTCAGGCGCGATGAATCGTCTCGAGTGCTCATTCCCTCTACAGGTTGTATCCTAGCCTAATTCAGTTTGAATGCGGTGCGAGCATTTCGCCGGCATCCTGGACCGGGCGACCTATTTCTGCTTGAAGCCGAGAATCCGCGGGTAATCCGCCAACGGGGGCATCGGCTCGTTGCTGCCTTTGAGATACTTGTTCAAGAACCAGAGCGAGTAGGCCGTGATGGTCCGCGCGCCTTCCCTGCCGGTGGTGAGGCGATACGGTTCCAGGAGGGAATAGAAGTCCTGGACCAGGATCATACCGTAGTACCCGCCACTCGCGGCGCCCTGAATCTGAAAGACGGTGGCATCTTTCGCGGCTTTGTTGAAAAGAAAGTCATAATAATTGGCGGCGTCGGCGTAGTCGGCATAGACCACCAACAACGGTTTTCCCACGCCGGACCGATCGAGCTCAGGAAAAGGTGAAGTATTCCCGAACATGACCCAGCGATCCGGAGCGCACGAAACGAGGATGGCCGCCTTGCAGCGCGGATCACTGCGGCAGAACTCGGCTGCTGCACTGAAGGCGGAACAGGTGCCCATCGTAGCCACCTTCGCCAAGTCCAAGCGACCGGCGAACACCGCATCGCCAGCATTCCAGCGGGTCAATTCGTCGAGAATGAAGACCAGGTCTTTGAGCCGGTCTCCAATATAATCCGCGGGCGAAGGCTTGTTGGCCAAAGGCAGGGGCAGATAGGTGCCATCGGGCCAGACGGTCGCTATGCCATCCCGGGGATCCGAGACTACGACAATATAGCCGTGGCTGGCAAAGTTCGCTGCCTTTTCGGCCAGGCTTGCGCGCCAACCATAACCCTGAGGGCTGCAGAGCAAGATCGGGCAGGGGGCAGGGTTCGTGGCGCAGGGGGCATCCGGCAGCGCATACCCGACCGACTGAGGCATCCGGTCAACGAAACTCGTCGCAGGGTAGCCGAGGAGGCTCAATTGTTCTGAAAAGAACGGGTCTTGCGCGATCTGAGCGTCCAGCAATGGGCCGGGCAATCGTCCGGCCTGCGGGAGGGCCGGATACCAGACCGACACCATGAAGCACCCATTTGTCGAGATGTTATTGCGGTTTCGGCGCGAAGGGTCGGTGAGCAGCCGGGAGAGCACGCCCACCGCGTAGGGCCCGGTGGGTTTCACAGAAAAAGGCGTGATCAGGTGGTTGGTCGGCGTGCGATAGAACCGGACAGCAGGGCTCCCGGCCGGCGTGTCCGTGTAGATTAGGGCGTTGGTGGCGGCGTTCGTCCGCTGGAGCGTGACCAGGGGCGCCCAGTCCACCAGGTTGGTGGAGACTTCGATGGGGTAGAGGTCGAAGTAGTCTCGGAAGCGTTGGGAAAGGCCGCCGCCAAACGTGAGCCGGACGCTGCCGTCCGGCTGAACCGCGATGCCATCGAACCGATGTGGCTTTATGCCGGTCGTGTCCAGAATTGTGACCGTCGCCGTGGCGAAGGGACCGAGCACGGCGCCGCCGGCGGGATTGCTCAAAGTCACCTTGAACTGCTTGTCTGCCTCCGGCACCTCGTCATACAAGATCGGCACGGTGAGCGTCTTCGCCATTTCGCCCTGGGCGAAAGCCAGTGTCCCGTTTGTTGCCGTGTAGTCCACGCCCGCCGTCGCGGTCAGGTTGCTCGTGGCAAAGTCCACGGTGAAGGGGCCGAGATTGGCGTCGTTGCCGCGCGCCACCGTCAGCGTCAGCGCCCCTTCGTTCTCCGCAATCCAATACCGGTTGAGCGGCTGGATGGCGTTGGTTTCGCCAATCGCGAGCCAGCGGCCGAGGGGCGAGAACAGGATTCGTCCTTGGAAGTCCTCTTGCGGCTCGGAGAACTGAACGTTCGTAATGACTTGCCGCGATTCGAGCTGCCACACCCTCACCGTCCCGTCGCTCGCCCAACTGGCCAGCAACGTCCCATCAGGAGAGAACCCCAGGCAGGCCGGTGCGCTGGAATGCGGGAGCTGACTCTCCTGCCGCGTGGTGATGTTCCATAGGCTCACCACCGGGGTCCCGTTGCTCGCGACGTTGCCGTAAGCGAGCACGTTCCCCTGCGCAGTAAGGGCCAGCGCTTTGAGCGAGCCGCTGCCGGGCAACTCGACGACCGACTTCTTCACCACCGTGTCCCACAGGACGACCGCCCCGCGTTCGCGACGCACGGCCAACCACTTGCTGTCCGACGAAAAAGCCAGCGCGGCCACGGAGTTGGAATAGCGATGGAGCAGGAACTCTTCATCGCTCCGGCAAAGCTGCCAGAAGTAGCGCCATTCCCAACCACGCAGATCTGTCTGCCCCGGGGCGGGGCGATGCCGGTCGAGACAGGACAAGGCTTCGCCCAAGTCGCCATTGGCCAAGGCGCTTTGCACGCCATTCATGTCGGCGGCGTAGGCGTTCTGGCGGGCGCGCACCTCGTTGGCTTCCGCGCTCAGCCGTTGTCGCTCCGCCTCCTGCCATTGGTGGAGCACCGCCGTCAGTCCCAAGCCCAAGCTCAGTGCCAGGGCTGCGGTCATGCCAGCCAAAGCCGGTCTTCGCTGACACCACCGCCAAGTTTTGGCCAACCGGCCCACGGGTCGCGCCAGCACCGGTTTGCCTTCGAGAAACCGGCCCAACTCCTCCGCCAGCATCTGCGCCGTCGCGTAGCGTTTGGCGGGTTCCTTCTCCAAACACTTCAGACAGACCGTCTCCAGATCAGCCGGCACGCTGGGATTGAGCACGCGTGGCGACACCGGTTCCACGCTCAACACCTGCTGCACAGTCTCCGCCAGACCTTCGCCCACAAACGGCGGGCGGCCCGTCAGCGCGTGATACAGGATCGCGCCCAGCGCATAAACGTCGGTGCGCCGACTCACCTTGCCACGCTTCCCGGTCGCTTGCTCCGGCGGCATGTAGTTGGGCGAGCCCAGCACCTGGCCGGAGACGGTCAGATCATCCTCGAAGTGGGTAGGGACGCGGTGGACCCCGGGCCGGGTTTTTGCGGGGGGTGAGTTGGGCGCGGGGGGGCGCGGGCCC
>CAYIIH010000367.1:0-997 GCA_964363225.1 uncultured Verrucomicrobiota bacterium | reverse complement strand
CGGCGCCCCCCGGCCGTTTTTTTCCCCGTTTTCTTTGGGGGGCGGGGGTTCCCACGCGTCCCTACCGACTCCGAAATAAACCGCTTGGCCAGGCCGAAATCCACCACGTGCGGCTGGTCCTGCGCGTCGATCAGGACATTGGAAGGTTTCAGGTCGCGGTGCAGGATGCCGCGCTCGTGGGCGTAATGCACTGCTTCTGCAACCGTCTTCACCCATTGCGCCCTCCGCCGGAAATCCGCAATCCGCAATCCGCAATGACCTCCCCCAGGTGCCGCCCCTCCACGTAATCCATCGCGATGAAATGCTGTCCCTCGCAGAAACCCACTTCGTGAATGGCGACGATGTTGGGATGCTGCAGGGCAGCCGTGGCCACGGCCTCGGCGCGGAACCGCTTCACCGATTCGGGCGGTGCGTGCGGCCCGAACAACAGCAGCTTGAGAGCGACGATCCGATCGAGACTTTTTTGGCGGGCTTTATAGACCAGGCCCATGCCGCCGTGCCCGATCTCTTCCAGCAGTTCGTAGTCTCCGAAGGAGGGGGGAAGTGACGAGGGACGAGGGACGAGGGACGGGTTGTCAACGGTCGGTTCGGCCGGGGAACGCGACGCGACGGCTTCGCCAAAGCCCAGCCGGTAGAGGCACCGTGGGCAAAACCCTTTCGGGGCGTCGGAGGAGAGTTCCGCGCCACAACTCGGACATGTGCCAACAGTTGTCATCACCGTTTCTCTACTTCCTACAACGGGAAGCAAACGCCATGGTTACACGCCCCGCTCCGTCGCCGGTTGCAGGACCAACCACACCCTGTAGCGGCGTCTCGTGAGAGCGCCGCATTCTTCCCAACCGAGGTCAGCGGCGCTCTCGCGGCGCCGCTCGCATTCGGCGTGAAGTCAGCGGCGCGCTCACGAGACGCCGGTACAGAGGAAGGGGATTTGGACTTGATGTGGCCCCGCCCTTCCCCGCCTTGCTCGCTTGCCGTAACCCCCCTTGCGCGCTCATGC
>CAYIIH010000366.1:0-8584 GCA_964363225.1 uncultured Verrucomicrobiota bacterium | reverse complement strand
GCCAGGCTCGATCTTGCGGCGCGCACGGAGTGACGCGCCCTACCTGGAGGTTCATGAAAAGGGTGAGCAGCAATCTGCGGGCTTCGCCGTGCGGCTTGGCGGTCGGCGATTCTCCCTCTCCCCCGCCGTGGGGGAGAGGGCCGGGGTGAGGGGGCAGTGTCTCATTTTGCAGGCGATCTGGAATGAAGGTGGGAGTGTAAATGCCGCCGTCGTCTGGTTGGCGTTCGCCCTTGCGCTGGTTGGCGGATTGACGGATGTCCTTGCCGCAGAAGTGACGAACACGGCGGAGACGGTCCCCATCCTGATCGGCCTGTTGCTGCCACCGGAGGAAGCCGAAGCCGCCAGTCTTCGCCAGGGCGCGACGCTCGCGGTCGAGCACGCCAACAAATCGCCCGGCAGCCGCGTCGGCGTGGTCATTCGCGGGCGGGTTGGCCAATGGGGAGCGGATGGCGAGGAAGCGGCCCGCATGGTTCTCGACGACGCGGTGCGAGGGCTGATCGCTCCGCCCGGCGGCGTTCCGACCCACCTCACGCTCCAAGTGGCGGGACGAACGGCTGTGCCTGTTGTTTCCTTATGTCCGGATTCATCCGTAACGGGCGCGGGCATACCCTGGATGGTGCGGATTGCTCCGCAGACCCGCGACGAGGCGCTGGCGATTTTTTCCGGCACTGCCGCCCCAGCGACCGGCGGGGCTCCGCGTTGGGGCGTTTTCGTGCCGGAAGGACGGGCCGGACGCGAAGCCGTGCGCGATCTGGGGAAAGGGGCGGCCAAAGCCAAAAACAAGTTAACCAAGAGTGTCGAGGTGCCCAACAAGTCCGCCGATTTCCTGGAATTGTCGCAACAAATGCTGCAAGCCAAACCGGACGCAATTTTGCTCTGGTTGGACTCGGACCCGGCGGGGCGCTTGGCCAAGTCTCTCAGAACGTCTGGCTTCGCGGGCCTTCTGGCTGGACCGGGCCGGCTTCGGTCGGGCGCGTTTGTAGATGCGGCTGGGAGTGCGGCCGAAAACTTTGTCGTGCCGGCCATGGTGATTGATGAGGCCAGCAGAGAATTATCCAAGAGCTTTGCGGCGGCCTTCCGCAAGCAGTTTGGCAGCGAGCCGGATGCGACGGCGGCGATGGCTTACGACGCCGCCGGCTTGCTCATCGGGATTCTGCGAAAGCCGGGCGAGGAATCGCTGCACCGCGCCTTTCCCCTGACCGGCTCGGTGCCGGGAGCGTCCGGGAGTCTGCGTTTTGACCGGGACGGGAACCGCCTCGTCACTTTGATTCTCCTGGCCTGCCGCGAGGGCCGTTTTACGCCTTTCGCCAGCCACAAGTGAACCCACGGTTTTTGTTTTGCGGTTCCGAAGCAAGCCGGCCGCACAGCAAACCGATTTTGCCCCAGGCGCGGGCCGCATGGCAGCGTAAATCCGATTTTGACCGGGAGATTTCCAAGCCCGGCAGGGCGAAAGAGAATAGCCCACCGATTCATCGGTGGGGTAGCTCGCCCGACGAACCGAGTCCCGTCAGGGACGACAGAGCCACTGGCCTTGCCGCCCACCGGACTTCTGCCGTCCCTGCCGGGACTCGACTCTGGGGCGGCTCCGGACCCAGCGTTGAAACGCTGGGCTATTGTCTGATGTCCCTCCGGGACTGGTCCGACCGGCTGTCCGAAACCTGATTTGCACTCTCGCCTGTCATCCCCAAAGATTAACTTGTCAATAGGACGGGGGAAGCGGTATGAGATGCCTATGCGCAGAGCAAATCCAGTTTGTTTCCGGATTTTGAGTTTGTCCCAATAACTACTGTTATGCCTCAAGGAATCGACAATCTCTTTCGTAGCCGATGGTTTTGGCTTGTCTTGCTCCTCACGACGTATGTTCTGCCAGCCCTGCTCGTGCGGATGCCCGTCGCTCTTGCGATGCCTTGGATTCTGATCCCCAATGCGCACGAGGGTTTACTCGAAGTGTGTGGCCTCCGCTATCTTTACGCTACGCCCAGATTAGCATTAGCATTCGCCGTTGGCTTTCACCTCATCTTTTGGTCGCTTTGCGGCTTGTTGTTGTTCCGTGGGCGAAAGCTTTCGCCGGTTTCGCTTCGAGTCTCTGCCGTTTTGCTCATCGTTATTCTTGCTCTGACCATCCGCGGATGCTGCCCGGCTATCGATGCTGTCAGTGAATGAGATGCTTTGTGATGATTCAAAGGCATAACAAGATCGCTGGTAAAGGATTGGAGAGAAGGCAGTCGCTATGATGATTTGATCAGCGGCGACACTCCTATTGACTTAAACCTTTTGCGGTGAAGGCGTTGGCTTGGCGGATGGCTTCGGCGATTTGCGCCGGGGTCAGTTGCAGAGAGATCTCCAATTTCTGATCAGCGGCGTCCGGGTCGCCCTGGGCCTCCGCCAGGCTGAGCCATTTGTATGCTTCAACCAAATCTTTGGCCACCACCTTGCCTTCCGTATAGACCTGTCCCAGGTTGAACTGGGCTTTGGCATGCCCCTGTTCAGCGGCTTTGCGAAACCACCGGGCCGCTTCGGCCAAATCCTGGGGCACACCCTGCCCGCTGGCGTAGAAAACTCCCAGGTTGGATTGCGCCGTGGCCTTTCCTTTCTCGGCCGCCTGACGGTACCACTTGGCGGCCTCCGCCAGGTCCCGTTCCACACCCTGGCCGCTGACGTAGAGTGTCGCCAGGTTATAGGCGGCTTCAGTATGGCCTTGCTCGGCGGCACGGCGCACCCACTGGGCGGCGGCGCGAAAATCCTGCGGCACCCCCAAGCCATTGGCGTAAAGGCTGGCCAGCTTGAATTGGGCTTCGACCAATCCCTGCTCAGCCGCTTTCGTGAGCCACACCCTGGCCTCGGCATAATCGCGCGGCACACCCTGACCCTGCAGATAAACAAAACCCAGGTTGTGCTGGGCCGCAGCCAGACCCAACTCCGCCGCCTCACGGAAACATTGCACAGCGGCTGCCAGATCCTGTGGCCGGCCATCCCCTTGAAAAAAGCTCACGCCCCGATTGTAGATGGCCAGGGCTTTCTCTGGCGTTTCCAACACGGCCTGGCGATTCGTCAACGCCGGTTGGGCGGTCGCCGGCGCTGTGGCTGCGGACACACTTTGCGTCGGGAGCGTGGCATTGACGGTAGTGGATGCGGGTGCGACCGGCACCACGTTACTGGATACAGTCTTGACTGCGGCGGGAGTGGTGGGCGGCGCGCTTTCCTTTTTGCGGCAGCCTGGACACAGCAAGCAGGCCATAACCAGGCCGGCCGGCCATGCTTTGCCCAATCGAATCCGGCGCGTTCGTAACAAGCGATCCATGAAAGGGCATGATTCCAAACGGCGCTGCCGGGCGCAAACGGATTATGACGCCGAAGCCTTTATTTGACGCTAGGGGCTGGCCGCGCTTAGATTGGCGGCTCGAAACCATGATATGAAGACCAGCACCCACATCGTTCTTTACGATGATGAATGTCCAATGTGCACCTTTCAAATGCGGGTATTGACCTGGCTCGATTGGTTTAATGCGCTCACGCTCCTGCCCATTTCACACGGGCGCGCCGCCGAGCTTGTGCCTGGTTTGACCCGCGAAGATTTGATGGAAGCCATTCATTGCCTCGCTCGGAACGGCCGGATTTACCGGGGCGCCCGCTGCATTCGGTTCGTGGGCGCGCGCCTGCCGCTGCTGCTGCCGCTGGCCTTGGTTCTTTGGATTCCCGGTGTGATTTGGGTGGCGGAAAGAATTTACGCCTGGGTGAGCCGAAACCGCCATTTGCTCAGCCGCATTTTCGGCTGTAAAGAGGCTTGCGCCATCCTGCCGCAACGTCAGCGGCCCCAGGAAAAGGACATTCCCTGGCGGAGCGGAAAGCCCTGAGGGTGGCTGGAATCCGGGGAATGCATCCGCAGTTGAGTTTATGATCGCTTATCGCCCGAGCTGCTAGGAACTGAGACATTGGACTTGCCTTCCCGCCTACAAACTGCGCTGGCGCAAGCCCGCCGTGAACTGCTCGCCGAGCGCTCGCCGGACGGCCACTGGATGGGCGAGCTTTCCAGCAGCGCTCTTTCCACCGCGACCGCCGTATGCGCGCTGGCCATCGTAGCCAGAGAATCCGCCGCCCAACACTCACCCATCACCCATCACCAATCACTCATCCAACGTGGTCTCGAATGGCTCGCCGCCCATGTCAACACCGACGGCGGTTGGGGCGACACCATTTTGAGCTTGAGCAATATCAGCACCACGGCTCTTTGCTGGGCGGCCTTCGGGGCTGTCCCAGGCGCTGACGAGAGATATAGAACGATGGTGGCCGGCGCTGAAAACTGGTTGCGACAACGCGCCGGCGGGATTGACCCGGAGCAACTCGCGCGCGCCATCATCCGCCGCTACGGCCAGGATCGCACTTTTTCCGTGCCGATTTTGACAATGTGCGCCTTGGCGGGCCGGCTTGGGCCCGGTGCTGAGGCCTGGCGCTGGGTGCTGCCCTTGCCGTTTGAACTGGCGGCTTGCCCGCACCAATGGTTTGCCGCGCTCCGCTTGCCGGTGGTGAGTTACGCCTTGCCGGCGTTGATTGCCATCGGCCAGGCGCGGCATGTTCATTTGCCGTCGCGCAATCCGCTGGCGCGGCTCTGCCGAAATCTGGCCCGCGAAAAGACGCTGGAGGTTTTAACGGGCATCCAGCCTTCCAGCGGCGGCTTTCTCGAAGCGACGCCGCTGACGAGTTTTGTGGTGATGAGCCTGGCCGGAAGCGGCCGCGCTGACCATGCCGTGACAAGAAAGGGCGTGGAGTTTCTGACGGCTGCCGCGCGGGCGGATGGCAGTTGGCCGATTGACACGAATCTAGCCACGTGGCTGACGACGCTGGCTGTCCATGCTTTGGCCCACGAACCGAATGAATCTTTGCTTCCGCAAGAGCGAACTGCCATTCGAGATTGGCTGCTCGCCCAGCAATATCAAAAAGAACATCCTTACACGCACGCGGCGCCCGGCGGTTGGGCCTGGACTGATCTGCCGGGTGGCGTGCCGGATGCCGATGACACCGCCGGCGCGCTGCTGGCTTTAAGCCATCTGGGCGACCTTGATGAGCGCGTGCGCGCCGCGGCCAAGGCGGGCATTACGTGGCTGCTGGATTTGCAGAACAGCGACGGCGGCATTCCGACCTTTTGCCGGGGCTGGGGAAAACTGCCTTTTGATCGAAGCGGTCCGGACCTGACAGCGCATGCGTTGCGGGCTTGGGCGGCATGGATGAGCAATCTGGCTGGCGACCTGCAGAAGCGAGCGCAAGCCGGCATCGAAAACGCGGTGCGCTATCTGGCGCGTGTGCAAAGACGCGATGGCTCTTGGGTTCCGCTTTGGTTCGGGAACCAACATGCAGCCGACGAAGAAAACCCGGCTTATGGCACGGCCAAGGTTATCCTGGCGCTCCAGGAGCCGTCCATTCGAGAACTGCCGGGCGTTGACATGATGCTACCTCGGGGTGCGCAGGCCTTGGCGCGGATGCAAAAGCCGGACGGAAGCTGGGGCGGGTCGCCGACTGGCCCTTCGTCCGTGGAGGAGACGGCATTGGCTGTGGAGGCTTTGGCCGGGCTTCTGGAGATGCCGGGAACGTCAATGATTACGAAGTCGGTTCAAAACGAGGTGCGGAAAGGAATCCAATGGTTGATCGAGCAAGTCGAAGCCGGCGCCTGGCGGCATCCGTCGCCCATCGGCTTTTACTTCGCGAAGCTTGGGTATTATGAGCGGCTTTATCCAATAATTTTCACAGTCGGCGCGCTGGGCCGCGTGGCGGCGGAGCGCAACCGGCGTCTTTAATTGCAGGAGCGGCTCAATCAGCCGCGTTCTCACGAACGCAGCCACGTGCAAGTGCAGCAGAGTGTCGCGGATGGAAATCGGATGGAAAAGAAGTGGCAAACAGCCCGGGAAGGAAGTAGCATAGAGGGCATGACTCTCTGCATCAGCCACGGCTCACACCGGCGATGGTATCGTGCCTTCACGCTTATCGAGCTTTTGGTGGTGATTGCCATCATTGCGATTCTGGCTGGCATCTTGCTGCCGGCCATGGCCAAGGCGAAAAGCAAGGCCCAAGGCATCAAGTGCGTCAACAACCTCCGCCAGTTGAAAATCGCCTGGATGATGTATGCCCACGACAGCAACGAGCGCGTGACGGCCCCCGGCAATAATCGTGCTGAACCTTATGCCTGGGTGGGCGGCTGGCTGGACTTCCTCCCCGGCAATCCCGATAACACGAACACCGCGCTGTTGCGGGACCCGAACTTCTGCAAATTTGCGCCGTATATGCAAGCAGTCGAGGTGTACCGCTGCCCTGCCGACGTGAGCGCGGTTAAAATCAGAGGGCAATTAGTTTCGCGCGTCCGCAGCATGGGCATGAGCCAGGCGCTGGGCGGGCCGGGCGAGTGGCTGCCACCCTCCACCAGCATGAGCACCCAGCAGAAGATTTATCGGACCTATTACCGGCTTTCCGACATGGTCGATCCCGCTCCATCGAAGCTTTATGTTTTGCTGGATGAACATCCCGACAGCATCAACGCCGGGGGCTATGCCAACATGATGGTCGAAAACGCGGCGGCAGCCCGCATCATTGATTATCCGGCCAGCTACCACAACGGCGCGGCCGGCATTTCCTTTGCGGATGGCCACGCCGAGATCAGGAAATGGCAGGATGCGCGCACCAAACCACCGGTCAAATACAATAATCTCCTGCAATTGAATGTGGCTTCCGCCAACAACAAGGACATGATCTGGCTGGCGGAGCGGACTTCATCCCGCATCCGGCCCTGAACGCGACGTCGGGGCCAGGTTATAGTTCACTGCCGCGCTTTCATCCCCTCGACAACCACCCGGGCGACGCTGGGAATGATTTCGCGCTCGTTGGCATGATCGGTGGTGAAGGTGACCAGCACAAACTTGGCGCCGTCTGGCAATTCAACATAAGCGGCGTCATGCCGCGTCTCGCTTGTCCAGCCCGCCTTTGACCAGAGCTTCGCCCCACTTGGAACCGCCGGCCCGGTAAAACCATGCGCCTGGTCATCGGGATCGTTGCTCTTGGCAAAGGGATCGCGCTCCATCAGTTTGAGCATTTCGGCGGAGCGCGTGGCCGAGACAGCCTGGCCGGTCACGATTGCGGTCAGCAGCCGCGCGGTGGCGTCGGTCGTCAGCCAATTGCGATGGTTGGGCTGGTGGATTTTTACCGACTGAATTTCGCGGCCATAAGGGCCTTCGCACCACGGCTTTCGATTGACGTTGATGCGGGCGTAGCCGAGCGCGGCGAAGTAGCGGTTGACCGCGTTCCGTTTGTGGTACCATTCCTCCAGTTCCGCTGGCGGCAATTCCGGCCCGCTGGTGGTGCCGGTCAGCAGATCGACGACGTAACCAGTCGCTTCATTGTAGGAATGAGCGATCATATCGCGCATGGCGCGGCGCAGCTCCTCGGTTTCCGGCAGCTTGCCCTCTTCCATCCAGCAGTGCGCGGCCACGAGGTAAAACAATTTGATGACGCTGGCCGGATAGATTTGCTCCTGGCCGCGAGAGCTGGCTTGGACGGGATGGGCTGGATCGCGCAGATCGACCAACGTCACGGCCAGTTGGTTCGTCAGCAATTTCTGGTCGGCGAATTTCTCCAAGGTTCGGTTTACCGCCTCATCGACGAGCGGCTGCAACGAGGCAGTGCGGTTCGATGCGGTCGGTGGGTTTTGAGGTTGTGCGCTCGCCGTCGCCATGAGGAGGAGACTGACGAGTTTAACCAGGCGGTGCAAGGGGCGAGTGGCCATGTTCATAAGTGAGAAGGATCGAACCCGTTCAATGGCGTTGGCGGCGGGCAACCGGAAATCTCAATCATCGCGCCGCTGTTTCATGATTTGGACGAAAAGGGGCGTAAGCTGAAGAAACCGCATGACGCTGTCTCCGTGCTTGAGCATTTTGATTTCTTCCCAGACCGACGGCAAGCTCAAGGTGTCGCGTTTGGTGTGGCCGAGAATGAACAATCCCTCCGGGGCCAGAACGTTGGGAAGATGGACGTCATCCAGCAGACGCTGGGCAAAGGAGGTGGAGCGGCGCCGGATGTTTTTTTCGCCGTAGGGCGGGTCCGCCAGGATCAGATCGAATTGCCGGCCGGCGGCCTGGAGTTGCGCGAGGGCCACGAACGCATCGAGCACGCGCACCTCCAGAGGCTCGGGAGGCAGGCCGGTTCCGGCAAGGTTCTGCCGGATGAACTCGGCATCACGCTGCGACTTCTCGATGCAAAATGCGCCGGTGGCGCCCCGGCTCAGGCATTCGAGGCTGAGCGCGCCGGTGCCAGCGAAGAGTTCGAGCACGCACGCGCCGATGACGCGTCCGCCCAGGCTGTTGAAGACCGCCTGTTTGACCAGGTCGGGCGTGGGCCGCACGTCGTAACCTTTCGGCACTTTGAGGATCAACCCCGCTGCGGTTCCGCCGATGATGCGCATGGTAAGATTTCAGACTGTGTGGATGGTTAGTTGGCCGTTGGCATCTCAATCCACTACCGGCATGCGTTCATTTCAGCAGCGCCCTGAAAAAATAGGCATCGGCGAAAACAGCGTTCACTTTTTTGGCAGCCCGTGCAGGTAATG
>CAYIIH010000365.1:0-8598 GCA_964363225.1 uncultured Verrucomicrobiota bacterium | reverse complement strand
AGGCTGTCCGCGCTCCTGTCCTGTGCTGGTTCAAGGTCACCATGCGCGATTTTGGATTCGTGGAGGCTTTCCATGAACCCCGGTTGTGCGCCGCATTGCGGCTCTGTGAGCCGCAGCGGTTTTGAACTGGCTAACCAGCCACGGGTTCTCTCCCATTGGCTGGCTCTGGCTGTGTTTGCCGGTGGCATCGCTTTTGGGCGAGCAGTGCCGCCAGCGTATCCGGATGGCCGGCCGCAGGCGACTTTGCGGCTGGAGGCCAAGGACCACGGCGTTGTGCTGCGCCACGGCGATGGGCCTCGCCAGTGCGACATCTATGGCGCTCGCGACGTGTGGGTGTTCGAAGACGGTGGCAGCTATTACATGCATTACGACGCGGCCGGCCCCACGGGCTGGCTGGCCGCGCTGGCGACGAGCAAGGACCTCGTGCATTGGGAGAAAAAAGGGCCGGTGCTCGAACTCGGCCCAGCCGGTGAAGACGATTCCAAGAGCGCGTCCTACGGCGTCACCTTCAAAGACGGCGACACTTGGCACATGTTTTATCTCGGCACACCGAACACCACGCCGCCGCCGGATCGTATTCCCGCGTTTCCTTACCTGACGATGAAGGCTAAAAGCAGATCGCCCACCGGCCCGTGGATGAAGCAAAAAGACGTTGTGCCATTTCGATGCCAGCCGGGCACGTATTACACCGTCACCGCCAGTCCCGGCCAGGTTCTCAAGCGTGGCAACGAATACCTGATGTTCTTCAGTGCCGCCACCGATCGGCCCATCAAACGCACCGTCGGCATTGCGCGCACGAAAAACCTCGACCAGTCGTGGGTGCTCGACCCGCAGCCGGCCTTATCGCCGGAGGAGCAGATCGAGAACACGTCGCTTTACTTCGAGCCGTCGAACCAGACGTGGTTTCTCTTCACGAATCATATCGGCCTCGATCCGCAGCACGGCGAATACACCGACGCGGTCTGGGTGTATTGGAGCAAAGACCTGACTCGCTGGGACGCGGCCAACAAGGCGGTGGTGCTCGACGGACGCAACTGCGCGTGGTCGAAGACGTGCGTCGGGCTGCCGTCCGTGGTGAGATTCGACCGGAAGTTGGCGGTGTTGTACGATGCGCCCGGCGGCGAGGGCACGAGCCACATGCGCCGCGACGTCGGATTGGCGTGGCTGGACTTGCCGCTGGCTCCGCCAACGCGATGAGCAAATGCACCGGCTGTCTTATTTCTTTTCCTGAGTCACCTTTTGTTCGGCGCGGACAGATTCCTGATAGGAATCTCAGCCATGCCTGAACTTTCCAGATTTCACGGCATCATCATACGGATGTATCTGGAAGCAGGCGGAGTTCATCATCTACCGCATTTTCATGCTTACTATGGCGAGGCTGTGGCTGTTTACGGCATGCAGCCCGTGGAATTGATCACGGGTTCTTTGCCCCGAAGGCAGGCCCGGTTGGTCGAAGCATGGGCGGAGTTGCATGAGAACGAGTTGCTGGCCGATTGGCAACGGCTGCAAACCGGACAACCGCCGCTGCCCATTGCTCCGCTTGACTAAAGCTGATAGAGTAAACGCATGAACGCGCACGCAATCCACTTCGTGAGGCAGGCAACCGTAATCGGCCCTTACACGCTGAAGCTGCGGTTTGAGGATGAAACCGAGCAGGTCATCAACTTCGAGCCGGTTTTGCGCGGCCAGCTTTTCGGCCCATTGCGTGATTTGAAACTTTTCAATCAGGTTCGAATTGATCCCGAAGTTCACACCATCGTCTGGTCGAACGGCGCGGACTTCGATCCGGCAACGTTGCATGATTGGCCGACCCACGGGCCCAAGCTGATTGAGTTGGCGAGCAGTTGGGAGCTTTGCCCGGCCTGAGAGACGACCCTCAACCCTCAACCTTCAACTCTCAACTGGCCTCGTCGGCGGCACCGCCGACTGCACTCCCAAAATATTTCTCGCATCGCCGGGCCGGGCGCTTATGATGGCCCGCGTCTGAGGCAAACCTACCCGGGCAAACATCGGAAGGCTTGGCTCTTGGACGCTTGGAGACTATGGGCCGGGAACGACATGCGGAGTCGGGTTTAGATCGAAGCGGAGACAGGTTGTTTGAGCTTCCCTCAAGGGGAAGGTTTGTCCCTCGATGCCGCCAACGCCCGGCGACAGGCGTTTACCCTGACCTCCGGTGTCTGATTTCTCAACGCTCAACCCTCAACCCTCAACCATAAACTGACTATGCCCGACCCCACGCCAACTCCACCACCCGCGCCCGCGCCCAAAGGCAACCGTTCCACCCTCAATCAGGACTGGATCAACTCACTCAACAACGCCGGGCAGATCGTTGCCGCCGCGCAAAAAGCCGAATACGCCCCGGTGTTTGCCACCGGCGGCATCACGGCCGCCAAACTCACCGCCCTAGCCACCGACATTGCGGCGGCGCATGCCCTGGCTGGCGACGCCGCGCACATCGCGCTCGCCACGGTTCACGAGATGGATGTACTTTTGAGTAGGAACTGCCGCCACATTGCCAACGCAGCGATTCAGGCGCGCTTGCGGCGTTTGGCGGAGAAATCGGGTTTTGCACTGCCCGTGCTTTGCACGCCGGACGAACTGACTGGAGAACTATATGAGTAACGCGACCAAAGAACTGAAGCCGAACCAGAGCACCGACTTGGTGTTGCAGGAAATCTGGCGCATCAAGGACACGCTCTCGGCCTCTTACGGACACGACGTTAAACGCCTGTTCGCCGAAACGCGCAAGCGGGAAAAGCTCTCCGGCCATCCGGTCGTGAACCTGCAGAAGCGGAAGGCCGCACGCCGCAAGGCGTGAGGAAGATGACACGGGCAGCCCACACATTTTGCAGCATGAAAATTACGGAAGATGTGCGGAAATATGCGGCAGAGCAAGGCATCGCCGAAGAAGAAGCGTTGAAAAAGGGGGTGGAAGAAAAGAGCAAAGAGTTTGCCGAAAAGGGAAATGAGCTTTACGCGAAGGCGTGAGAAACAAGCCGGGGCTTTCAATTGCGCCAGCCGCGTGCTAGAAAGAAACCATGAAAACGCTCGATGACAGTCTCATTCAAACAGCCACACAAAGGCTGGTCGCGGAATTTCAGCCGGAACAAATCTGGCTGTTCGGTTCGCACGCCTGGGGCACGCCCAATGAAGACAGCGACGTGGATTTGATGGTGATCGTTCCCCACAGCGAAGAACGCAGCATCCAACGAATGCAGCGCGCTCATCGCTGTCTGCGCGGGATTGGTTTCGCAAAGGACGTGCTCGTTCCCACGCGCGCCCAGGTGGACCGTTACAAACACCTGCGCGCTTCCCTCTTTCACCAGGTCCTCGCCAAAGGCCGAAAACTTTATGGATGAGGCCACCACGGAACTCGTCCGCGACTGGCTGACGCGCGCGAGCCACGACTTGCAGGCCGCGCGAGTCCTGGCCGCGGCGGACAATCCACTGCTCGATGCGGCCCTTTACCATTGCCAGCAAGCCGCGGAGAAAGCGGTCAAAGCATGGCTGCAATCGAAGGACGATCCGTTCCCCAAAACGCACGACATCGAGGACTTGGTGGAACAGGCCGCGAAACTGAATCCCGACTTTCAACAACTTGCAAAGCCGGCGGCGGTCTTGACGCCTTACGTCTCCGCGTTTCGCTATCCCGGCGGCCCGGACGAACCCATGCCCACACGCGAGGAATTCGATGAAGCTCTGCAACACGCCCAAGCCATTTGCGATTTCGTGTTGAACCTGCTCCCGGCGGAAGCGCGACCATGAAACGACAACTGACAAGAGAAACAACCCTCAAAGGCGGAGGCGATTTGGTGTTGCAGGAAATCTGGCGCATCAAGGATGAGTTGTCCGCTGCGCGCGGACACGACATTCATCACCTCTTTGCCGACGCCCGCAAACGGCAAAAACTTTCCGGCCATCCGGTCGTGAATCTGCAAACCAAGCGCCGCAAGGCGTGACCGAGGAAGAGGCGTTGAAAAAGGGGATGGAAGAAAAGTCCCGCGAGTTCTTGAAAAAGGGTGCGGAAGTGTATGCGAAAGCCTAAACTCGCCTCACGTATGCCAGCATTCGACGGGAAATATTTGAAACTCATCACTGACGCTGTCGCCGTGTGTGCGGATTACAAGCCAAAGTTTGGACAAGGACGCAAGGCGGGGCTGACGCTTGCCGAGTTTCAGGAGCTTTACGAATCCGACGAATTCTACTCGTGGTTCGGTTTGAGTTCACCGCTGATGTATGCCGCTCACAAAGCCGCTGGCGGCATGACCTCGATTTATCGGCAAATCGGCATGGGTTGCCAGTGGGTCTTTGCGGAAGTTCTGCAAGACCATCTTGGCCTCACGGCGGAAGCGGCGAGTTGGTCATACACCGTGAAGTCTCGCGGCAAGAAGCCGCGTCGCCTGTCGCTTGACGGACGCATCCCGCTTGACCAGATAGGCGACGCAGCGGCCAAGCAACGAGTTGGAAAATGGCTGGACGCAGCCTGCAAAGAAATCGGGTTGCAAAATCCAACCCGACAAAGTTTGCAAGGAAGCGTTTTTGAAGTCCGGCAGGGTTACAAGAGCAAGGACTCGAAGCGGCAGAACGCCGACGTAGCCAACGCCTCGAATGCTTACGCCCATCAATACCTGCCCGTGGTTGTGCTGCTTTCATCGCAGATTGATGGTGACGTGGCAGAGCGTTACCAACGCGCCCGCTGGCTTCTTCTCCGTGGCACGACGAAAGGAACTTCGCTCGACAGTGCCTACGTGTTCACCAAACAGGTCGTCGGCTACGACCTCGCGGCTTTCTTTCAACGCAACTCCGCTGTGCTCAAAGAGCGAATCGAAGGGGTTCTCCAACAACTGCCCAGTGAAGACTAACAGCCAGACATTTCTTTTTGCCGACTTGGAAGCGCCTGGCACTCCCACGCGGCAAAGAGCGCATCTTACGTTCAAGGCGAATCGGTCGTTGGGGCGTCACAACTGGCTGCGCCTGACGCCTGCATATTCCCGACACTTGGTCGAGCAGCTTGTCAGTTCGCTTGGTTCTCGTGACCGTGTGCTAGACCCGTTTTGCGGCACAGGAACTACCGCCCTGACTTGTGCCGAACACGGCATCCGTGCGGACACGGTGGACATCAATCCGTTTCTTGTCTGGCTTGCGAACGCCAAGTTCACGGCTTACACACCTGAAGAACGCGCCGAGGCGGAACGCTTTCAGACACGATTGCGGTTGCCCACTGACAAGAATGGATTCTGGCATCCGCCTCTAGCCGACATCGAAAAATGGTGGACCGAGGATGAGCTTGCCCCTCTGTCCGCGCTCTTCAACTCCATCAAAGAAGCCGATGTTTCCGAGTCTGCGCGCAACCTGTTGTTCTCTGCCTTTTGCCGGGTCGCCATTGAAACGGCTTCCGTTTCGTTTGGTCATCAGTCCATGTCGTTCAAGCCGAGAAATGGCGACAACGGCATCGTCAAGACGTGCGCGAGAGAACAGGTCAGTGGCCTGTTCCGCAGACGGCTCACCGAAATTCTTGAGGCGGCGGCCACAGAGTTGGATGGCTCGCTGGCCAAGGCTCATCTTGGCGACTCTCGGAATCTCCACACCACGCTCCGCGCGAAATACTCCTGCGTCATCACCTCACCGCCGTATCCAAATCGGATGAGCTACATTCGCGAGCTTCGGCCCTACATGTATTGGCTCGGCTATTTGCAAAACGGACGACAGGCTGGCGAACTCGACTGGCAAGCCATCGGCGGCACCTGGGGCTGCGCCACGAGCAACTTGAGGCGCTGGCAGCCATCGGAAGATGCGCGAGTGCCTTTTGACGGCCTCGACAAAATGATTGCTGGCATCAGCAAGCGCAGCGAAGTTCTCGCCCGCTACGTTCACAAGTATTTTGAAGACTGTGTGCATCACTTCCGTTCACTGGCCCGCGTGCTTCGCGACGGAGCGATGGCTCATTACATCGTTGGCAATTCCAAGTTTTACGACGAGATGGTTCACACCGAGGAGATTTACGCTGCATTGATGCGGGCCAACGGTTTCCAAGAAGTTCGCATTGAGAACATCCGAAAGCGGAATTCCAAGAAGGAGCTTTTCGAGTTCGTCGTCCGCGGAAGGTTTTCGCCATGACGGGTGATAATCTTTGCTAAAAGTGGAATCACTTGGCGTGGGATTCCTCTGTCAAAACATTCAAGACGAAGCGTCTTCCGTAATTCCGTGCCGATGTCGCAACGACCAGGTATTGCCCCAGAAGTGCGGCACAATAGATAAACGCCACTCCCCGATGAATGGGCGACAAGAAAGCGCAGAGAGGAAAAACTAACGCGAACAGTAGAGACAGCGATGCCATGTCACGAGTCAACAAATAAACCCGGTGTCCTTCGGAAACGGTGAGTGCGGCGGCGTGCTTCTTGTAAATCTGAAACCAAAGAGCGTTCTGGTCTTTTGGCGACCGTGGGAATACACCGTGTTTCGCTTTAAGTGCTGCGACATCTATCCGTGGGTCTGTGCTCACCAAGTCGGAAAACGCTCGACAGCCTGGCAAGGGATTCTTCCAACGCCAGAAAACGAGCCGCGCCTTCGCCACGTCGCCTAGAACGCCGTTCAAGACAACGGTTGCCAATGGTATGCACAGTGCGATAAGGCCATTCTTTGCGGATACGCGCTGCCAGAAATGTTCGACAGATTCGTATGTCAACTGAGCGCCGATCACCACTGAAAGGAACACCGCGAAATTAGTGCCGATGAACAACCAAAGGTATGGGGCGTTTTTGCTTTTGAGCCAACTTTGTGCTTTCGCCATGCGACCTCTCTTTCACTCCTCAACCTCGTCGTAGAAAGGAAGTGGCGTTGAATTGGTCCACCTGCGGTCAGGGCCGTTGCTCCTTTGACATTTTGTATTGCCAACCGTGACGTGAACAGATGCACCACGGCGGAGAAAAGCGTTTGTGACTTTCTTCGCCGGGTGCTTCGGTGCGCCACCAGGCGAAGCTGAAGCAAACGCTGTCTTGAGATTTGCCGCTTGCGGCAATCGTGGACCAATCAAGATATTTAACAACGACGGCCCGATGTTTCTCTGGCTTCCATGATGCGGGACTTGAATGAACTTTAGTTTCGAGAAATCAAAGTTCTCTTGCTGCAAGCGGGCAACCGCCTCTGTTAAAGCCGGAATACCCGCGTCGGCAGTAAATAGCATGGATTCATCCCCGATGGTAAACAAAAGGATTGCGCTTGAATTGTTCTCCGCACTTGTTTCGCCAGAGTCGTCCAGCGTTTCAAAACCCCACTTCTCAGCGATCTTCTTGACCACTTCTTTCGCTTTGATGACAAACTGACCAAAAGTCCCAGCCTCTTCTTTCGGTTCGGGTGTTCCGCGATAACCGGGCAGAAGTGTTTTGTAGAAATCTTCCGACGGCCCAAGGACTCGCATTGTTTTGTTGAAACCAGTTACACCCCAAAACGGCTGAACGATCTTGATACCTTTCTCTTTGGCGATTTTCTCAAGCGTCCGCGCGTTCTCAAGGGATGCTTGCAAGGCTTTTCTCACGCTTGCATCAGTAACGCGGCTGTCCTCGAAAAGGTGGGATATATCCTCCGTGGCACTCCAAGGCTGGTGCATCATCAGGTAATCGATCTTCAGTTCGTTGAGCACAATTTCAAGGCCAGACGCGTGGTCATTGTCAGGGTGCGTGGATACGACAACATCAACATGACTCGTCTTATAGTGCGTTTTAATATGAGAAACGAGCGCCTTGCCAGAATCCTGAAAACCGCCGTCTATAACGCATACTGTTTGGTGCGGTGGATCAACCATTAAATCGCCAAAACGCAAGGCAATCGCATCACCGCTTTTCTCCCCGTCGCCAACAGCCAAGAAGTCAATTTCGTAGCCTATCTGATTTGTGCTCATGCGGCTGCCGTTGCCCGTTTCACTTCGCAGTTCCTTTTCCCGGCAGCGGAATGTGCTCTCTTACGGTTGTGTTGGATCGCTTCTTCGCCGTGCCGTCCTTAACAAATTTTCCGGTGACTGCGCTCCGTTCTCCAATTCTGCTCTGTGGTTTTTTGCTCATAAATGAATCGTCCTTTCTTACTGCGGCGGCGTAGGCGTGGGCGATGTCGGCGGCGTGCCGCCGTTGCCCTGACCGCCGCCGGTGTCCACGATGATGCGGGCGCGTTTCCAGGCTTCGATAAATCGCTTGCTTGCCTCGCCGCCGTCGAATTGCACCACGAGGTCGTCCATGTCGCTGACTTTTTCGAGCAGGGCGGCCACGTCGGTTTCCACTTCTTTCAAGAGCGCGCTGCGGTTCACAATCTGGCCGCGCGGTGTGCTCATCACATTGCTGAAGCCGGTGATGGCCGCAGTGAGCGCGGCAACGCGGGCAGCGGTCACGCCGCGCCCGTCTGCCCCTGCTTCGCTGACGGCGGCTGTGCCGAGGTCGCGGATGGCGGTGGTCTTGTTCACCAACTCTTGCGTGCGCAGTTTCATGATTTCGCTCTTGGTCACGTCCACCTTGCCGTGCCGGTCGAGGTCGCCGGATTTCTTGAAGTGAACGGCCAGCGCGCGGGCGAGAACGAACGCGGCGTCTTCGAGCGCGGTTTCGGCCACGGCTT
>CAYIIH010000364.1:0-8692 GCA_964363225.1 uncultured Verrucomicrobiota bacterium | reverse complement strand
CCCCAAAAAAGTGCAGGACTGACCCCGTCCCCACGCCTGCGACCCCTAAGAAAGTGCAGGACTGGCCCAATTTATGAGCCAGATTTCCCGATTTACTCCATGCGTTCAAAGATGCCTGCGGCGCCCAAGCCGCCGCCCACACACATGGTGACCAAGCCGTAGCGCCCCTGCCGCCGCTTCAGTTCATGGAGCAGGCTCACAGTCAGTTTGGCCCCCGTGGCCCCCAAGGGATGGCCAAGCGCAATGGCGCCGCCATTCACATTGAGGCGGTCGCGCGGCAATGGAACCTCACGCAGGACCGCAAGCGCCTGGCAGGCAAACGCTTCGTTCAGTTCGATCAAGTCCAGGTCCTCGATTCTCAGACCGGCTCGCTTTAACACCTTGGGAATGGCCACCACCGGCCCAATGCCCATGATGCCGGGCGCCACGCCGCCCACGGCATACGCCACAAATCGGGCCAGCGGTTTCAACCCCAGTTCCCTGACTTTTTCGCCGGACAGGAGCAAAACGGCAGCCGCGCCATCGCTCCGCTGGGAAGTGTTCCCGGCGGTGACGGAACCCTTGGAGTTGAAGGCCGGCTTCAATGCGGCCAGTTTTTCCAGTGAGGTATCACGACGTGGACCTTCATCGGTCTCGAATAAGAACTCCGTGACCTTCCGTTTGCCATTCCCGTCCAGGCTCACTTCATGCACGGGCACGGAGACACATTCCTCTTTGAAACGCCCGGCCTCGATGGCGGCAATGGCTTTCTGGTGGCTTTCGTAAGCGAACGCGTCCTGCTCTTCCCGCTGAATCTGGTATTTCTGGGCCAAGTTTTCGGCAGTCAGCCCCATGGCTAAGTAGGCATCGGGTATTTGATCCATGAGGCCGGGATTCGGCGACATTTTGAATCCGCCCATCGGCACCTGGCTCATGCTTTCGACGCCGCCGGCGATCAATACATCGGCCATGCCGCTCATGATGCGCTGGGCGGCGATGGCAATGGCTTCCAGACCGGAAGCGCAAAAGCGATTGACGGTCATGCCGGTGACCGTGTCCGGCAAACCGGCGCGCTGGGCCGCGATGCGCGCGACGTTCATGCCTTGCGGCCCCTCCGGCATGGCGCAGCCGAGGATGACATCCTCGATTTGTTCAGGCGCGACCGGCGGCGTCCGGGCCAGCACGGCTTTGAGGACATGGGCGGCCAGGTCGTCCGGGCGCACGGTGCGCAGGCTGCCTTTGGGCGCTTTGCCGACAGGCGTGCGCACGGCGGTGATGATGTAGGCGTCTTGCATGGCTTCTCAGTTCCTCAACGGTTTCCCGGTTTTCAGCGTGTGCTGGATGCGCTGGAGCGTTTTGGGCTCGCCGCAGAGGCTCAGGAACGCCTCCCGCTCCAGGTCCATGATGTATTGCTCGGACACGAAGTGCAGCGAGGTCAAATCGCCGCCGCACAGGATATAAGCGAGCTTGGTCCCGATTTTCTGGTCGTGCTCGCTGATCTGGCCGGCCACACGCATCTGATGCAGAATCATTTTGAAATAGGCCAAACCGCTCTCGCCGATGGCCGGGATGTCCTGCCGCTGCGGGCGGGGTTGATACCCTTGAGCAACGCGTTGCAGCACTTTTTCCTTGGCCGCGCCAATGACGCAGTTGCGATTCAGCACGATGGAAGCCTCGCTGCTGCGCAAATACTTCCATTGCGCGGCTTCGTGCGCGTTGGTGGAGACTTTGGCCAGACCGATCGTTTCCCAGGCCTGCCGCACGAAAGGAAAATAATCCGTCTCCTCCAGGCGCGGCACGGCCTCGGTGCAGCGAATGAGCATTTCCTTGCTGCCGCCCGCCGCCGGAATGACGCCGACGCCGACTTCCGGCAGGCCCATGTAAGTTTCGGCCGCGGCCACCACCCAGTCGGCGCCCATCGTCAATTCGCAGCCTCCGCCCAAGGCATAGCCCTGGCAGGCGGCCACAATCGGCTTTTCAAATTGGCGAAGGGTGCTGGTCGCGCGCTGGAAATTGCGAATGGAAAGGTCCAACTCGTCCCATTCCTGATTCTGGATTTGCGTGACGACCAGGAGCAGATTCGCGCCCGCCGAAAAATGTTCGCCCTGGTTGCCGATGACCAATCCGGCAAAATTCTTGCGCACCTCGTCCAGCGCCATCTTCAGCAAGCCCATTTGATCAAGGCCGATCACGTTCATCTTGGTGTGAAACTCCAGGCAGGCAACGCCATCGCCCAGATCGACCAGACTGGCGCCCGAGTTATGGCGGATCACTTTGTTGCCTTTGTGCAGGAACGGCAGGCTGAGGGCCTTCGGAGAAACAATGGTGGGAACGTGCTCGCGTTTGGCCGGATCAAAGTAAAAACGGCGCGCCTCGCGGACCTCGTAAAAGGAGCTTCTTCCTGAAGCCAGCAAATCGCCCGCCAGCGACGGCACAACGCGGCCCTCCTTTTCCAGCCGCTGGACGGTTTCGCGCACGCCCAATGCGTCCCAAATCTCAAACGGCCCCAGCTCCCAGTTGAACCCCCACTTGAGCGCATGATCGACCGTGACGACATCATCGGCGATCTCAGCCAGGCGGTTGGCGGTGTAGCACAGGACGGTGCTGAGATGTTTCCAGGCGAAGGCCCCGGCTTTATCCGTAGATGCACAAAGGGCGCGCAGGCGCTCGGCCGGGTCCGACAGTCTCGCCAGCGCCTCCAGAGACGGCATTTGGACCCTTTGGCGCGGGCGATACTCGAGGGTCCTGTAATCGAGCGTGAGGATTTCGCTGCCCTGCGCGGTCTTGATCCGTTTGTAAAAGCCCTGGCCCTTCTTCTCGCCCCACCAGCCGCGTTTGACCATCTCCTCGATAAACTCCGGCAGGCGGAAGACCGCGACTTGATCGTCGTGCTGCAATCCGGCGGCAAAGTTGCGGCCCACCTGCACCATCAGATCGACCCCCACGATGTCGCCCAGGCGGTAAGTGGCGCTGCGCGGGCGGGCCATAGCCGTGCCGGTAATGGCGTCCACCTCATCCAAGCTCAACCCTTCTTCCACCGTCAACCAGAGCACATGCTGCATGGCAAAACAGCCGATGCGATTGGCTACGAAGCCGGGAGTGTCCTTGGCGCGCACGATGCCCTTGCCCAGAACACTTTCTCCAAACTCGGCAAAGGCACTCAGCAGCGCCGGATCGGTCGCGGTGGTGGGAATGATTTCCAGCAACCGCATGTAGCGCGGGGGGTTGAAAAAATGGGTGCCGAAAAACCGCCGCCGATGGGCCTCCGGCAGACCTTCCACCATGGCGTTGATGGAGAGGCCGGAGGTGTTGGAGGTCACAATCGAGTCCGGCCGGGCGTGGACTGCAATCCGCGCATGGAGTTCGCGCTTCAATTCCATCCGTTCCAGCACGGCTTCAATGATCCAATCGGCTTCCGCCACCGCAGGCAGGTCGTCATCGATGTTGCCAATGCGAATCAAGCTGGCCGCCTCGGGAACGAAGAACGGCGCCGGCGACAGCTTCCGGGCGCGATCAAACAGCGTTTTCGTGAGGCGATTCCGCACTTCGCGCTCCTGCAAAGTCAGGCCGCGCTTCTCCTCTTCCGGCATCAGTTCCGTGGGTGGCACATCCATTAAGAGGGAAGGAATGCCCACGTTGGCCAGATGCGCGGCAATTTGCGCGCCCATGTTGCCCGCGCCAATGATGGCGGCTTTCTTGATGGTTAGCATGTTAGTTTTCTCAGATGGTTTGGGCATGGCGGTGCGCTTATAACTTCTTTAGCTCGCGCCGCAAATACTTTCCCACGCTTGATTTCGGCAAGGAATCGCGGAATTCAATCTGGCGCGGCACTTTGTAAGCGGCCAGGCGCTTGCGGCAAAAGGCCATGATCTCGTCCGCGCTGGCCGTCACGCCCTCTCGCAAGACCACAAACGCTTTGACCGTCTCACCCCGGTATGGGTCCGGCACACCGATGACAATTGCTTCATTGATCTTCGGATGCTCAAACAAGACTTCCTCGACCTCGCGCGGGTAAACGTTGTAACCGCCGGCGATGATGAGGTCTTTTTTCCGATCCACGATGTAATAGTATCCATCGGCGTCTTTCCTGGCGATGTCGCCCGTGTAGAGCCAGCCCTGGCGCAGCACGTTGCTGGTTTCCTCCGGTTTGTTCCAGTAGCCGCGCATGACTTGGGGGCCGCGAATGACGATTTCCCCCGTTTCGCCGACAGGCATGTCATGAGTGCCCGTTTCCAGATCGACAATCCGGGCTTCCGTGCCGGGAATGGGCAGGCCAATGCTTCCCACTTTCGACAGGCCGTTGGGAGGGTTGAAGTGCGTCACGGGCGACGCTTCGGTCAGACCGTAGCCTTCGACCAGCCGGCCGCCGGTGAGCGCCTCGAATTTCTGCCCCACTTCCACCGGCAACGGCGCGCCTCCGCTCGTGCAAAGCCGCAGCGACCGAAAACCATACTGCTCGACGTTCGGCGCATTATTGAAGGCGACATACATCGTGGGCACGCCATGGTAGATGGTGGGCCGGTATTTGCGAATCACCTGCAAAGCCGCCTGCAATTCGAAGCGCGGCAAAATGACCACGGTCGCGCCGGCCATCACCGCCGATATCATCACGCAGGTCATCGCGTAAATGTGAAAAAGAGGCAGCGCCGCCACCATCACCTCGGCGCCCGGGCCGCCGCTATTGAGCCACTGGCGCGATTGGTAGGCATTGGTCACGAGATTGTCGTGAGTCAACATCGCGCCTTTGGATGTGCCGGTCGTGCCGCCGGTATATTGGAGACAGGCAATATCAGCGGTGTGCACTGGCACCGGGCGAGGGACGGGAGCGGCCAGGAGAAGGTCGGCCCAGGCGCAAGGCGTAGAACCCGTGGCGCTCAACGGGGCAGCCGGCTCTGGGTTCTGGGCTTGGTCCCTGACTGTGAGCGACTGGCAAAGCCTGGCAAAGTTTTTCGGATAATACTCGCGCAGGCCCGTCACGATAACATGTTTCAAGGAGGGTACGTGCGAGTGCGCCTCCGTGACAATGGGCCGGAGGTGGCGGGCGACAATCACCGTCGTCGCGCCGGCGTCCTTCCATTGGTGAACGGCCTCGCGCGGCGTGTACATGGAACTGGTCGCCGTCACGATCGCTCCGGCCCGCAACGCGCCAAAATACGCGATCACAAGCTGCGGGCAGTTTGGCATCATTAAGGCCACGCGATCGCCCTTTTGCAGGCCCAGCGCCTGCAAGCCCGCCGCGCAACGGTCCACGTGATCCAGCAACTGGCCATAGTCGATACGGGTGCCGAAGTAAATCAGGGCGGTCTGCCGAGGGTGCCTTTGGCAGGTCTGCTCCAGCATTTCGGGCAAAGTTACTTCCGGGTAACGCATATCGGCCTTAAGGCCCGTGGCAATTTCATGTCGTCTGGGAACACACTTTCGCCGCAGCGATGCGTGTTCGCTTCTTGTTTAGACCTTGCCCGATGCGCTTGGCAAATCTTTTTCAGCAGAGATTAGGGGTTGGTTTGCGGACGGAGACAATGATCGTGCGGCCCAGCAACATGGGAATCGAATTCATGGCTTTGACCAGCGGCGCGTTGTTGGCGTCAACGGTCCGATACTTGAGAACCTCAGTCCGATAGGACCAGGCACCCAGGATTTGAACGGGCCATAACCAGAACAGCAGTTTGATCAGCGCCGATCGCTGGTATTTATCCACGGTCAGAGTGACGGATTCGAAACCGGCGTCGATCAAGGCGTGAGCCAGGTAAAAGTAGGAAACAGGATTAATATGGCCGCCGGTGGAATAGAGCGCGCTGTTTTTGACCGGCAAAGGGCCGAAGAGATTCCAGAAACCAAACCACAAGAAGCGCAGCCGCGAATTCAGATTCAGGATGTTGGGGGTGGTCAGGATGCAAAGACCGCCCGGCCTGAGTATCCGGTGCAACTCCCGCAGCACTTCCCGGCAGCGTTCAAGGTGCTCGA
Organism: uncultured Verrucomicrobiota bacterium; assembly: GCA_964363225.1. GTDB lineage: Bacteria > Verrucomicrobiota > Verrucomicrobiia > Limisphaerales > CAYIIH01 > CAYIIH01. The sequence goes on along the minus strand of CAYIIH010000364.1, from coordinate 2,749 downwards.
CCACTTCGGTGGCGGTGATGATGTCAAAAGTGGCCTCCGCATAAGGAAACGGCTCGTGGTTTAAGTTGACGATGTCCACCTTCTGGCCGGGCAGAGTCATCAGTTGATCCGTGTAATCGCAAGCCCGCGATTCCGTGCCAAATCGTTCCCGGAAAAGTTCGATGAGCCGTCCGGTGCCGGCCCCGACGTCCAGATGGTTCTTGAATCCGGAGCGCTCGCCGTGTCTGGCCGCGGCGCGCAAAACAGCCTGGTAGATTCTTTCGGTGCTCACTTTTGCTTCGGCATGCGGTTGGTTACGATTCGACTCGAACACAGTTTGTGATAGCCTTTGCCGTCGCGGCAAGCGCATTGTTGAGCGAAGAGAATTTGCGGCAGCCGATTCGATGATCGGCTTCCTGTCATGAAAATGTTGATCACCGGAGGAAACGGACTGCTGGCGCATGCGCTGCAGCGATGTTCTCCAGCCAACTGTCAACTGGTTGTGCTGGGTCACGCCGAGTTTGATCTCACTCAACCAAACCTCATGGCCCAGAGGCTGTCAGAACTCCGGCCGGATGCCGTCATCAATACCGCCGCTTACAACGCCGTTGATCGCTGCGAAACCGAGCGCGACCTGTCGTGGGCCGTCAACGCGGCCGGCCCGCAAATGCTGGCTGAGCTCTGCTCCCGCCAACACTGCCGCCTGGTCCATTACGGAACCGATTACGTGTTCGACGGCTGCAACCGCTCCCCTTACACCGAGCAAGACCCGACCAATCCCTTGAATCATTACGCCGCCGGCAAACTGGCGGGCGAACAGGCCGTGCTCCAAGCCAATGCGAACCATCTCGTGCTGCGGACCAGTTGGCTGTTCGGGCACAACCCGGCGCGCCCTAAATCGTATGTTCACACCGTCCTGCGCCAGGCGCTGGCTGGTCATCCGCTCAAAGCGACGTCCGACCAAGTGTCCGTTCCCACCTACGCGCCTGACCTGGCGCGCTGGACGTATGCGTTCCTCTGCCTGGGAACCAGCGGGCTGATCCATGCTGTCAACGACGATGGCCTGAGCCGTTACGACTGGACGCTGGCCATCCTTGCCGAGGCAAAGCTGACCGGTCTGGTGCCGGCGACCGCACCCGTGGAACGCGTCTCGACAGACTATTTCAGCCCCGGCCTGCGCCGGCCCAGCTACAGCGTGCTGGCCAATCAGAAAGCGGCGGCCATTCTCGGCCGCCCGCTCGGTTCCTGGCGGCTGGGACTCCAAGAGATGCTGCGGCAGATTCGGGAATCTTCTGCGGATGCCGGCCGGGGTTGATGTCCGGGAACCGGCTTGTCCGCGTTCTCGTTCTCCGGCCTTGTGCTTCAGCCGATGGAATAAATTCCTAGAATCGTTGCCGCTTCCCGGCATAATCGCGCCTGCAATGAACACACACTGGCATCAGGTCGAGCCTCTGGTCCAGGGCCGCGCGGAGATTCCCGGCCTGCCCGGAGTGAGGATCGAAGCAACCCCCGTCTATCACGATGAGAGGGGCTCTCTGCATGAGTTGTTTCGTTCCGACGAAATCCCGGCCGGGTTCCAACCGGTGATGGCCTGTTCCTCGTGGTCACAGCCTGGCGTGGCGCGCGGCCCGCACGAGCACCGCGAGCAAGACGATTATTTTACCTTTGCCGGGCCGTCCGAATTCCTCGTCGTGCTCTGGGACGCGCGTCCCGGCAGCGCCGGCGCCGCCCACGGCTGGCTCCTGCGAGCAGGAGAAAGCCATCCCGCGCGAGTCTTTGTGCCGCATGGTGTTGTCCATGCCTACCGCAATGTCGGCCGCGTGCCGGGGTTGGTCGTCACGGTCACCAATCTTCTCTATCGCGGCGAGCACCGACAACTGCCCGTGGACGAAATCCGCCACGAATGTGACCCGCACTCGCCCTACCATTTCCCTGAGGCATGATTCACAAACGCCACACCTGCCGCACGTGCGGCTCGACCCATCTCTGTCTGATCCTTGACTTGGGGAAAACGGCCCTGGCCAACGACTTCATCGAGCCGGCCGAAGTCGCGCATTACACCACCTGTCTGCCGCTCCGGTTGCGGCTCTGCCGGGACTATTCGCTGGTGCAATTGGCCGAAATCGTGGATCCCGGAGTCCTTTACTCGCGCTATGCTTACGTCACCTCCACGTCGCGGACGATGGAAGCGCATCTGGCGGAGCAATGCCGGCATTTGCTGGAGGTCGGCGCGTTCGCGAAACCGCCGCGCGTGCTGGAGATCGCGAGCAACACCGGCCTCTTCCTCAAAAAATTCAAAGCTCAGGGCTGCGAGGTGCTGGGAGTGGAGCCTGCCCGCAACATCAGCGAAGTGGCCACCCGGGCCGGCATTCCCACCTGGATCGATTTTTTTAATTCGCCCAACGCCCGCCGGATTCGCTCCGAATGGGGGGCCGCCGACTTGATTCTCGGGCGGCACGTCTTCGCGCACATCGATGACCTGCAGGATTTGCTGGCCGGGCTGGAAACGGTTTCGCACGCGACGACGCTGATTGCCTTCGAGGTGCCGTACCTGGTCGATTTTTTCGAACGAACGGAATTCGACACCGTCTATCACGAACATCTCTCTTACATTTCCGTGGTGGCGCTCGAAGCGATGCTGGTTCCGTCGCCCTTCCAGCTCCAGCGGGTTGATCATTATCCCATTCACGGCGGATCCATCCTCTTTCAATTGCGGCGGCGGGGGGCGGCCCCCGGCCCCGCCGCGGCAGGGGGAGAAATTGTTGTAAGG
>CAYIIH010000363.1:0-8752 GCA_964363225.1 uncultured Verrucomicrobiota bacterium | reverse complement strand
ATTGCCGGCGAGGAGCCGTTCACCATCGCCATGTATCTGGCGGACACCTTCCCGCTGGCCCAAGGATGGGACTGGCGGATCACCGGCTCGGACATCTCGACCAAGGTGCTGGCGGCGGCCCAGCGCGGGGTCTATGCCGAAGAACGGGTCCGCACGATCCCGCCCGAGTGGCTCCGCAAATACTTTCAGAAAGGCCTGGGCAAATGGGCGGGGCATTACCGGGTCAAGGCCGCGCTCGGCGAGCGCGTCACCTTCCGCCAAGTCAACCTGATCGAGACTTACGAACACCGCCAGGCCTTCGAACTGATCTTCTGCCGGAACGTCATGATTTACTTCGACCGCCCAACGCAAGAGCAACTCGTGAACCGGCTCTGCCGGTTCCTCGTGCCGCAAGGGCATCTGCTCATTGGACATTCCGAGAGCCTCACGGGCTTGAGCGTCCCGCTGCGTTGCGTCCGGCCAAGCATTTACCAACGTGCCTAAGGAACAGCCATGCCGTCTCCCAGTCTTGCCGCGCTCGCCGGGTTCGATCAAAAGGTCGTGGTGGGCGTCGGCGATTTCGCGGTTTCCAACAACCAGACCGTGGTGCTCACCACCTATTCGCTGGGGTCCTGCATCGGCGTCACCCTTTACGACCCCGTGGTGCGCGTGGGTGGATTGCTCCACTTCATGCTGCCCGACTCCTCGACCAACCCAGCCAAGGCGGCCGAGCAGCCCGCGATGTTCGCGGACACCGGCATCCCGGCGCTCTTCCGGGCGGCGTATCAGATGAGAGCGGAAAAGCATCGCGCGCAGATTTGCCTGGCCGGCGGCGCGCAAGTCATGGACAGCAGCGGGTTCTTCAACATCGGCGCGCGCAACTACGAGGGCGTGGCGACGTTGCTGAGAGAGCACGGCTTGAGGATTCAGGCCGAACAAGTCGGCGGCATGGTGAGCCGAACCGTGATGCTCAATGTCCGCACCGGCGAAGTCCGCCTCAAAGTGTCCGGACAGGCGGCAGAGTTCGTGCTTTGCCAAGGAGGTTGATATGCAAGCGCTCGACCACATCATCGACCGGGCCCCGCCACTGCCCCCGGCGCCGCGCCTCCTGCCGGAACTGCTCGCCTTGTTGCGCCAGGACAATGCCGACGCGGCCCGCGTCGTGCGCCTCATCACGTTTGACCCGGTCTTGACGGCGCAAGTGCTGCGACGGTGCAACAGCGCGTATTAAGGGTTCGCTCCGCCGGTGCGCGACCTGCAGGATGCCGTGATCCGGATCGGCTTTGGTGAGATTTATCGCGTCGTGGCCTGTGTCGTGGGCGAGCGCACGCTGGGCGCCGCGCAGCGCGGCTATGGCATCGCGCAAGGCGAGCTGTGGAAACATTGCGCGGTCACCGCCGTGGCGGCCAAACTCATCGCCCGCGAACTGGGCGGGGACGAGCCGGTCGTGTTCACGGCGGCGTTGCTCCACGACATCGGCAAACTCGTCCTCAGCACCGCCCTGGACGGCGCCTACGCGGAAGTCGTCGCGAAGACGGAGGGCTCCAACCTCTCGCTGCTCGAAGCGGAGAAAGCCATTCTCGGAGTCGAACACGCGGAGATTGGCGGCCGTTTGCTGGCCCGGTGGAACTTTCCTGAAAACCTTGTCAACGCGGTCTGGCGCCATCATGACCCGGCCAAGGCCAGACCCGCCGAACAACTCGCCGCCTACGTCCATCTGGGCGACGTGCTCGCACATTGGCTCGGTCACGGTTATGGCCACCAGGCGTATGCCTTGCGCTGCCGGGCCGAAGCCTTGGACATTCTCGAAGTCACCTCCAAAGACCTCGAACAATTCCTGATCAAGACCGCCGGCAGTGTCGAAGAAGTCCTCGCGCTCAAATCTGCTTGAACCATGAACGCAAAGCGTATTCGCGTCCTCATCGTCGATGATTCCGCCCTGGTGCGAAAAATCCTCACCACCAGCCTCGCGCGGTTTCCGGAGATCGAAGTGGTTGGCACCGCCACCGACCCCTACGTCGCCCGCGACAAGATTCTCGAACTCAACCCCGATGTGGTCACGCTCGACATCGAGATGCCCCGCATGGACGGCATCACGTTTCTGAAAGTCATCATGAAACACCGGCCCTTGCCGGTCATCATCATGCGTTCACTCACTCAAGCCGGCTCAGAGAAGGCCCTCGCGGCGCTCCAAGCGGGCGCGGTGGACGTGTTGGACAAACCCCGCGGCACCTACTCCGCGCACGAGGATGGCACGCGCCTGGCCGAGAAAATCCGGGCCGCCGCGGTTTCCCGCCTGCGCGGGCCACCCGAAGAAGGCGACGCTCCCGCGCCGGGGCCCGCCACCGCTCCGCGCGAGAAAACACCGCTCGCGCCCGCCACCGGCCATCGCTGGCACCCGCGCAGCCTCATTTTGCTCGGCGCTTCCACCGGGGGTACCGAGGCGCTCAAGGCAGTCCTCACTTCGATGAGTGGCGACCTGCCTGGCATCTGCGTCGTCCAACACATTCCCGCTTACTTCTCCGAAGCGTTCGCCAACCGGATGAACCAGCTTTGCGCGATGGAAGTGCGCGAGGCCAAGAACGGCGACGTGGTCAAGCCGGGCCTTGCCCTCATCGCGCCGGGCGGTTGGCACATGCTCCTGAAATGGACCGGCAGCCATCACGTGGCGGAATTGAATCAGGCGCCACAAGTCCACCACCAGCGACCCGCGGTGGACATCCTGTTCGACTCCGCCGTCCGTGCCGGCTCCGCGCCGTACACCGTCGCCGCGCTGCTCACGGGCATGGGCGCCGATGGCGCCGCCGGTCTGCTCAAGTTGCGTGAAGCCAATGCGCGCACCATCGCGCAAAACGAAGAAACCTGCGTCGTCTTTGGCATGCCGAAGGAGGCCATCCGCCTCGGCGCGGCGCAACAAATCCTCCCGCTGGACCGGATTGGTCCGCGCCTCGAACAGTGGTTTCGCGCGCCGGCTCCCGCGCCCGGCGGCAACCCTGCGGCCGTCCCCGCCGCGACCCTGAGAACTGGGCGGGTCACACCTTGACAACCAGCACCGGCGGACGCGCGGCCTGGGAACGTCGCGCTCGCGCCGGAACCGAAAAATTGAAAAAAACTATGAACACACAATGCATCGGACAACTGAAGGGAATCGTGCAGAAGCTCGCCGTCGAGCTGGCCTTCGCCGAGCCAGGCAAGGACAACGCCCTGCTCCCGGTGAACTGCCTGCTGGGACAAGTCGAACAGATGCTGGCGGGCAGCGCGGCTCCCGGTCCGCTGGGCCGGGCCGTCGCCTGCGCCCGGCGCTGGGTGGACGGGGTCTTTGAGACCACCGGCACCTTCAGCGTGCTCGTCTTGCGCCAGCTCGGCGATTGGACGGGCTGGGTGCAGAACGCCGCGCAGGCGCTGGAAACACAGCAGGTGCTCCCGCCCATTCCCCCGGAGTGGGAGCAAGCCGCGTCTGCCGCACCGAGCGCGCCTGCGGCCCCGGCCGCAGCCGCTTCCGGCCACCCGGCCGCGCCCGCTCCTGCGCAAGAGCCGGCGCTCGTGCTGAACATCGCGCAGGACAGCGAACTCCTCAGCGAGTTCATCAACGAATCGCAGGAACATTTGCAGAACATCGAGCAAGGGGTGCTCGTCCTGGAGGACCATCCGACGGATGCCGATACGCTCAACACCATTTTCCGGGCGTTTCACACCTTCAAAGGCGGTTCCGGCTTCCTCAATCTGACCGCCATTCAAATCCTGGCGCACGAACTGGAATCGCTGCTGGACCAGGCCCGGCAGTACAAGCTCACGCTCACCCCTCCGGTCATCAACCTCATTCTCGAAGGCGGCGACACGCTGAAGCAATTCGTCGTGAAGATGGCCGCCCAGTTGTCCGGCCAGAACCCCGGTGCAACGATTGTTGTTCCCACACTTCAACTGCTGGTCCGCATCCGCGCCGTGCTGGATGGTGGCCGCGCGCCGGCGGCGTCCACCCCGCCTCCCGCGGCTGCGACTTCGTCATCTGTCGCCGCGAGCAGCCCACCTCCCGCAGCGCCGACAGGCGTGAGCGCGGTGAATTCTCCGCCGGCGACCACGATGTCGTCTCCGGGCAAAGCCGCAGCCCTTGCGGCGAGTAGCGACGCCACCACTGGCTCGAAGGCTGCCACAACCGCGACCGTCGTGAAGGTGGATACGTCCAAGCTCGACGGTTTGGTGGACTTGGTCGGCGAACTGGTAATTGCACAGTCGCTCGTCATGCAGAACAGCGCGCTGACCCGAGTGGAGGACCAGCAGTTGACCCGCGACCTCGCACAGTTGGGCCGGATTACCAAGGAACTTCAGCGCACCTCCATGTCCCTGCGCATGGTGCCCGTTTACGCCACCTTCCAGAAAATGAACCGGCTGGTGCGCGACACCGCGGCCAGAATTGGCAAGAAGGTCGAGCTCGTCATGGAGGGCGAGGAAACCGAACTGGACCGCACGATCGTGGAGGAAATCGGCGACCCGCTCATGCACATGGTGCGCAACGCGATCGACCATGGGATTGAGAAACCGAACATCCGGCAGCAGCGCGGCAAACCGCCGCAGGGCACCATCTGGCTCCGGGCCTTTTACCAGGGCGGCAACATCGTCATTGAAATCAAGGACGACGGCAACGGCCTCGACCAGGAGCGCATCCTGGCCAAAGCCGTCGAGAAGGGCATCGTGCGGCCCGACGCGAGCCTGAGCGAGAGCGAAATCTTCAGTCTCATCTTCGCGCCTGGCTTCTCCACCGCGGAGCAAGTCACCGACCTCTCCGGACGCGGAGTCGGCATGGATGTGGTGAGGCGGAACATCGATAAACTGCGCGGCAAGGTCGAGATTCAGTCCACGCCTAGCCAAGGCTCGACCTTCAGCATCTACCTGCCGCTCACCCTCGCGATCATCGACGGCCTCATCGTCGGCGTCGGCGAGCAGCGCTATATCGTGCCGACGTTGTCCGTCTGCGAATCCTTCCGCCCGTCCGCCGGCATGATCAGCACCGTGCAGGGGCGCGGCGAAATGATCAGCGTGCGCGGGCGGCTCCGCCCCGTCTTGCGGCTGTATGAGCATCTGGGGGTCACGCCCGCCTCCACCGACCCGGCGCACTCGATTGCCGTCGTCGTGGAAGCGGGCAAGGAGGCGCGCTGCGTCCTCGTGGACCAGCTTCTGGGCAAGCAGGAAGTGGTCATCAAGAGCCTGGGCGAGACGTTCAAACAAAACCGCGCCCTGGCAGGGGCGGCCATCCTCGGCGACGGTCGCGTAGGTCTCATCCTCGACCCACAGGCGCTCGTCGAGTTGAAGCCCCACGCCCGGGCGCAAGCCGCGTGATTTCATTCACACCACATAACCCCAAGCGAACCGGCTTAGGAGCGAAACCTTGATACAAACCATCGAACAACTGACCCGCCAATCCGTGCAAAACGTCTTTCAAGACATGCTGCAAATCCATCTGGTCGGCGAGCCAACCGAATCGCTGCCAGCGGACGCCCGTGGACAAATCGTCAGTTCTGTCGGCTTCACCGGCACGGCCAACGGTGTAATTCACCTCTACACCGGCTTGAGCCTCGCCCGCGTTATCACCAGCCGGATGCTCGGCCTTGGCGAGGCTGAGATCGAGGGCGACGGCATGGTGAACGACGCCATGGGCGAGTTGAGCAACATCGTGGTTGGAAACGTGAAATCCCGCCTCTGTGACCAGGGCTGGCCTTGCACGCTGACCATTCCCTCCATTGTGCGCGGTCAACAGTTGAGCATCGAGGCGGTGACCGACACCGCACGGCGCGTGCTGGGCTTCAAAAACTCCGAGCATCACTTGTTGGCCGAGTTGATGGTTCAGGAACTCCAGCGTAAACACCGCGGAGCACCTAGGAGCACCAAAATATTGACCGTCGATGACAGCAAGAGCGTGCGCATCATCGTGGCGAGAGCATTCAAACCCTTCGATTGCGTCGTCCTGGAGGCTTCCAATGGCGCCGAGGGACTCGAGGTCGCCGCGCGCGAAAAACCTGACCTCATCCTCCTCGACTACACCATGCCCGTCATGGACGGTTTGGAAACCGTGACCAAGCTGCGTGAGGACCCGGACCTCAAAACCACGCCGGTCATCATGCTCACGGCGGAGGCCTCACGGGAAGTCATAACCAAGATGGCCAGCCTCGGCGTCCGGGATTACCTGGTCAAGCCTTTCAAAGAGCCCATCCTGCTGGAGCAGGTGGGCCGGGTCGTTCCGCTCGGAGTCTCAGGTGATCATTGAATCAATCGTGCTTGTTCTTCCCCCAGCATGACGCATTGTGAAAAATAAGGCTGCAATTTGCACGTCCCTTCTTAAGAAGCGCTAAAACTGTCCGATAGGATAACGTATCATGATTGAAGACTTGGATCATCTGGTTGAGGTCGCGGTGAAGGAGGTATTTGGCACCATGCTGAATTTCCATGTCGTGCGGGACTTGTCCGGCGCGGCGCCTCTCAACGGGGAAGCGCACGTGGCAGGATCGGTTGGATTTACCGGGCGAGCGATAGGAGTTATCTACATTTACGCCGCGACAACTTTTGCCCGACAAATCACGGGCGTCTTGCTCGGCTTAAACGAGAAGGAAGTCGCAGGAGACGAAATGGTCAATGATGCCATAGGCGAAATAACGAACATGGTTGTCGGCCATCTGAAATCGCGGCTCTCCGATCGCGGAATACCCTGCGTTCTCACGATACCGTCCATTGTTCGGGGAACTCATTTCCGCATCGAATCCATCAGCAACACCCAACGCGGCCTGGCTTTGTTCCGCTGCCAGAAGAATCAATTTGTGGTCGAAACCTTGATCAAACCCTCAACCTGAATCCTGGAACTGGAATGAGACCGAAGATTTTAACCGTTGACGACAGCAAGACAATCAGACTCATTATTGCGAGAGCCTTCAAGCCGTTTGATTGTGAAGTGTTGGAAGCAAGCAATGGCACAGAGGGTTTGTTTGCGGCCGGCAAACACAGGCCCGACCTCATCATTCTTGATTACACCATGCCCATTATGGACGGCCCGGAAATGCTCTCCCGGCTCAAGTGCGATCCCCAGCTAGGGCACATTCCGGTAGTGATGCTGACCGCAGAGGCAGGCCGGGAAAATGTGGTGCGTCTGGCCAGAATGGGTGTCCAGGACTATCTCATCAAGCCGTTCAAGGAAGACCTGCTGATCGATCGCGTTGGCCGGATCATTAACCTGAAGGCCAAAGGCGAAGTGGTGGCCAAGATCAAGCGCTTTGATGATCCGCTCACCATTTTGCTCGTGGATGACAAGCCGAAGATCTTGGAACAAATCCAGTTTGGGCTCGCCGAAACGAACTGGAAGGTTCATGGGTGCAGCCAAACGGGTGAAGCGTTGGCTTTCTGCAACGAAAAGCCGCCCCAGGTCATTTTGGTCAGCCTATTGCTGCCGGAAAATGAGGGCTTTGACCTTTTCCAACTGCTCCGTTCCAGCGTCCACGCCAAAGACGTGCCCGTCTTCGGCCTCTGCGTTAAGACGGCCACCGCAGAGCAAGAGCGCGCCCAGCAAATGGGCTTTGCCAACATGGTCACCAAGCCCATCGATTTCGACGATTTAAAATCAAAAATCTCGCGCGCGCTGGATTTGGACACTTCCTACAAATATTTCGAACAGCGGGATGGAATTGTTCATTTGCGCTGTCCTGCTGAAATCACGCCATTGGTGGTGAGAGAAATTATCAAGTGTCTCAGCAAAACGATTACCGAAGCCGTAGATGCCGGACTTGACAAACTCGTCCTGGATTTTAGCAGCGTCAATGCTCCCGATGTTGATCTTATCAAGCTGGCCATGAGTGCTATCCAACTTTGCCGGGAGCTTTCCGTTAAATATCAGATTATTGGATCCGCCGCGCTCCGCCAGGAGAGCAAAAAATATGAGGAATCCTCCGGTTGGCTCTTTTCCGATTCCTGGGAGGAAGCCAGCCGGCTTCTCAACAGTCAGGTGCCGGTCAACACTTAGCTTGTGGCATTAAGGACCGCCCAACCGGCATGGCCTCAGACCGGTCAGGCAATATTTGTGTGGCTGCCCAGTGTCGCTTTTTCAGGTCGCCGTCTGTTGTAGCCGACGGTGTGCCCGCCCGGCGGCCGGCCGGCCGCACGCGCGCTTCTTACTGCGCCTCGGCTGCTTCCTCAGCAGCGCCGGTCTCTTCCCGTCCGCCCACGCCGTATTCGTGGAGCTTGTTGCGCAAAGTGCGAATGCTGATGCCGAGAAGCTTGGCCGCCTGGGTGCGGTTGCCTTTGGTCTGCTCCAAGGCGGCAAAAATGTGCTGCTTCTCCAGTTCGCCCAAAGAGGTAAAACCTGAAGCCGAGGCCGCGGCGGGGCCGGCAGCCGGAACCGTCACAGCCGGTCCTGCCACGGACGGCGCCGGCGCGGAAAATACTCCGGGCCCGGGAACAAAGCCCAGATGCTCGATCTCCAATTCGCCGCCTTCGCCACAAAGAATGACAGCGCGTTCGATGACGTTCTGCAATTCACGAACGTTGCCAGGCCAGGAATGATTCTGCAGCACCGCCCGGCAAGCAGGCGAAATGCCCTGAATGCGAACGCCATGCTTGCGCGAGTACCGCTGCATGAATTGCTCGACTAGTTGCGGCACGTCCTCGCGCCGATCGCGCAAAGGCGGGACGAGAATGGGAACGACGTTGAGCCGGAAAAACAGGTCCTGGCGAAACTCTTTTCGGCTCTGTAGCAGAATTTGCGGGTAAAGAGAGGAAAAAGAGACCGCGAGACTTC
>CAYIIH010000362.1:0-8772 GCA_964363225.1 uncultured Verrucomicrobiota bacterium | reverse complement strand
CGCAGAATTGTCCAGTTTTTTCGACCCTCACACCCGCCAGACCTTACCCAAGCCGTTTTCTTGACTCCGTCGTATCCGCACGCTGGTAGCAGAGCCGCCGCCCGTTCGGAGACACGTCCAACGTATGCCCCTGCATGGGCAGCTTTCGCCAAGCTATGCCTCGCCGGTCCGTAAGGTAGATATCGTTACCTGCGCAGACGTAAAGAAGTTCGCTGGAGTTCTGCAACTGCCACAGGTCGATGCGATGCCTTAGAAAGCCACCACCGCCGAGAAGCAGCATCAGGCCCGCTGCGACTGCCAGACTCACCTGTGCCGGGTGCTGACGAATCCAGTGGCGTATCCTTTTCGATCGGCTCCAGGGCCGAGCCAGAATCGGCTCGCCCGCCTGCCAGCGCCGCAGGTCTTCCGCCAAGGCGGCGGCGGATTTGTAACGATCCGAAGGATTCTTCTGCAGGCATTTGAGGCAAATGACTTCCAAGTCGCGCGGGACGCTGGGGTTCCGTTGGCTCGGCGGGACAGGCTCTTCGGTTTGGACTTGCAGCAACGTCTCGGGAACCGTGTCGGCAAGGAACGGCGGACGACCGGTGAGCAGGTGGTAGAGAACGGCCCCGAGGGCATACACATCGCTGGGCACTCCAACTTGACCACGTTTGCCCGCGGCCTGCTCGGGCGGCATATAGCTGGGTGCGCCAAGGACTTGGCCAGAAAGAGTGAGTTGCTCGATGCGGGATGCGGGATGCCGGATATTGGATGGAACGGCTTGGGCGGCGTCCGCCTCGGGGGCTTGCGTTGGATGTCTGGTATCCGGCGCAAGTCGTTTTGCCAGACCAAAGTCAGTGATGCGCGGCTGGCCGGTTGGGTCAATTACCACATTGGAGGGCTTGAGATCTCGATGAAGAATGCCCCGCTCGTGGGCGTAGTGAATGGCCTCAGCCATCCGCTGGACGCAACGGGTGGCTCGCTCGGCGGACAGGGGCTTGTCTCGAACTGATTCGGCAAGGCTCGAACCCTCGACGTAATCCATCGAGAAGTAATGCTGCCCCTCATGGATGCCGACTTCGTGGATCGTGACGATGTTTGGGTGCTGCAGGCTGGCCGCAGCCTCAGCCTCGGCGTGGAATCGCTTGACAAATTCCTCACTGGCGAAGTCGCCGTGCAGGAGCATTTTCACGGCTACGATACGGTTGAGGCTGATTTGGCGCGCCCTAAACACCACGCCCATACCGCCGCGACCGACTTCCTCCAGCAGTTCGTAATTGCCGAAATAGCGCACCTTCGTTCCCGCAACGATCTTCGCCACGCACCGGGGGCACTGGCCTCCAATGAGGTCGTCCGCGACGGCGGCGCCGCAGTTTGGGCAGGTGCGCGTCGCACTCATGGTTCAAGTTGCTTTGTCGCAGTTACTACTACGGAAAGCCCGTCGGCTAATTACAGAGCCGTGGCTTGCGACCCAAGGCCAGTCCAACCCGGTCTTGTCGTTTGTCCAGCTTGGGCGTGTTACTGGCATAACACCTCGAGCAGATAACGCATTTCATCATCCGCCTCGCCTGGCAGCAGCACCGTATGAGCGACTTCCGCGCGAATGCACTCGCGATAGCGGACGCGCATCCGATGCACCGCCACGGCGACTGCGCCTGTGCTCATCTGTAGTTTGCCGGCTGCGGTCGCGTATTCCTCCGCATTGCCCTCGGCGGCGAGGAAGACGCTCAACTCGACAAATTGCACGGCCTTGTCGCCAGCCATGAAATCTTCCTGCAGCGCGGCGAAGGCGCGATTGAGGAGAGTCACCGCCCAGCGACGGTCGAAGATCGCTTCCGGCACGGACGGTTTGCCGCGTTCTTCCTCGTAGTGCCGCTCCGCCACGTTGGTTTCGAGGGGAAGCGGCGATAGCCCGCCGCCACGCTTGGCGGCGCTGTTGCGGTCGTTTTGGTCAGCCAAGAAGTGCTGGATTGATTTGAGGAGGAACGAGCGGAACTTGCCTTTGGCAGGGCTGAGAGTGGTGAACGGATTGCGTGCCAGCAAATGAGCGAAAAAGGCTTGTGTGAGATCCTGCGCCTCCTCACGGTCATGGCCCAAGCTGCGCAGATAGGCGTAAAGCGGCTCCCAGTAGGTGCGGCACAGGATCCTCGAGCGCCTGCCGGCGGCGGCCAGGATCGGCGTCCCCTGCGGCCCACACGACACTCCAATGCGTGGCCGCGAACCACCCTTCTTGTTGCGCGGCTTGCGTCTGCTCTGGCTGCGCGTGACTCATGTAATCCTTGCGGACGCTGGACTGGATTGGCCGAAAGGTTTATTTGCAGCCGAATTGATGTCAACGCGACTCCACGTTGCACGACAACGCAACGAGTTTTGCGAGGTCAAGTCGCCCACGCCTCCAGGCGCGTTGACTCATGGGAAAACTTAACCGAAGCAGATGAGAGATTGGGTTCGTTTGACTCATAATTGTGGCCACCACTCCAACACCTTGTTCTCCGGCATTTTCTTCGCCTCTGCCAGCACTGTCAACCTCTCTTGCCAGGCCGCACGGCCTGCCCCTTTCACTTTCATCGTGCCTCCTGCGGCTTTTCAATGCAAGCGATACACAATGCGCGCCTTGTCCACGTCGTAGGGCGACATTTCCATTTTGACGCGATCACCGACGGTGAGGCGAATGAACCGCTTGCGCATTTTGCCGGAAATATGGGCCAGGACTTGATGTTTATTGTCCAACTCGACACGGAACATGGTGCCGGCGAGGACGGAAACAATCTTGCCTTCGATTTCAATGTTTTCTTCCATGTCATTGCCTTTCCGCACGCCTGCCAAACATCAAGTGCGAACCGGGCGCAAAGGATGAGCGTTGAACCCGGAATGAAAAAGGTGCGGGCGCTTGCCCGGCAAGCCGCCCGCACCCTGAATCGGACACCGAATTAATAGCGATTGGTGTACTCGCGACGCGGACCACGACCGCCGCCGCCAAATGACCGGCCACCAGACCGCTCTTCGCGAGGCCGGGCTTCATTGACGGTGAGATCGCGTCCTTTCACGTTTTTCCCCTGTAACGCTTGGATCGCGGCGTCGGCGCCTTCTTTGGTTTCCATGGTAACGAAGGCAAAGCCGCGGGAGCGGCCGCTCATTTTATCCATGATCAAATCGACGCTGGTCACGGGGCCGTGGGCGGTGAAGAGATCCTGGAGATCGTTTTCGGTGGTGTCGAAGGAAAGGTTCCCGACAAACAGTTTTGTGTTCATAATGATTTTCTACGGTAGATCAACTGCTATTTCCCAGACTGTTCCCGACTATCGGGTTTCAAATCATCACTGAAAACACGTTCAACTGAAGATTTTCCATGCCTTGAAATCGACAAGCTATCTATCTGCACGTGGAAAATAAGGGCTTTCCCGGATTATGCAAGCGATATTCTCAGCAATTTTCTCAGCCAAAGCTTTCAGCCAAGGCTGAAGTGCTTTCGGATTGGGAGTTCTTTCCGAGTCCGATCTTCGGTTTTCAGACTTGAAAGCAGCCTTGCGTGCCAGGTGTGGCGACGCTCCTCGATATCGCGCCTTGCGATACGTCTGCCAGAGCCTGGCCCAATTTCTGCCGGCAGACAGGTTCCAGCCGCAAACCGAGGTTCGCGTTGGGCTTGATATGAGACGGGCTGGAGGTTTACTCTGTCCTCGTGCCCCAAGATGGACCGTCATGCGGTGGACGTGATCGGGTGGCGCCAGGAGCTCGTCGAACAAACGAGCGTCGGCCTGCCGGGGAGCGGGTGCGTCCTTCACCTGCGGTTTCCCGCAAACGAGCGAACAGACGGGGACGGAGCTTTGTTGCGTTCACCTTGATCGAACTCCTGGTGGTGATCGCCATCATCGCGATCCTGGCGGCGATGCTCATGCCGGCGCTGAGCTCGGCGAGGGAGAAAGCGCGTCGTGCGTCCTGCCAAAGCGGTCTGCGGCAACTGGGGCTGGCGCTACAGATGTACGGCAACGACAACAACGACCGCGTGCCCAGGGGCTATCGCGACGATGGCGTCTCACACACGATTTGGATCAGCACCAACACCTTTAATGCCATCAAGCAGTACAGCGGCACCAACATGAGCACGTGTCCCAGCCTGGCCGGCACGTTTCAGTATTACCGGTATCCGTATGGCTGGGTGATCGGCTACAATTACACCGGAGGACACAGGAAGCCATGGGCGGGCGAACCCGCCCCGCGCTGGGTCTCGCCGCAGCGGTTCACCGATGACCCGACCCTCGTCCTGGCGTGCGACCTCAACGCCTGGGCGGAGCCGTCGGGCGGACAGGGTTGGGTGATCGCGCCGCACTGCCGCGGTGGCGCAGCCAAGCAAGCCGGCGTCCCGTTTCTGTGGGTGACGAAGTTGACCAAACCGCAGGATCTCAAGGCCCAAGGGGGCAACGTGCTCCTGTTAACCGGTTCGGTGCATTGGCGGAACATCAGGGTAATGACCAACTATTGGGCCTTCGAGGCGGGCACTTACTGGAATGCCTGGTGAGGCTCAACTCGTCCCGTTTCTTATGCTCGTGCCGGCCATTTACGCCGGCAGCGTTTCCTGATACGATCACCGGCATGAAAAGCCGGCGCATTGTGTTTGCAGTCATCCTGTGTTTCCTGGCGGCAGCGAAGCCTGGAAATTGCGCTGAGCCGGTTGCTGCCCCCTTGCCGCAAGACGTGAAAGCGGTCTGGGATGTGAGCAAGGCATATCGAGAGACAACACCCACCCGCGAGCGCGTCTGCCTCAACGGCTTATGGCGATGGCAACCCGCCGACGCCCGGTCGGAACAGGTTCCGGCTGAGAACTGGGGTCATTTCAAAGTGCCCGCCTGCTGGCCAGGCATCACCGACTACATGCAGAAGGATTGTCAGATGGTGTACGGCCATCCGAATTGGAAGGGCCAGCGGCTCAGCAGCCTCACCGCGGCATGGTACCAGCGCGAGATTACGGTTCCCGCTCAGTGGGCTGGCCGGCGTCTGACGGTCTGCGTCGAATACCTGAATTCTTATGCGGCTGTGTATGTGGATGGCAGGAGGGCAGGGGAGATGCGGTTTCCCGGTGGCGAGTTAGACCTCACCTCGGCATGCCGGCCGGGCGGCACACACCTGCTCAGCGTGCTGGTGGTGGCCTTGCCACTGAAAGGCGTCATGCTCTCGTACACCGATTCCGCTTCGGCCCGAGAGGTGAAGGGCTCAGTGGCGCGGCGGGGCTTGTGTGGCGACGTTTTCCTGGTTGGCACGCCGGCCGGTCCGCGCATCACGGACGTGAAGGTGGACACTTCGGTGCGCCGGCAAGAGTTCGCGTTTGACGCGGCGATCGATGGCCTCGCGGCGAATGCACCCTGCGCCTTTCAGGCACGCATCTCGAAGGACGGCCGCACCATCAAGGAATTCATGAGCCGGTCTTTCCAGGGCAGCGATCTCAAGGAGGGCCGCATTGCGTTCACAGAAAAATGGATGCCCGACAAGCTCTGGGACCTCCACACGCCGCAGAATACCTGCAACCTCGAAGTCTCGCTTCTGGACGCCGCCGGCACGGTGCTGGATACAAGCTGGACCGAGCGCTTCGGCTTCCGCGAGTTTTGGATCGACGGCCGGGACTTTTTCCTCAACGGCACGCGCGTCTTTCTCTCTGCCATTCCGCTCGACAACGCACAGATCAGTGCCGCGCTCGCCGGCTACACAGCCGCCCGTGAGAGTCTGGAGCGCCTGCAGAGCTTCGGCATCAACTTCGTCTATACTCACAACTACGGTTGCGAGCCGGGGTCGCACCTCGGTTTTGCGGAGATCCTGCGGGCGGCCGACGACGTGGGGATGCTGGTCTCCTTTTCCCAGCCGC
Source organism: uncultured Verrucomicrobiota bacterium (assembly GCA_964363225.1). Lineage (GTDB taxonomy): Bacteria > Verrucomicrobiota > Verrucomicrobiia > Limisphaerales > CAYIIH01 > CAYIIH01. The sequence goes on along the minus strand of CAYIIH010000362.1, from coordinate 2,939 downwards.
ACTTCAGCCACTACGAGTGGCAGGCGCCCGAGGCCGACCGAAACAACGGCTACGCTCGACACGCGGAATTCTATGTGCGCGCTGCGCAGAACCATCCTTCCGTCGTCATGTATTCCATGAGCCACAACGCCACGGGCTACAACGAGGACATGAACCCGGACATGATCGACGGCCTTCAAGATCCCCGCGACACCTGGGCCTTGAGGAACTCCAAGCTCGCCTTGCGCGCCGAGGCGATCGTGCAGCGCCTGGACCCGAAACGGATCGTTTATCATCATGCTTCGGGCAACCTGGGTTCAATGCACGCGATCAATTTCTATCCGAATTTCGTGCCGATTCAGGAACTGTCCGACTGGTTCGAGCATTGGGCCACCACGGGCGTAAAGCCGGTTTTTACCTGTGAATACGGCGCGCCGTTTACGTGGGACTGGACGATGTATCGCGGCTGGTACAAAGGACAACGCGAATTCGGCAGCGCGAGGGTGCCATGGGAATTTTGCCTGGCCGAATGGAATGCGCAGTTCTTCGGAGACAAGGCCTACCAGATCAGCGAACCGGAGAAGGCGAACCTGCGCTGGGAGGCCAGGCAGTTTCGCGCCGGCAATCTCTGGCACCGCTGGGATTATCCCTTCGAGGTCGGCTCCGCCCGCTTCGACGAGCGCTATCCCGTGATGGCGATGTATCTCACGGACAATTGGCGCGCCTTTCGCACTTGGGGCGTGTCCGCGATTTCCCCGTGGGAGCACGGGCATTTCTGGAAGTTGCGCGCAGGCGTGGACAAAGGCCGCCGGCAGGTTCAGGTGGACTGGGAGAACCTGCAGCGGCCTGGGTTCAGTCCCGACTATGTCGAGCAGCGCTACGAACGAATGGACCTGGCCTTCGAGCGTTCCGACTGGATCGCCACGCCGGCGGCGCAGGCCCTGCTCCGCAACAACCGGCCTTTGCTGGCTTACCTCGGCGGCAAGCCGGCCCGGTTCACCGGCAAGGACCACAACTATTTCCCCGGCGAAACCGTTGAGAAACAAATCATCGTCCTCAATAACTCTCGCGAAACCGTGACGTGCGATTGCCACTGGTCGTTTGGCTTGCCTCAAGCCGTGGCGGGCAACAAGAAGGTCACTGTGGCTACGGGCCAGCAGGAGCGAATTCCGTTGCGCTTCGATTTGCCGGCCACATTGGCGCCCGGCAAGTATGAACTCAGTGCGACCGTCACGTTCAGCAACGGCGAAAACCAGCAGGACAGTTTCGGCATCGACGTGCTGCCACGTCCTGCGCCTGTGCCTGAACCTCGTAGCAGCGGACGTGAGTCCGCTCACTCTACTGCCGGGCACAATCATCTCCTCCTCACGTCGCCTGCTACGCAACAGAAGCCACTTGTACCGACCGCGAAGATCGCCTTGTTCGATCCGAAAGGCGAAACCGGCGTGCTGTTGAACAGTGTGGGGATTCAGAGCCAATCGGTGGACGCCCAGGCCGACGTGTCGGCTTATGACATCCTCATTGTGGGCAAGGCCGCGCTCACGGCCAGTGGTGCTGCGCCGGACATCACGCGGGTGCGCGACGGCCTCAAGGTGATCGTGTTCGAGCAGACGGCCGAGGTTTTAGAGAAACGATTCGGGTTCCGCGTCGAGGAATATGGCCTGAGACAGGTCTTCCCGCGCGTGCCCGATCATCCAATCTTGGTCGGGCTGGCTGCCGAGCATCTGCGTGACTGGCGCGGCGAAGCGACGATTCTGCCATCGCGGCTGAAGTATGAAATGCGCCCCCGCCACGGTCCGACTGTCCAGTGGTGCGACATTCCGGTGACGCGGCTGTGGCGCTGCGGCAATCGCGGCAATGTGGCCTCTGTGCTGATCGAGAAGCCCGCGCGCGGGAATTTCCTGCCGATCCTCGAGGGCGGTTACAGCCTCCAGTACAGTCCCCTTATGGAGTATCGCGATGGCCGGGGCACGGTGCTGTTCTGCCAGATGGACGTGACCGGACGCACCGAAACCGACCCGGCGGCTGAAACGCTGGCGCGGAATCTCCTCCAGTTTGTGTCAGCCTCGAAAGCGACTCCGCAGCGCAAAGCCATTTACATCGGTGATGCTGCGGGAAAGAGCCATCTCGAATCTGTGGGCATCTCCGTCGGTTCCTACGACGGCCAGAACCTCTCGCCCGACCAAGTCCTCATTGTCGGGCCCGGCGACGCGCAGAAGTTTGCCGGCGGCGCGCCAGCCATCGCCGACTGGCTGAAGGCCGGTGGGCATCTGCTGGCGATCGGGATCGACCAAGCTGAGGCAAACGCGCTGGCTCCCTTCAAGGTGACGATGAAGAAATCGGAACACCTCTCGGCCTACTTCGAGCCGTTGGGGATGAATTCTCTATTGGCCGGAGTCGGGCCGGCAGACGTCCACAACCGCGACCCGCGCGAGTTGCCTCTGGTCACCGCCGGCGCCCAGGTGATTGGCAATGGCGTCCTGGCCAAAGCCGAAAACGCGAGCGTTGTCTTCTGCCAGATCGTCCCCTGGCAGATCGACGGCGGGAAGCAGTCCAACCTGAAGCGCACTCACCGGCGCGCCTCTTTCCTCGTGTCGCGCTTGCTGGGCAACCTGGGAGTCGCCAGTTCCACACCGCTGCTCGACCGGTTTCATCGTCCGGTCGAGATGGCGCCGCCGGAGAAGCGCTGGCTGGCTGGCTTTTACCTCGACCAACCGGAGGAATGGGATGATCCGTATCGTTTCTTCCGCTGGTGAGCGGTCCGAGCCGTTCTTCTTTCGCCCGCTCCATCTCGTAACGGATCGAGAATACGGTGGGAAGGACGGATTAACTGAGCGACACAACACCCGGAAAACCGCTCCAACCTGAGCCACGACGGATTGCCCCGTTATGTCCCCCGATAATCCTAGTGTAGTGTCTCTTAAATAACTTTACGTAACATCCGCCTTCTTTTTTCCTCT
>CAYIIH010000361.1:0-8790 GCA_964363225.1 uncultured Verrucomicrobiota bacterium | reverse complement strand
AAAAGTAGTCAGCGGGTTTTTCAGCAGAATCGATATTGACACATGAAGCGGCGCGGGTCACTCTCCCGTCATGGCCCGCAAGCTGGGAGACGAGTATCCCGGCGCGAGCCGATCTTCCGGGACAATGTGGATCGCCAGCGCTTCGTCGAAACGCTGGGCGACGCGTGCGTGAAGGCCGCCTGCCTGTGCGTGGCGCACGCAGACAGGGCTGGCAGGTTCACGCCTACGTCCTCATGCCGAATCATTTTCACCTCGTGGTCGAGACGCCTCAGCCGAATCTGGTCGCCGGGATGCGCTGGTTCTTGAGCACCTACACCGCGCGGTTCAATCGCCGGCACAAACTGTTTGGTCATCTGTTCTCCGGTCGCTCCCAATCGCTGATCGTCGATGGCTCGGGGACCGGCTATCTCAAGAGCGTTTGCGATTACGTCCACCTCAATCCCGCGCGGGCGAAGCGGGTGGCGGTGGGCCAACCGTTGAAGAGTTTTGCTTGGAACAGTTGGCCGGCGTATCTGCTGGCGCCGTCCAAACGACCAGCGTGGCTGCGGGTGAACCGGTTGCTGGGCGAGTGGGGTATCGAAAAGGACCGTCCGGCGGGGCGGCAGCGGCTGGAGCAGGCGGTGGAGGAGCGGCGCGGCGGGGAGGAGGGCGAGGAATTCAAGCCGATCCGGCGCGGCGGGTGTTTGGGGGAGGAGACGTTTCGGCAAGAACTGCTGGCGCAGATGAGCGAGCGGATGGGTGCGGAGCATGACGGGGCGGAGCGCGCGCAGACGGAAGAAGCCAAGGCGGAACGGATCATCGCGGAGGAATTGAAGCGGCGGGGATGGACGCCGGTAGAGTTCCGGGCCAGGCCCAAGAGTGATGCGAAGAAAATGGCCTTGGCGGAGCGATTACGGGCCGAGACCACGACCTGCCTGTCGGCAGGCAGGTGGACGGTGGGTTGGATCGCGGAGCGGCTGGGGATGGGAAGCCGGGGCTATCTGAACCATGTGCTGTATCGCAGAGGAAGTCTGGCGGGAAGTAGCCATTATCAAGAACCGACCCCTTCTCGACCCCTTCTCCTTCTCGCAGCCGCTTTGGTTGCGGCTGTGCCGCGCTGTGTCTATCGCGTCTCTGCGGTCTGCTTGGCTTCGGCCTCTGGTTGCGGCTTCGCCGCGCTGCGCTGTATCGCCGACTTATTTCCAGTCGGCAGACCGTTCGACAGGCGCAAGGGCTGCGGGTTGGAAACCCGCGATACAGCAGGTTGAAAACTTGCGCTACGCACCAAGCACACTGTGCACTGTGAAATTTTCGGGTTGGGACCGACGCGGATCCATTTATTGATGACCGCCGTTAATCTCCGGTCATATAAACATGTGCAGCCAACGACTAATAGAGTAAGCAACCGAAATGAAACTGCGCAGTTTGAGCTGATGGACAATGTGACTCTGCGGGCAGAACTGGAGCGACTCCATCGCGAAAGCTTTGGATGGGCCCTGAACTGTTGTGCGCGCGACCCGGCCGAGGCGGAGGAGGTGTTGCAGCAGGTGTATCTAAAAGTTCTGGAAGGCCGGGCGCAGTACCACGGCCGGGCCTCGTTTCGCACCTGGCTGTTCGCGGTGATTCGGAAGACGGCGGCCGACGAGCGGCGGCGGTATATGCTGCGGCGGCTTCGGCTGCTCGAGTACGAGGAACGGGCCGAGCGCAACGGTTCGGACCATGGCCCAGACGAAACCGTCTGCGACTCGGAAAGGCGAACGCTGTTCCAGCAGGCGCTGGCGGTTTTGCCCGAGCGACAGCGCGAGGTTTTGCTGTTGGTCTTTTATCATGACTTGCATTTGTCCGACGCGGCAGAGGTGATGGGCGTGTCACTCGGCTCCGCCCGCACTCATTACGAGCGGGGAAAAAAGCGACTGCGCGAATGGATGAAACGATCGAAACTCTGGCATGAAATCGAATGGGGAAGAACAGCAGTTGCAGCAGCACTTCCTTGACCTGCGGTGCGAGGATGAGCGGCAGTCGCCGCCCTTTAATCGGCAGTGGGAAGCGGCTTTGGCGCAACGAGGCCAGGCGGGCGGCGAGCGAGGGCTTTTGCCAGTGGCTGCCAGGGCCGTGGCGGTCGCCGTGCTCTTGACGCTGGCCGGCTTCTTTTACTTCAGCCAACAAGCATCGCGGCTTCCAGGTCTGGCTCGGGACGCAAGCTTGGATTTCGTGTTCCCGGAATCGCAGCCGCCCGATCTTCCCTGGCAGACTGTAGTGTTGATTTCCCAGTGGCAGTCACCGACCGACTTCCTGCTGCCGTCTGCGGGAGAGCGGTTTTATGAAATCGTCTCGCCGCTGGGTGAAGGCATCCGAGACGCCCAGGCCATCCCGCCTGCCGATCGAAACTGAACTGGAGGACAAAATGAAAAGTCACCAAAAAATGAAAAGTCACCCAACACACACCCTGAGCATTTGCATCCTTGGCCTTGCCTTGCTCGCGAGCGGCCCATCGCTCCGGGCGCAACACGACTCCGACCCGCTGGCCGAACACCTGTTTCCACCGGAATTGCTTCAGGAAACGCACCAACTGATCGGGCTGACCGAGGACCAGGTGAGTTCGCTCAAAGCCGGGATTCAGAAAGCCCAAGACCGCCTGTCGGATTTGAAGCGGCGACTCCAGGACGAAGTGGACGCGCTGGCCAATCTGGTGAAAAAAGAGCGCCTGGAAGAGGAAGCGGTCCTGGCCCAGTTCGACAAGGTCATGAACCTGGAACAGAAGATCAAGCGGACCCAGCTTGCCTTGCTCGTGCAGATCAAGAACACGCTGACCGCCGAGCAGCAAACCAAGCTGAAAGAGCTCAAGCGCAACATGGCCGGCTTGAAGGACAAAATGGAGAAAGTCAAGGCGGCCGCTCAACGATGGGAACAGGAAGGCCGCGATCTGTCGGCGCTCAGAGAACTGAAGGACGAGCTCGATCCGTTGCTGCACGCGAAGAAACTCAAGGAGGCCGAGGCGGTTCTCGACCGTGCGCTTAAACTGCTCTCGGGCAAGGAAGAGAAATAATGTACAATTCCTGGCACTGATCCGGCCCCGATCAAGGGAAATAGGGAGGAACCATCGAAGTCCTGCTCCCATTGATCATTTCGGCCACATAGTTTGTCACCCGTTCCACGATGCGATCGATCAAGGCCTGGCCGGCGTGAGCCGTGGCCTGGGAAGGCGTGGGGTCGGGTTGATCGGTCCAAAGACTCGTGCGCACGTTTTCGGGAAAAGCAGCCAGGGCGAAGGCCGTCTCAAATTCCTGGGCGTGGCCGGGCAGGTCTTGGGGAAGACGGTGTCCGCTCTTGAGGATTTCTTGGGCATCCGCCTCCGTCAGCACGTCCCAATAGGAGAGAAAATGAAGGTTGACCTGGTGCAAGCGCAACAACTGCTCCCAAATCCCCTGGCAGGGAGCGGTATTGCCGCCATGCCCATTCAGCACGAGAACGTGCCGGAATCCCGCCCTGATTTCGCTGTCGATCAAATCCGACAAGACCGCCAGAAAGGTTCCGGGCCGCAAGGAAAGCGTGCCTGGGTGGCGCATGTGATGTTCGCTGATGCCGGCCATCAAGCCTTCCGCCACCAGGACGCGAGGCTGGAGACGCTGGGCTACAGCCACGGCCACGTGACACACACTGCGCCAGTCATGTTCCATGGCCAGATGTTCCAAATGCTGTTCAATGGCAGCGACCGGAATGATGCACGCCTTCAGTTGGCCCGCTTGCATTCGTTCCCGAAATTCCCGCCGGGTCAGTTTTCGTTGCAGTATTTCCGCGGTGCTCATGGTGCTTTCAAGCAGGTTGAAGAGCCGGCCAGAGCCAACGCCAAAACTAGAATAAGGCTATTCGGCTTCATGATTGTCGCATTATCAGTCGTCGGGATTTAATGTCCAGCGCATGGTCCTCTTTGGCCGGGCGATTTCAAGCCCATTCTGTCTGGCCATTGACAGCCGTCCGGCTTGGTTTATTCTCGCCCTCATCACATTCAAATCATGAAAACGATTATCTCTGCATCTCTCCTGGCTTTGGCTTTTGTGTCTGGGTCCCATCTGTCTGCCGCCGACCGCGGCGTCATCGCCCCCGGCGCGAAGGCGGAAAAACTGGCCGGCGATTTCAAGTTCACGGAAGGGCCGACCTGCGATGCGGCCGGCAATGTGTTCTACACGGACCAGCCCAACGATCGGATCATGAAGTGGAGCACGGACGGGAAGCTCACGACTTTCCTGCAACCGGCCGGGCGCGCCAACGGGATGTGCTTTGACAGCAAGGGCAATCTGCTGGCCTGCGCGGATGAAAAGAACGAACTGTGGTCCATCGCCCGGGACGGCAAGGCCACGGTCCTTCTGAAAGAATACCAAGGCAAGCCCCTGAACGGTCCCAATGATGTCTGGGTGCGGCCTGACGGCGGGCTGTATTTCACCGATCCGTTCTACAAACGGCCCTGGTGGCAGCATGACAAAATGCCGCAGGACGGGCAGCACGTCTATTACCTCGCGCCGGACCGCCAGAAGCTGGGGCGCGTGGCCGACGACCTCAAGCAACCCAACGGCATCATCGGCACGCCTGACGGCAAGAAGCTTTTTGTGGCCGACATCGGGGCGCGCAAGACTTACTCTTACGACATTCAGCCGGACGGGGCGCTGGCCAACAAGAAGCTCTTCTGCGAGTTGGGCTCGGACGGGATGACATTGGACAACGAAGGGAACGTCTATCTGACGGGCAAAGGCGTGATCGTGTTCGACCAGACGGGCCGGCAAATCGAGCACATCGCCGTGGACGAGCCGTGGACGGCGAACGTCAGTTTCGGCGGACCAGACAAGCGAACCTTGTTCATCACGGCCAGTAAAGGCTTGTATGCCATTCGGATGCGGGTGAAGGGGGCAAACCAGGCCAAGTAAACTGCGCGGTTGACGCAGTGAGGAGCATCCGGAATTTCGTTATTTGCTCCCACGCGATTCGATGTTACTTGTCTTGGCCATAACCAACCGTCTATTGAGATAAAAACACATGAAATTGAACTCGACGAAACTGGGCGCGGCGCTGATTCTGGCGCTGGCTTTCAACTTGGGCTATCGAACACCCGCCGAGGACTGGGTCGTTTACGAAGGGAAGGAAGGTCCGGGAAAAGGCAAGCACATTGTCTTCGTGGCCGGCGACGAAGAGTACCGCTCCGAAGAAGGCATGCCGATGCTGGCCAAAATCCTGGCGGAGCGTCACGGGTTCAAATGCACCGTCCTCTTCTCCCTCAACCCGAAGGACGGCACCATTGATCCGAACAACCAGACCAACATTGTCGGCCTGGAAAAACTGGCCGCCGCGGACATGATGGTGCTGTTCACCCGCTTTCGCGAATTGCCGGACGAGAAGATGAAATATTTCGCGGACTTTGTGAATTCCGGCAAACCGATGCTGGGCCTCCGCACCGCCACGCACGCGTTCGCCTACTCAAGAAACAAGAACAGTGCCTACGCGAAATACAGCTTCCAAAGCAAAGAATGGCCGGGCGGATTTGGCCAGCAGGTGCTGGGCGACACCTGGATCAGCCACCATGGCAATCATGGCAAAGAAAGCACCCGCGGGATCATCAACGATGCATTCAAGAATCATCCCATCCTCAAAGGGGTGACCGATATCTGGGGGCCGACGGATGTTTATGGAATCATCCATCTCCCGGCCGATGCCCAGGTGTTGGTGTTCGGCCAGGTGCTGGAAGGCATGAACCCGGCGGACAAGCCGGTGAACGGCAAGAAAAACGATCCGATGATGCCGCTGATCTGGATCAGGAACTACACCGGCGAGCAGGGCAAAAGCTCGCGCGTGCTCTGCACCACCATCGGCGCTTCAGTCGATCTGGAGAGTGAAGGTTTGCGCCGTCTGCTGGTCAACGCCTGCTATTGGGGCCTGGGGTTGGATGACCGAATCGCGCCTCGAAGCAACGTCGATTATGTCGGCGAGTTCAAGCCGACTTATTTCGGTGGCGGCAAATTCAAGAAGGGCGTCAAACCGGCGGACCTTCAGCGCTGAGCGCTGAGGGGTCCTCACTTTTTTGCGCCCACGACCCCAAAAAAAGTGCTGGACCGCTTTACGCTCCCTTTATCTAGCGAGGGCGCGGAAGAATCGCTGCTGTTGGCTCGTGGACTTTAGATCGTCAGTAAAGCGCAGAATGCCGCCCTCTGGCACGCGATTAGTGCTGACCGGAATCCATGCTTTCAAGTCACCAGATGCTTCGACCACCACGGTGCTTTGAGCTACCGCCGTCAGCTCAATCTGCAGCGGACCAGAGGGTGAGGATAACTGCGCTGTGAAGACTGGCTGCTCGTAATACAGGTTCAACTCCACGTAACCGCTGGCACCTTGATAGCCATCCACGGCGATGAGATAACGCCGGTTTGCAGACGCATTGAAGACCAAGCGACTTGTGCCTGCGAATCCAGCGCCGTCATCGTCGGCAACGACTAGAGTCAAAGCGGCGAGATTTGTGCCATAATAAACGGCCAGCAGCGTATCGAAAGTGCTCCCTATCGTGTCAACGACCACCCGTCCATCAAGCGCAGCCATCCACGTGAACCAAAGGGAGCGACCGCCATTGTTGCCCGCATGATTGGGTTCGCCAGGATCCTTGGTTGCGTAGCGGTTGTCACCAAAAAGACGGCCTCCCAGTTGAGGCGCTTCGACCGGGAAGGCGAACACGTCGTTTCGTGGGACAACGAGTAGCTTCGCGGTGTGGCTGAACACAATGCCAAATCTGTTTGAGACAAGCAGTGAATAGCTACCTCGATCCGAACTCTGCACGTTCGCCAGATGGAGCGTTTGGCTCGTCGAACCAGTGATCCTGTCTCCGTCCGAAAGCGCCTGACCGTCTTGATGCCATTGGAATGTTAAGGGTGAAGGTCCGGCAGCCGACGCGTTGAAGACGGTGTCCATCCCTGCCTGAACGACCAAATCTGACGGCTGGATAGTGATGATTGGCCGGCCATCGACCACCAACGCTGCTGGCCCTGTGATTATGCTGCCAATAACGTTCGACACCACCACAGAATAGGCACCCGCGTCAGATGGCTGAACGTCCGTAATCGAAAGCGTGACGTTTGTGGCTCCTGTGATTGCAATCCCATCCTTTGACCACTGATAAAGCAGTGGCGCAGTTCCCGATCCCACAACGTTTAGTGAAACCGTTTGCCCGCTCTGGGCTTGCTGGTCGGGCGGGGGCTGGAGAATGGTTGGCGCGACGGGCGGCTCGATATTTCCATGCAATTGCGCGATGGATTGCCGAGAGACGCCGTTTATCTTTGTAAATGCACCGCCGATGAGCACTCTGCCGTCCGGCCTGACTGCGAGACCACTAACCTGCCCGTCGGGACCGTCGCTCGTGTCGAAAGTCCTGTCCACCGTCCCATCTGTGAGCAGCCGCGCCACTCGCAGGCAATCGACGCCGTTTAGCTGTGTGAATTTGCCCCCGATTAGTATTTTTCCGTCAGACTGCACAGCCACGGTAAGAACGTCGTCGTTCGCGCCCGACCCGGGCTTGAAGGAGGCGTCCAGCGAACCATCAGCATTGAGACGAGCAACGCGTGACCGTGGCGTCAAATCCAACAAGCTGAATGAACCTCCGGCGACGATCTTCCGATCTGGCTGGATTGCAACGGCTCGCACCGCGCCGTCGGCGCCCCATCCAGGGTTGAACGACGTGTCTGGAGAACCATCCTTGTTCAGTCTGGCGATGTTGTTGCGGAACAGGCCGCCGACACTGGCAAACTCCCCGCCGACGAGGATCTTCCCGTCATCCTGTAAGGCCAGGCAATTGACACGGTAGTTGACCCCTCCGCCAGCAGTGAAGTTTGTCTCGACACTCCCGTCGGGATTTAGTCGGGCAATCGACTTCCGAAGAGCTTTGTTGACGTTCGTAAAAAAGCCACCTGCCAAAATCCAGCCGTCAGTTTGCACGGCGAGTGCTGAAACGCCCGATAAATTAACTTCTGCATAGGTAAATGTTAAATCCGAAGAGCCATTCGATCTGAGTCTCTGAACGCCACTGCCATACGCTACAACAATCTTCCCATCGGGCTGCAAAGCAAAGACGCTGGCATTTCTGTCAGGCTTGAAACCCACATCCGTCGCACCCGTGCTCTCAAGGCGCGCCAAGGGAAAACCACCAACGTAAGCCCTGCCGTCTCCCAACAAGACCACATGAGGCATCGTCGTGCCCAGTTCGATCTGAGCATCGAACAACAAGTCCACCGAGCCGGGTGTTTGCGCGATTCCGATTGGCGACAAAGCAAGAAAGAGAGCCACCCCTACACAGGCAAACGCGTGCTGTGACAGCCGTCGCAAAAAAGCGGACACACAAAAAGCACTTGATAAAGCATGCTGTTGAATTGGGAGTGCAAAGGCTGCTTCCATAAGAGTAACCGATTTTGTAATGCAGGATATACCGAAAAGCAAGGTCTATGTCCGGGGTCCTCACTTTTTTGCGCCCACGATCCCCAAAAAAGTGCAGGACTGATCTCAGGGCGGTGGGTGAGTCGGTTGCATGCGCGGGGTCAGGCCTCACCTTTTTGCGCCCGCGATCCCCAAAAAGGTGCAGGTCTGACCCCGGCTCCGGCTCCTTGATTTCTGCTCATCCGAACTGCTACACTGGATTCATGGGCACGCTTTATTACGGCGACAACCTCGACATCCTGCGCCGCTACCTCAAGGACGAGTCGGTGGACCTCGTGTATCTTGACCCGCCCTTGAACTCCGCGCAGAACTACAACGCCTTCTTCCACGAGAAGGACGGCACGGACGCCG
>CAYIIH010000360.1:7464-8809 GCA_964363225.1 uncultured Verrucomicrobiota bacterium | reverse complement strand
GGTTCAGTGGACTCGTTCGCATCACTCAACGGTTCAAAGTGCGCAGCATCTACGACCTGAGCGCCACGCCGTATTATTTGACGGGTTCGGGCTACGATCCCTACTCGCTTTTCAAATGGGTTGTTTCCGACTTCGGTTTGATCGAAGCCGTCGAATCCGGGCTGGTGAAAATTCCCTTTCTTCCGACGCGTGACGACACGCAGCAAATTGATCTTCCGGTGCTGCGGAATCTTTACGAGCACATCCGCGACGAATTGCCGAAAGCCGGCCGGAAAACCGCAAAAGCCCGCGCCAAAGCTGAAGGCAAGAAACTGGTCGAAGAACCGCCGCGCTTGCCGGATACACTCCAGGCTGCGCTCAAACAGTTTTACGAACACTACAAGGAGGAATACGAAAACCGCCGTCACTCCGCAGCCGCGAGCAAAACCGACCAGCTTTTGTTCGAGGACTCGCCGCCGGTTTTCATTGTCGTGTGCAACAACACTTCGGTTTCCAAGGAGGTCTATAAATACCTTGCGGGGTATGAAATTCCATCCGAAGACGAATCCGAGCCGCCGCAAATCGTGCCCGGAATGTATGAGCTTTTCTCCAATTACGACCCGGCGACACGGCAGCCACGCCGCAAACCGCCGACCCTGCTGATTGACAGCGACGCGCTGGACAATTCCGGGCAGATTGACGACGAGTTCAAGCGGGTGTTCGCGCCGGAGATCAAACGCTTCAAGGAGGAATACGCGCGCGTCCACGGCCAGGGCGCGGCGGAGCGCATTGAAGATTCCGAAATCCTCCGCGAAGTCGTCAACACCGTCGGCAAGCGCAATGCCTTGGGCGCACACATCCGCTGCGTCGTCTCCGTTTCCATGCTCACCGAAGGATGGGATGCGAACACGGTCACACACATCTGCGGCATTCGTAAATTCGGCTCTCAACTCCTTTGCGAACAAGTTGCCGGGCGCGCGCTGCGCCGCCAGAGTTATTATCTTCAGGGCTACGACAAGACCGGCGAACCCACCACCGACAAGCGCCGCATCGTCGCGTGGAAATTCCCGCCGGAATACGCGCACATCATCGGCGTGCCGTTCAAGCTGTTCAAAGGCGGAAAAACCGTCCCTCAACCGCCCAAGCCCACAACGCGGGTCTTCGCCATGGCAGAGCGGACCAAGCAATACGAAATCACCTTCCCCAGCGTCGAGGGCTACCGGCTCGAATACGCGGAAGGCCCGTTGGTCGCTGATTTTTCCGGCATCGGGGATTATGAAATTGACGGCTCAAAACTGCCGACGAACACCCTCATGGCCACGGCGGTGTCTGGCGAAGAACAGAAGCTCACCGTCGAAAGCATCCT
>CAYIIH010000360.1:5691-7364 GCA_964363225.1 uncultured Verrucomicrobiota bacterium | reverse complement strand
TCATGGCCACGGCGGTGTCTGGCGAAGAACAGAAGCTCACCGTCGAAAGCATCCTCGAAACACGGGAACAACTGATCATTTACCGCATCACCAAGGATTTGTTGCGCGACCATTTCTCCGATGACAAGGGCAATCACCAGTTCCACCGTTTCCACGAACTCTGCGCCATCGTCGCCCAATGGTATCAAACCAAAGTTCGCGTGCTCGGCAGAGGCGAAGAGTGGAAAAAACTTCTGTATTTTTCCGACCCCAAGAAGCTGGTCGCCCACGTCGCCCGTGCCATCAAAACCGGCCAGCCCGGCGACGAATGTATTCGCCCGATTCTGAATTACTACCATCCCACCGGCAGTTCCCGTTTCGTTCACGGCCAGACCAGCCGCGAAACATATCCCACCAGCCACAGCCATCTGAATGCCGTTGTCATTGACAGCGGCTGGGAAGGTAGGGCAGCCAAAGTTCTCGACGACCTCGCGGAAGAAGGCCACGTCAATTCGTGGGTAAAGAATGCGTTCCTCGATTTTCGCGTTCCTTACACGGACAACGCAGGTGAGCAACGCGACTACCTGCCAGACTTCATCGTGAATTGCCGGCTGGCCGGCGGTCGCAGCGCCAATCTCGTCGTCGAAATCACCGGCTTTGATCGCGACAAGGAAGCCAAACGCTGGACCATCCTGAACCGCTGGCTGCCCGCCGTGAACCGCATCCGCAAGCAGCACGATTGGGACAAATGGGATTTCCTCGAACTCGACGAGCAACGCGCCGTGGCCGACTTCCGCAATCTCCTGCTCGCCCGCCTGCGCGAACTCGCGCTCGCCGAGCCGATGTCGGGTGTCTGGGCCGCCCGCCGGGACGATGAACTGAAGAACGGACTTTGGATGGACGACTTCGAGATTCCCGAACGCCGTCGGGATTTGCGTCCCTACGTCAACCCGCTTGACTAACCATGCATCCATCCGACTTCCATTGAATGAATCGTCGCTTTCGACTAAACAATACCCATGAGCACCGCCACTGAAGAAATCATTCGCGTCTGCGAGACGCTTCCGCCAGACAAGCAAACCGAGGTCGCCGATTTCGCCCGCTTCCTCCTCGCCCGCCAGGACGATGAGCGCTGGGAACAATTGGTGGCCTATCCCGGCCCGCGCCCGAAACTGGACGCCTTCCTCCGTGAATCCGCCGCCGAACCCGACGAGCCGCTCGATCCGCAACGCCTGTGAAATCCCGCACCCGGCCCAGCTCCTGGCGCGCTTATGGGGCGCTTGATCCCCGTGTCCGCGAGGCGGCCCGCCGTGCTTATCGGCTCTTTCAGGACGATCCCGGCCATCCCTCGTTGCGCTTCAAGATGCTCGGCGGTTACGAGCATGTCTGGTCGGTGCGGATCAATGAGCAATACCGCGCCGTGGGAGAACGCCGCGGTGATACGATCCTCTGGGTTTGGGTCGGCTCTCATAACGCCTTCGACAAACTTTTTTCCTGACGCCATGAAACCCGCCAAACCAGTAAAATCCTTAAAGCACAAAGACGCCAAACGCGCCCACATCCCCTCCGCCGAAGAAGCAGGCTACGAGGCCGGGAGCGCCAAAGTCAAAGAAGCCGGTGCGATTGAACTGCCACTCAATCCCGTCATCACCCGCGGACAAGACCCGGAACTCTTCTGGATGCACAAATACGCC
>CAYIIH010000360.1:0-5591 GCA_964363225.1 uncultured Verrucomicrobiota bacterium | reverse complement strand
GCCAGCTCCTCCACGAATCCGGCTCGTGCTTCGTGCAAATCTCCGATGAAAACGTCCATCTCGTCCGCAACCTCATGGATGAAGTCTTCGGGAGTGAAAATTTTGTCAGCCAAATCAGTTTCACAACAACGAGTGGATTTGAAACAACCACCTTGGCTAGGAATGGCGATTATCTTTTGTGGTATGCGAAAGACAGAGACGCAATCAAGTATCGCCAATTCTACGTGGACAAAGATGTCTCGCTTGAGGGCGGACGATACAAATGGGTTCAATTTCCAGATGGTTCAACTCGCGGTTTAACGGCAAAGGAGATTCGCGGCGAACATCCTTTACCCGAAGGCGGGAGGCTTTACCAGCCAACCAGTCTGATTTCACAAGGAGCAACTGAATCCTCGCCCCGGATTTTCACTTACAAAGGAAAGCAATATGATTGCGGCGCAGGAAACCATTGGAAGACGACGATTCCAGGTTTGGAAAAGTTGGCCGCCGCTGGTCGAATCCATGTTGCTAAAAACAGCATCCGATACGTTCGATACGCGACGGATTTTCCATTCCAGCCCATAACCAATTTTTGGGATGACACAGCCACGGGAAATTTTACTGATGAGAAAATTTACACTGTTCAAACCGGCCTAAAAGTAATTCAGCGTTGCTTGCTAATGACGACTGACCCCGGCGATTTGGTGCTCGACCCGACGTGCGGTTCAGGCACGACCGCTTACGTGGCCGAGCAGTGGGGACGCCGTTGGATTACGACGGACACCTCGCGCATCGCCCTGAATATCGCCAAGTCGCGTTTGATGACCGCCACGTTCCCGTATTACCTCCTCTACGATTCCGAGGAAGGCCGCAAAGCCGCCGGCGCATTTCCGTCCCCTGCGTCCCATTCGTCCCCTTCCGCACCCGCCTGCGACCTCCGCCAAGGCTTCATCTACAAAAAAGTCCCGCACGTCACGCTCGGCAGCATCGCCAACAACGAGCCGCCGGCGGAAGAGACGCTTTACGACCAGCCGCTCGAAGACAAAAAGCGGTTGCGCGTGGCCGGGCCGTTCACGGTGGAAACGCTCCAGAGTTACGAGCCGATTTCCCCGGAGGAACTGGCGCGGCAGCGGACGGAGGACAAGGAACTCGGCAATTTCGAGGACCTGATTTTCGCGCATCTCAAGAGCGCCGGCGTGAAGACCGGCGTCAAAGAGGAAAACGCCGTCTTCGTGCGCATCGACCGCCTCGCCCACTCCGCCCTGCACGCCGAAGGTTGGTATCCCGCCCAATCCAGTAGCAGCGGACGTGAGTCCGCTCAAACATCCTCCGGTGGAGATCAGAGCCGACTCACGTCGGCTGCTACGATGATCGAGAACAAAGCCTACCTCCACATCGGCCCGAAGTTCGGCACGGTGAGCAAACAAGCCGTGACGGAAGCCATCAAAGCCTGCCGCGACAAACGCGACGGCGACTGGCTGCTGATCCTCGGCTTCGCCTTCGAGAGCGGCATCACGGAACTGAGCCGCAGCTTCGGCAATTTCCAGGTCAGCATCGTCCGCATGCACGACGATTTGCTCCAACAGGGCCTGTTGAAGCGCGACAAGAAAGCCGCCAGCTTCGTGACCATCGGCGAGCCGGACATCCGCCTCTCGTTCGGAGTCCCGGCTTCAGCCGGTCCGGCGGGCGAGGACCGCCTAAAGGCGGGACTCCAAACCGCCACCGTCGAAATCGCCGGCCTGGATATCTACGACCCCATCAAAGACGAGGTGAAAAGCCGCGATGTCCACGACATCGCCTACTGGATGGTGGACGACGATTACGACGGCTCAAACTTCGTGGTGCGCCAGGTCTTCTTCTGTGGCGGCGACAAAGACGAGTTCGACGAGTGGAAGAAAGGTCTGAGCGACCTCGCCAAAGCCGCCACGAAAAAGAAGGCCGAGCAGACCCTGAGAATTCAGATTGACGACGCAGCCTTCAGCCGGGTTTACGGGCACAAGAGCCATGCATTCCCGGTGAAGAAAGGCCGGAAAATCGCCGTCCGCGTCGTCAGCCAGTTTGGCGAAGAGACCACGAAAGTTCTGACGGTGGCCTGACCCGCGCTTACACCCCGGCTGTTCCCATCACGGCGACGCGAAAAGCATCGTCCCTGGAGCAGGCAAGGGCGGGCCGATTCGTCGGTCACGCACGACGTTGACGGGAGCGCGCGGACTGCTAAAAGTGGATCGAATTGCACTCTATGAACAGCCATTTTGCAGCTTGGGCCTTGCATCCGCGGCGTTCGCGTGAGGAACGCTTCGGCGCCGAATTGCTCATCGAGAACACCCTCGACAACTGGCGCCGCAAACATGGCCTGGAGGTCCATTGCAACTGGGAGGAAATTCGTCTGCGCAAGAAGGAGCGTTCGCTCAATCCGGCCTACGAACCGCAAATCTCCCTCCAGGACGCTGAGCGCGTGGAGGAAGTGCTCGGCGACGTGAAGAGCCTCGATTTCCGCCAATGGTATGACCGGCCGCTGCGAGACCTTTCGGTGATTCAATTCTGTCCTGCGCTGGAGAAACTCGATGTCTGGGATTCAGAAATCCGCGACTGGTCCGCGCTGCTGGCGCTGCCAGAACTGCGCGAGCTGCACGTGGCGGAGAAGGTGGGGCACGATTTTCGCGTCATCGCCCAACTCGCCCAGCTCAAGGTGTTGTATCTCCGCGCGCTCGTGCCGTGGCCCGATCTGACGGGATTCGAGCGGCTCACCGCATTGTCTGAATTCGAATTTTGCGGCAACATCCTTGCGCTTGGAGTGATTCCGCGCCTGACCGGGCTGCGTGCGGCCAAGTTCCATCAATGGGTCGGATCGGGCGTTCCGTTGCGGCGGGTCAGCGATCTGCCGGAAATGCCGGAATTGCGGCGCCTGTATCTGGAGAACACCTGGCGGCTCGACGGCATCGAGCGTTCGCCGTGGCTGTTGAATTTGGAGGTGTACGGTTATTTCGACGATCTCTCGCCGCTGGCGGCGCTCCGGCATCTGACCCACGTCACGGTCAGCGGCGGCGAGTATAAAACGCTTCAGCCACTCGCGGAATTGCCGGAATTGCGGCGGGCCGTCATTCGCCGCGAAGAACCGCAGGATTGCACACCGCTGGCCGAAGCGCCGCATTTGCACGAGATCGCGGTGGAATTGTGCCCGGTCCAAACCGCCGAGCTGGCGACGCTCAATGCCATGCTTGTTCCGTGGAGCGAGGAGTTTGCGGTCGAACCACTGCGCCCGCTCCCACCTTTGTGCCTGGTGATCCGCGACCACGAAGCACACGCGCCCGATCCCCCGGCGCAGGCGCGTGATTGGGGCGAGGACCTCGAAATGGCTGCGTCCGAATCGCGGTGGTTCGCGCGCCAGGTCAACGGGCGGCTCACCGCGCTGCTGGGCCGGGGTTGGGGCAAGGTTTCGGAGTATCACAATTCCTATCCCGGCAGCGAACATGTGGAGATCACGCGCCGGGAGGACATTGACCGCTTGCGGGAGATCGTCGAGTGCCTGCGCCAGTTGCTGGCCTCGGCGCGGTATAAGTGGTGTTTTTGGCTGTGTGTGGACAGCCTCGCGCCGTACGAGCGCGACCTGGAAGAGATCGCGCGCGACACAGACGAGTTCGATGCCGAACGCGAGCGGGCGGACTGGGAATATCGGCGGCAACAAGACCGCGAACGCCGCGAGTATCTGGAGCGCGAATATCGCTATCGCCTGCGTCAGGAGCAGGGACTTCCGACGCGGCCGGAAGACTTCGCGCCGCCGCCGCCCCCCGCAGATGGGCAAGAGGAAACCGTCGCCGCCGGAAGTGCCGTTCCTGAACCTCCGGAGTATGACCTGGGTACGGAATTGAGCCTCCACGCCAGGCTCACGGAAACGACTTGTTCCATAAACGAACGCGACCGCGGCCTGGCGGAATTGCTTCTTGAAATCAAGGCTGAACAGTAAAGGCGGAGCCGTCAGCCTGGAAAAAGCAGTTTGAACCGCGGAATACGCGAAACACGCTAAAGCAGAACAGGTTGGAGATGAGAACTGATTCACCCAGCGGGTGAACGACTTGGTTAGCTTAACTCCTTTCCCTTTAGCGTATTTGGCGTATTTCGCGGTTTGAATTGCCGGATTCAGGGTCAGGGCTGAGCAACCCTGCCCACCGTAGAAGCCAAGTCCACCGCGGGCGCTTGGAGCGTGCACGGCAAATCGATGTGGGGCATCGTCCTCGTCGTCCTCCTCGCTCTCGTCCTCGATGTTGCCTTCGTATTCGAGGACGAGGAGGACGACGAGGACGAGGACGAACAGACAGTCTGGAATATCCGGACACGCCCTTACGTTTTCCCGGAAGCGCGCACCAGCAAAATGGGCACGGAAGCCTTGTGCCGGACCTCGGAGATGGTGCTGCCATAGATCAGGTCGCCCAGCAGTCGATGGCCATGAGTGGTCATCGCGATCAAATCGCAGTTTTCGCGCTCGGCCGCTTTGAGAATTTCCGCCGGCGGGTCGCCGAGCGCCAGGAGCATGGAAACCTCCAGTCCCTCCCGGCGCAACCGAGCCGTCGTCTGTTCGAGATAGCGCCGGTCCTCTTTCATTTCGTCTGATTCGGCCAATTTCAGTTGATCGAAATTGCGCGCCACCCAGCCGTCGGCCACGTGCACGAGCAATAATTGCGAATGCATTCGCTTGGCCAATTCCGTGATGTGCGGCAGCAGGCTTTCGTCGGCACGGCTGTTTTCCAGGGCAACAAGAATTTTGCGGTACATAGGCGGTTTCGCAGGTCAATGGAGCAGTCGCATGATTAGGCCGGTTATGCCAAAGAAATCCAACAGGAATTTCAGGTTCAGCGCCACAATAATTCCCGCCGTGATCCAAGCCAGGATCTTTATCCAGAGCGGGTTGGCAAAGGGACCCATCTTGGCGCGGTCGCTCGTGAAGAGCACCAGCGGGATGACGGCGAATGAAAGTTGCAGGCTGAGAATGACCTGGCTGAGCACGAGCAGTTTGGCCGTGCCGCTTTCGCCATAGATGACCGTCACGATCACGGCCGGCACAATGGCAATGAGGCGGGTGATCAGGCGGCGCAACCAGGGACGCAACCGGATGTTGAGAAAGCCTTCCATGACGATCTGGCCGGCCAATGTGCCGGTGAGCGTGGAGTTTTGTCCGGAAGCCAGCAACGCGACCGCAAACAGCACGCTGGCCACCGGCACCCCCAGCATCGGACTCAGCAGCTTGTAGGCCTCCTGAATTTCCGCCACGTCATGCTGTCCCCGCGTATGGAAGGTCGCCGCCGCCACGATCAGGATGGCGGCATTGATGAAGAGCGCAAACATCAGCGCCACCGTGGAATCGAGCGTGGCGAATTTGATGGCTTCCGTTTTGCCGGCGTGGTCCCGTTCATACTTGCGGGTCTGCACGATGGAGGAGTGCAGGTAGAGATTGTGGGGCATGACCGTCGCTCCCAAGATGCCAATCGCCACGTAGAGCATCCCGGTGTTCTTGATGATTTCAAACTTGGGCAAGAACCCGCCCAAGACAGCGCCGAATTCAGGCCGGGAAAAGATAATCATCGCCAGGAAACAGAAGCCAATGGTCAGAATCAAGG
>CAYIIH010000359.1:0-8814 GCA_964363225.1 uncultured Verrucomicrobiota bacterium | reverse complement strand
GGTCTGACGGCGCAGAGGATCTACCAGGATTTGCGTTTGGAAAATGCGTTTGCCGGTTCGTATCAATCGGTCCAACGTTACGTTGGCAAGGTGCGCCAGACGGATCCCAAGCTGGTGCAGAGAATCGAAGTCCAGCCCAGGGAGGAAGTGCAGGTCGATTTGGGGACGGGTCCCACCCTGGTCGGAGCCGACGGCAAGAAAACCAAGACGTGGATTTTCCGCATCGTTTTGAGCCACTCCCGCAAGGCCTCCAGTGAGGCGGTCCTGCGGCAGAACACCGAGACGTTCCTGCGGGGCCTGGAAAATGCGTTCCGCTATTTTGGCGGGGGGACTTTGACGATCAATTGGGACCATCTGAAAGCGGCCGTGCTCAAAGCCGACTGGGCCGATCCGGAACTCCATCCCAAGCGGATCGATTTTGCCCGCCATTACGGCACGACGATCTTACCGTGTTTGCCGAGGGTTCCGGAGCACAAAGGCAAAGTCGAAAGCAGCGTCAAATACGTCAAGTCCAACGCCGTGGCTGGCCGCCAATTCGCCGCGCTGGCAGAGGTCAATCAGTTCCTGTGGCACTGGGAGAAAACGGTGGCCGATGTGCGCATTCATGGGACGACCAAGCGCCCGGTGGCGGAACTGTTCCATTTGGAAAAGTCTTGCTTGACGCCGCTGCCAGCCTCCCTGTTCCCCTGCTTCCAGGAGGCGCCACGAACCGTGCATCGCGATGGCCATGTCGAGGTGGCCAAGGCCTTTTATCATGTCCCCCCGGAATATTGGCAGCGGGAGGTGTGGGCTCGATTCGACAGTCGGGAGGTCCGGATTTTCATCCAAGATCAGGCCGGTGGTTTAAAACAAATCCAGGTCCATCGGCACCTCGAGCCCGGTCAGTTCACCAACGCCCGGGGCATCGGCGGCGGCTAAGGCAGCCTCCAAGCCAACCTGGATTACTGGCTCCAACGAGCCTGCAACCTGGGGGCCTCCTGCGAACAGTGGGCGCGAGCGGTGGCCACCCATCGCGGCCTTGGGGGCCTGCGCACCTTGATGGGGTTGGTCGGTTTAATCGACCGCCCTTCCTTTCCTGCGCTCAATCAGGCCTGCGCGCGGGCCTGGGCCAAGGGAACCTGGCGTTTGCGCGATGTCAAAGCGCTGCTGGCCGCCCAGGAAATCCAGACGCAAATCACTTTTGAAGAGCACCCTCCTTTGATTCGCCATCTCAGCGAATACGGGCTCTTCGTGCAAAAACAAACCCAAAACTCATGAACCAGAACCTTGTGCAATCCGCCCGGAAACTCCGGCTCTCGGGCCTTTTATCCAGCCTGGAACTGCGCCTGCAAGAAGCCCGCACTCATCAACGGCCCCATGAACAGTTCTTGGAACTGGTCTTCCAGGATGAACTCAATGTCCGCCAGCAACGGCTCATCGATAAGCGCACCCAAGCCGCGGGCTTCCGGGATCACAAAACCTTGGAAGATTTCGACGGGACCTTTCATCCGGCCATCCAGCGCCAGCAGAGGGATGACCTGGCTTCCGGCCAGTTCATTCGGCAGCGCCGCGAGATCCTTCTGGTCGGACCGCCCGGATTGGGCAAAAGCCACTTGGCCCAGGCCATCGGCTACCCTATCATCAAGGCGAGGTTCCAGGTCTTGTATTGCTCCATCTTCGACCTGGTCCGCGACCTCCAGGCCGACCAGTCCCCGGCGCAATTGGACCGAACCCTGGGGCGTTACCTCAAACCCGATTTACTGGTCATCGATGACATGGGACTCAAAATCCTGCCTCCCAAATCCGGAGAAGTGCTTTTCGAGATCGTCCTGCGCCGCTACGAAAACAGATCCACTCTCATGACCTCCAATCGGCCCATCGAGGAGTGGGGAAAACTGCTCAACGACGTGCCGGCGGCCACGGCCATTCTGGACCGCTTCCTCCATCATGCCGAGATCATCGCGATGAAGGGCCGGAGCTACCGGCTTCGCCATGGCGGGCGTTTCCAGGAACCGGAAGAGGAACAGAACAGCGGTTGCGTTCCGAGCGGACCCGGAAAAAAGAAATGAGTTTTTCGCTTGGGCCGTGGCTGGCGGTGGCATCCCCCCCAAAACCGGTCCGGGTCCCGCCGAGGCAGGACCCGACCGGGAAGGATGCTGACGCAATCCACGGACGTTTGGACGCTCGAGTTGCGCTCCCGCA
Source organism: uncultured Verrucomicrobiota bacterium (assembly GCA_964363225.1). Classification (GTDB taxonomy): domain Bacteria; phylum Verrucomicrobiota; class Verrucomicrobiia; order Limisphaerales; family CAYIIH01; genus CAYIIH01. The sequence continues at coordinate 6,633 of CAYIIH010000359.1, read as the reverse complement.
GAGCCCTATCCTTCCAAACGCGGAAAAAAATAGCAGAGAAATCTTGAAAACCAACTTTAGAAAATACTAAACAATGACCGCCAGGGGCGGGTCAGTTTGAAGTGACCCGAGGTGGGTCAGTTTGATTCGACCGCTGACAATCAGAAACGCTGCCGTATTGAGAAGCACCATTGTCGGTCACTCCGGTGTAAGCGTCCAAGAATGTTGTGTGGATTGTTGTCGTGGGTGATTCGGCGTGGATGATCTTTGAGGCTTCCTCAATTAACCGAGCACCAGCGCTGTGAGCAATCAAATGCACATGCGCCCATGGATGGTTTGGGGTGAGTTGAGCAATTTCCATGATGTCTCTCCCCACATTCCTGCCTACGTCTCGCGCTTCTCCTATAACTGAGAGGACGCTAGCCGGCTTGGGTCAAGTCCGGGAACTTACAATCAACTTAGCGACAGCCTACATGTTTATGAACAAGATCTCAATCAGGTGGAATTGTCGCAGCCGGCACCGATGAACAAGAATACGGACTCATTCGCGCTTTCGCAGAACGAATTCGATTTGGTGTTTTACGAACTGGAGAGACAAAGCAATGCGGTAATTGACCAAACGACAAGCACTGAGTCTTTGGTGGAACAAGTCAACAAATGTAATCTTCCAGCGGCATACCGAAACGTCTTGTGCGTGCTGTGCGCTGAGGGTGCGCGCAAGAGGAAACACGAGGATCGCATTCATGAAATTATGGCTTGCTGCACGAATCCGGGGTATTCGCATCTGTACAATCGTTGGCTTTCTCGTCTCCGCAGTGATTTATGATACCTTCCGCTGGACACGAGTTTGTGTAGATGCGGTTCCTCGTCGTGGTTTCCTCAAATCCACTTCCTTCACCAAGGAAATCATTGCGCATCCGTGCCCTCTGATTCGAGTGGCGGCAGCGTTGCACGGCGAAAGCCGCGCTCGCAATGAACGAGGACCCACTCGTGGTCGCGGAGATTGTGGAGCTTTTGCGGCTTGATCTTGTGCTCTTCGGTTTCGGAGTAGTTCATGTTCTGCTTTCCGGCGCTGAAGCCCCATGTGCGCTTCACCACGCGCTTCTGGCCGAGAAAGTCAGCGGCTTGGACCGCTTCGGCTTCGCCGACGGCGCTGAAGATGAGGCGGTTGCAGCGGTTCAAGGTGAGCACTTTGGCTTGGTCGTTGTCCAAAGGTGGCACTAGCGAAGTCGTGCTTTGTGCGGCGGCAACGATGGTTGCGCCCCCGTCGCGAGTCACTTCCGAACGACTGGGTACCCCAGCCGAAAATTATTGATGTTCTGGCCCCCGAGAGAACGGAGAGAGGAGAGAGTTTTCGCCTACGAAGGGCTGAAACCGCTCATCGAAGGGGTGGCAAGGTGATCTCTGAGATTACGGAGAGAGAGCGAAACCCCCATGTATCAACGGGTTTTGGAGGCATTTTGGATTGTTGTTCTGGGAACGCGGTATTCCACAATAGGCAAGGGGTGGGGTGACTGACGGGATTTGAACCCGCGACAACCAGATCCACAATCTGGGGCTCTAACCAGGCTGAGCTACAGCCACCAACCGGGGGGAGAGAATAGGTTTGTTTGCTGACACGGTCAAGCATCACCTCATCAAACCCTGCCGGAACACCCATCACTCAGGCACGGGGCTTTGGCATTTCTGCCTGCTCACGGCCCAGGCGCCAGCGTCAAGGGAGAGGCCCCTTTCGGAAGAGCCATTTCTTGGATTCGGCTGAACATTTTGGGAGAAATGGAATGGCCATCTCTTTTCTTTACGGGAACAGTTTTTGGCCTAAAGTGGAGGCATGGTCGCCCTTGAAACATGCAAGTTGTTTGGCGGTTTGTCAGCGGCTGAATTGGAAATGGTCGCTCGCACAGCCCACGTAAAAGATTATCCGGAAGGGTATCAAATCATCAAAGAAGGGGATGAGGGCGACGGCATTTATATCGTCACGCAGGGCCAGGTGCAAATCTCGTCCCGGGTCGGACAGGGGGAACGCCGCATCCTGAGGCGGATTGGTCCGGGCGATTTCTTTGGTGAAATGGCGGTCCTGGACAACGAACCCCGCTCGGCCACGGTGACCGCGGAGCAACCCACCACCACTTATTTCATTCCCCGTTCCGATCTGGTTCGCATGCTGGAATCGTCGCCCAAACTCGCCGTCAGCCTGGTGCGCGAGTTCAGTCTCCGGATGCGCGACTTCAACCGGCAGTACATCCAGGAAGTCCTCCAGGCCGAGCGTTTGACCCTGGTGGGGCGCTTCGCCCGGTCCATCGTGCATGATTTTAAGAATCCGCTCAACGTCATCGGTATTTCGGCTGAGATTGCCGGCATGGACAGCACCGCGCCGGCCATGCGGAAATCGGCCGCCGTCCGGATTCGGAAGCAAGTGGACCGTCTCAGCAACATGATCAACGAGCTGCTCGAATTCACGCGCGGGTCGCAGAATCCCATTGTGCTGGCCCAGACCAATTACGCGACGTACGTGCAGCAACTGATCGAAGAAATCCGCCAGGAAGCAGCCGGAAAATCCGTCGCTGTTGAATTAGAAAACGAACCGCCCGCCGTGGACGTGCTCATGGACCCGCAGCGTCTGGCGCATGTCTTTTATAACCTGATCCACAACGCCGTGGATGCCATGCCGGGTGGGGGGAAGGTCATCCTCCGGTTTTACGTGAAGGATAATGACATCATCACGCAAATCGAAGACACGGGCAAAGGGCTGGCCCCGGAGATTGTCCCTCGGTTATTTGAAGCTTTTGCCACGTTCGGCAAGGCGCAGGGGACCGGGCTGGGCCTTTCCATCTGCAAGAAGATCATCGAGGACCATCGCGGCTGGATTGGCGCCTGGACCGAAACAGAGCGCGGCGGCATCTTTTTGTTTTCCTTGCCGGTCGCCCATTGATGCCCGCCGCCAAGCAAGTTTACCGATGGCCCTGTGTCCGTTCTCAGTCGTTCGCTCTCCGCCTGATTTTTCAGGCCGTGCTCTCCCGGAGCATCACGCATTTTGAGCAAGCTTCCCTGCCCATGAGCTCAACCGCAAAGTCTCGGCTCGACGGAGTCTCGCCCTCCCACCCTTTTGGTTGCCGCGTTGCCGCGCTGCGCTCATCGTGCCGCCATCTATGAACCGGATTCGCCTTTTGCCTGAACAGGTGGCGAACCAAATCGCCGCTGGAGAAGTCGTGGAAAGGCCGGCCAGCGTGGTCAAGGAACTGGTCGAGAATGCCGTCGATGCCCAGGCCGTCAGAATCACGGTCGAAATTCAAGCCGGCGGCCGCAGTTTGATCCGGGTGATCGATGATGGCCTGGGCATGAATCGCGATGACGCCCTTCTCTGCCTTGAACGTCATGCCACCAGCAAGATCACGCGGGCCGAGGACCTGGCGGCCATCACCACCATGGGATTCCGGGGCGAAGCGCTGCCCAGCATGGCCAGCGTCAGCCGGTTCACTCTGACCACGCGCGAGCGGGGCAATGAGGCCGCGGAAGGCACTCAAGTCATCGTCCACGGCGGCAAAATCATCGAAGTCAAATCCGCCGGGCATGCGCCCGGGACGACGGTGGACGTCCGCCAATTGTTTTACAACCTGCCCGCCCGGCGGAAATTCCTGCGCTCCGAAGAAACCGAACGCGCGCACATCCAGCATTACGTGATGCTGGCCGCGCTGGCCTGCCCGGAAGTGGGCTTCACCTTCGTGCAAGATGGGCGCCCGGTCTGGCAAATGCCGCCCCTCAAAATTGACAGCCATTCCGCCGGCCGGTTGGCTGCGCTGCAAAAGCGTTTGCGGGCGTTTCATGGCGCGGAGCTGCCGTTGTTGGCGATCGATTTCAGCGCCGCTTTGCCTTCCACCGCGGAAACCGAGGAAGAGCCGGCAGAGGGGACGTTGCGGGTTTGGGGACTCATGGGCGCGCCCGGCGCCTCACGCGCCACTCGGGAGGACCAACACCTTTTCGTCAACCGCCGGCCGATTGAGAATCGCGGACTCAATTATGCGCTGTTGGAAGGCTATCACACCGCGCTCATGAAAGGGCGCTATCCGATCTGCGCTCTCTTTCTGGAAATCGATCCGGCCGCCGTGGACGTCAATATTCATCCCACCAAACGAGAGGTAAAATTCCACCAGGAAGGCGCGGTGCGACGGCTCGTGGCCCAGGCGATCCGCGAAACGTTGCTCAAATTTCATGCCGCGCCCGCCTCCAAGCCTTTGACTCCTGGAAAATCAGCGGCGCCGGAGCCTCGGCCCTCAGTTTCCGGCGCCTCCGCCTTCGGTCCCGCACCCAGTGCGCCTCCCGGGCCTGAACCAGCCAAGTTGCTTGGACTTTGGCCTGCCATCCCCTCGATGCTGATCTCCGGCTGGCCGGACAGAGTCGCCAGTCCTGCGGCAACTCCGTTGCCAGCCGCAACTGCCGCCACCGCGGTGTCCGCCTCACCCGCTGTTCCCGAAGCGGCCGCCGGTGTGAGCGCAGCACCTGTGCCGCCCGTTTCGACCGAAGCTGTTCCCCTGCTAAATGTGCCGCTTCGTCTGGTGGGTGTGATTGGCAGGCTTTACGTCGTCCTCGAATCCGACCGGGGCTTGGTTCTGCTGGATCAGCACGCCGCTCACGAGCGGATTTTGTTCGAGCAAATGCTCCAGAGAATGGAACAGAATGAGGCGCCGTCCCAACGGTTGCTCTTGCCGGAAACGGTTGAACTCTCGCCGCGCGACGCCCAATTTCTGCGCGAGCAATTGCCGACCCTGACCCGCCTAGGCGTCGGTTTAAGTGAATTTGGCGAACGCACGTTCCTGCTCGATGCCTTGCCGCCCTTCGTCAAAGTCCCGGATGCGCGCCGCTTCGTCCTCGAACTTGTGGATGGTTTGAAAGCCGCTGGACAGGAAGTCAATTCCTGGCGGCTGGGCGAACAGACCGTGGCCAAGACCGTCTGCCGCCACGCCGTCAAAGCGAATGACCCCCTGGCCGGGCCGGAATTGGAGAATCTGGTGAGCGATCTGCGCCACTGCGCCATGCCTTATACCTGTCCGCATGGCCGCCCGACGCTGATCGAAATGAATTTCCGGGAGCTGGAAAAGAAATTTGGCCGAGTGGTGTGACGCGGATCAGGGCGCGATTGACCCAGGCGAAACCTCTTCGAGGTGCGCGTGCTTTTCCAGGAAATCGAGGGTTTTGTTGGAGAGAATCTGCTCATGGATTTCAACGAGGCCTCCCCGTTCCTTGAGTTGCTTGACGAATTTGTCCGGCTTGATTTGGTTTTGGTGGGCCAGAAATAGAATGCGCTGGGCGATTTCGTCCTTATCGACCTTGATCTGTTCCTTGTCGGCAATCCGGCCGAGGAGAAAGGCGATCTTCACCCGTTCTTTGGCGCTGTTGCTGGCATAGCTGTAAATCTCATCCTTTTGCCGGTCAATGATTTCCTTGGTAATTCCGCGCTGCTGGTTTTCGCGCACGACATCATAAATGACATTCTTGGTTTCGCTCATGACCATCGACTCCGGCAGCTCAAACTGAACGCGGCCCAGCAGCGCGCGCACCAGTTGGTTGCGCATGCTTCGGCTCTGCTTGTACTTCAGCTCGTTCTCCAGATCGCGGCGCACCCCTTCGAGCAGCTTCTCCAGGCTCTCCGCCCCGTAAGCCTTGGCAAATTCGTCGTTCAACTCCGGCAAAACCCGCTCTTTGACTTGGACGATTTCCACTTCATAGACACCCTTTTTCCCCGACAATTCCGGCGCCACAAAGTCCGCCGGAAAATCGACGGTGACCGTGCGGCGGTCGCCGGCTTGAGCGCCCGCCAGTTGCTCGGCAAAGCCCGGCACAAAGGAACCGGGCTTGAGCTCGACCCAGAAATTGCTCTGCTTCGTCAGCCCGCGCGCGGTCGGCGCCAAGTCGGTCAAGGGTTTTCCTTCGCACGTGCCCTGGTAATTGACGACGGCGATGTCATGGGCTTGCGCCGGACGGGCGACGTCCTTGAATTCGACCCGTTGCTCGCGGAGGACCGTCAGAGCCCGCTGGATATCCTCTTCAGTGACCCTGGCCATTTCGAGTTTGACCGGCAAACCCTTGTATTCGGGCAATTCAAATTCCGGAGCGGTTTCGATTGTCGCGGCAAACTGGAGCGGCTGGCCGCGGGCAAACTGAATTTCCTCAATGTCAGGCTGGCCGACGACTTCCAGTTTCTGTTCGCGCACCGCCTCTTTGTAGGAATCAGAAATCAGCTTGCGTTTCACTTCCTCCTCAATGCTCTTGGCATGCAATCTCATGACCAAGGCCACTGGCGCTTTGCCGGGGCGAAAGCCAGGCAGATGAACTTGCCTTTGGAATTTGGACGTCATCTCGGCAAAAGCCGCGTCCACGGCCTGGGCGTCCACGTCCACCCGCATTAATTTTCGGCACGGCGCCAGATTCTCAACGGTCACATTCACAAAAAGCCTTTCCACGAAAGATGCAAAAGCCCCGCATCGACCGGACCACCGGTTCTGCGGAGCAGGGAAGCCAAACTATGGATCGGTGCTGGTGGTGTCAAACGAAAGATCACCGTGGGCAGCGCGGTGCAGCAGGGGTCAGAGATGAATATTGATACCTAACTTGAGCGATTCTAGGTTCGAGTTTTTTGCAAAAAGTTCTCAACAAGGC
>CAYIIH010000358.1:0-8852 GCA_964363225.1 uncultured Verrucomicrobiota bacterium | reverse complement strand
TCTGCTCGTAGCCGGCTTGGACTCTGGCGATGCTCTCCTCCGTCAACTCCTCCACACCATAGAGTTCCTGAATCGAAATGCGCACCGCTTGGGCATAGCCGGTGTTCCTGACCGCCGGCCAGTAGGGCGCAATCAGTTTCCACTTCGACAAGGGATCAACCTTGGGAGACAAGAATCGGTCCATGTCGGCCTTGGGCATCCCGGCGGTCAGCAAGTCCGAGTTGAGGTAGTGACTGAACAGCAGCGCCCAATCATCGCAAGGAACACGCGGGGACGATGCCCCTTGGAGCCGCTCCTTCTCTTCGATCAAGTGTTCATGCGTGTCAATGAGCGGCGCTTGGCGGACGCGCTCGGAGATGAGCTTCCGCACATCGGACGATGCAGGCATCGGGCGCGGATTTTGCTGCGCAACGTCGGCGGCACGGCTGGGGTGGTGGCCGAATGCGGCCACGGCGGCTCCCGCCGCGCCCAGGCCCTTCAGGGCAGCCCTGCGCGATACGGATTCTTTCGTGTTCATAAGCATAACCATTTGTTCATCCACGACTATTGATTCTGTCGATGCAAACAGCAAATCTATCAATTTGTCCGATTCTGCCACATGACGTTCAATTGGTGCCATGAAACAAAACCAAAACAATCTCAATGTCGAGCGGCGGCTCGCAACACGGCATCCGCATCGGTTGTGCATGCTGCCGCCGCTGCTGATGGTGGTGGTGGTGGTGGTCTGGGCCGGGTGCAAGCAGGGGGCGCCGGTCGCGGCGGACCCCGATCCATCCGGCACTTACAGCCTGGTGAGCGTTAACGGCAACAAGGTCCCTTGCACTATAAAGCACGAGGGGGCCACGCCGACTATCAAAGCCGGCGCCTTCGTCATCAATCCCGGCGGCACTTGCAGCAGCAGGGTCACTTTCTCTTTGCCGTCAGGGGGCGACTCTAGCCGTGAGGTCAAGGCCAACTACACCCGCCAAGGCTCAAGACTCACCATGCGCTGGGAGGGGGCTGGCATGACCACCGGCACCGTCCAAGGTGACACGTTCACCATGGACAACGAAGGGATGATCTTCGCTTACCGCAAATGAGACGCAGCGATCGCGTAGGCCTCAGGCCGGGCTTCCCGTCTATGGGCCGATGGCCGCTTCCACCATCCGCAGCGTCACCGGGCCCAACAAACCCGATTGCAGCAGGGGCGAGGTCGGTTTGAATTTCTTCACGTTGGTGACCGTGAAGCGCTGGTCCGGCGGCAGAGCCGCATCTCCGATCAGGCGATTCGGCCACAGGTTCACCACGTCAACCTCCAGCCGATTTCCCGTTGGCTGGACCGCCCTGGTGATCTCGATGTGCCAGGGCGCCGTCCACACCACGCCCAAGTGCCGGTCGTTGAGCCGCACCTCGGCGACGTTCTTCACCTTGCCCAAGTCGAGATAGAGCCGCTGGCGTGAAGTGCGCACAGCCTCCGGCAGGTCGAAGGTCCGCGTGTAAGTCGCCTTTCCGGAGTAATGGCGAATTCCCGGCTCGGGCCACTTTGTCCAGTCTTCAAGTTGCTCGAACGACACCGACTCCGGCCCGCCCCACTTCGGATCGAACTTCACCGTCCACGCTCCGCCCAACTCTCCGACGGTGGCAAGGACGGGGAAGTTGCGTTGCTTCGCCTTCGGCGCGCTGGCCGGTTCGCGAAACACCACGAACCACGATTGCCGCGGCGCAAACTCCAGGGGCACAACCGTCCGTCCGCCTTCGTCGCGGAAATCGGCCGCCTTCCACCGTTCGCCGGTCACCGCATCCCAGATCTCCGGCTGGCGGCCGCGGACACGGAACATGCATTCGGCCTTCTCCGGCCGGTTTTGTTGATTGGACACGAAATAAATGTCGCCGCCCGGAAGAGTGCGATGGATGAAGTCCAGTGGCGCGCCCGGCTTCCCGTTCCGCGACTCGAAATCCGGCGGGGCGCCGAGCGAAGCGAGTATCTCCGCCAGCGGCTTACCCCAAATGATTTGACCGCGGCCGACCTTGCGCTCCTTCATCCCTTGGCCGTCCACGTCACCCCACACTTCGGCGGCCAGTTTCTTCACTTCCTCATCGCATCGCGGGTAATCCGTCAAACCCGGCGCGCGCTCCGGCTTCGGCCCGACCACCGCCGCGCCGGCTTCGACCAGTTCCTTGACTTTGCGGAGCACGTGCGGCGACATTGCCCTCCGCTCGGGCAGCACGAGCAGTCGGTAACTCATTCCATCAGGCAAGACGAGCCGCCCGTCTCTGACACTCAGGCGCCGCAGCAGCGCGTCAGCATTGATGGTGTCACAATCGTAACCGCTCGGCAGCAGCGGGCGCGCATGCGTCTTTGCCGGAACGTAGTTCGGCACGTCCTCGCCGTAGAAGTAGCACACATCAGCGGCAAACAGCCCTTGCTGGAGCAGGTACTGGCAGCGGGCAAGATACTTGAGCCACGCGTGGCTCTGGTCCCACCACGTGACATTGCGGTCGAAGTGTGTCCCGGCGGCTTCCCACTGGTAGCCCGGCTTGGCGTCAAGGCGCCCCTGATGTACGTAGAAGCAGAGAACGTTTCGGGTCAGCCCGGCGCAAAAAGCCCGGTCGCCGATGTCTTTCAAATCAAAGAAATCCTCCTCCCAATTCGGCCCCATCGAAGTGAACGCCTCGGCCTGGCAAAGCCGCTTGCCGTAAATGTGCGCCGCCGAGGCCGCCTGGCGCACGGTGTCGCAGATGGGATAGGTGTTCGACCAGGCGATCGATCCGTTCGGCTCCGGCGCGCGCTTCCAAAACTCGCCCATCGGAATGTCGTTGATGCCCTCACACTCCAGCGCGTCGATCTGCAGCCAGAACGGTCCGCCCGATTCCGGATGCGTCCCCAAACCGTGCCGCTGCGCCAGGTCCCGCATCCGGCGATAATGATTGGCCGCGAAAAGATCGCCGATTGTGCGGCGGTAGTCCCAGAGAAAACGATTGGCCACTTCGCGGCTGTCCACGATGCGCTTGGCCAGCACGGGCAAGCGAGGCAGTGGGTCATATCCGCGCCGCGCGACGAACTCGGCGCGAAACTCGGGCGTCCACGTCGGTTGGATGCCGTCGGCGCTGACCACCTCGTAGCTGTCGTCGTGCAGGTATTTCAACGTTTTGCCCGCGAGCGGTCCGGCATCCGCGATCATCTTCTCCGCCGTCTCGGCGAAGTGCACATCCATCGCCTGGGCGCTGAAAAAGTCGATTTCCAAGCCCTGCGCGCCTGGACTCACGCACTTGGTTTTTGCACCGAGCAGCGTGTAGCCGAATCGCAAGACGGTCCACGCACCGGCAGGCGCGTCCCAACTCAGCCGACCGGAGGCGTCCACATGCTTGGTCAGGTCGATCAGTTGCCGGCTATCGCAATCCTGCTCGCCCGGTGTGGATGCATCTTCCTCGTGGAGCATCTCTGCCGGGCCGGTCAGGAATCGTCTCGCCGCCTTCAGTTCCCAATGCTTGAGTGGTGTGGCCGTTCGCGTCTCTCCCTGCGGTCGAATCTTCTCCGGGAAAGCGACGACCGCAACTTCGCGGTAGAAATTCTCCCGCGTGGGCGGCATCGGCAAAACCGTGTCAATCGCTGCCGGCCCCCGCACTCGCGTTTCCGACCACACCAGTTCCTTCGCAGCATGCTCAGGTGTGACCCACATCCCGCCCGCATCCCAGCCGCTGCACAGGTTTGCGCCGACTTCGATTTGCAGACGATCCGCTTCCCGGACCGCGTGCTTGAACAGCTCCCGCCACGCCGCGCTCATGAACACCGGCCCTTTCGGCGCGTCCGGCCCGCCCTCCCCGGCATCGAACAACAGCACACCGCTGATGCCCTGCCGTTTCATCTCTTCCAAATCCTTGGTGATGCCTTCCTGGGTCGCGTAGCTGTCGAGCCACCACCAGTAGGCCCAAGGCTTGGCGGAATCCGGCGGACTGGCAAAGCCTGCGGCCAGGTCATCGTGAGCCGCGGAAACCGTGTTGAATCCTGCCAGCAGGGCCAGGCATCCGATCACGACGCTTCTTTTCATGGCGGGCATTCGACCAAAAGACGGCAATGAATCCCAGTCTATTCGAGAGTCACAATCCTCGGCGGTTCGGCGCAAGGGCACTTGGCAGGTTGAATCAGGCAGCGAAACCAAGCGTCTTTAATAAAATGCCAGGCCAAAGAAAACTCACGCTGGTTTGCGTCACTACGAAAGGAATACCATGTGCCGACTGACCGTTCTCTATAACCACCCCGAAGACCCAATGGAGTTCGACCGCTATTACCATGAGGTCCACATCCCCATCGCCAAGACCATGAAGGGACTCAAAGGCTGGACCATCGGCAAGTGCCAGTCCGCCGTCGCTGGACAACCGCCTCCCTATTATATGATTGTCGGGCTTTACGCCGATACGCGCGCCGACCTGGAAGCCATTCTCGCCTCTCCCGAAGGGCAAGCGACGGTCGAGGATGTGCCGCGATTTGCTACCGGCGGTTACACCTTCATGTTCGACGACGAGGTGGTGTTGATCCCTTACACGTTGGATTGAGGCTGGCTGTCCGTTGCTTGCTAATATGGCCATCCTGCCTAACGAAAAAACGACAACGCAAGCCACGGTTAGAGAAAACCATGACGCCCGTTTCACTTCGCCCCGATACTCGCGCCAATCGCTTCTTTAGTAACCTGCGCTTCCTTACCGTCCCCTGTACTGGATATATGACGCGCATGACAGCGCTCGCTCAAGGTCCGCGGGGCCGCGCCGTGGCTGGTTTCCTGGTCGCAGTAATCGTCTGGCTTGGCCCGCAAAGCCGTGCCTGGGTACTTGCCGCCGCGGCCCGAGGCGCTGAGTCCACCCCGAGCGCCCGGCAGCGAACCGCCACAACGCCCGGTCGCATTACGCTGCAACCTCAGCCCGGTACGATGCAGATCACCGCGCAGGTGCCGGCCCTTAACCACCCGAATCCTCGTAACAGCCGAGGTAACGAGGCTCAAACACCTCAGCTTCCGGAGCCAAGGCCAAGAGAAAGCCAGAGCCTCCTCACGCCGGCTGCTGCTTCTCAAACAGGCTCTGAAGGCGGCGCCGAGTTGGCCAAGTGGGACGACGCGGCCACCCACCGCTCACAGACCGGTCCCGGCGGCACGGCGTGGGATTCGCACTACCGGTCGTTCATCCAAACGGACGAGAGCGCGGTCTCGAAGGGCTTCCCCACTCATGCGGACGCAGCAGAGGCGATCCTGGCCGATGCCGGCAAAAGTCCTGAGAACCTGCATCGGCACCAGGGCTGGGTGCTCTTCATCAAACACTTCTCCCAAGCCTACCGGCCCGAATCTGCGACGACCGATCTGAAGAGGCTTTACGAAAACCTCATGCACCTGAAGTCCAGCGGCGCGCCTGTCCGCAACGCACTGCCGTTCGAGGGCGATGCGCGGCTGATTTTCCATCGCGACGTGGTCTATGGCCGGACGCATCCTGGAATCCAGAAGCTGGACGCCTGCCTGGTGAAGTCAGCACAGCCTACGCCGGTGGTCATCGAAATCCACGGGGGCGGCTGGCGGCGCGGCTCAAAGAGCCATTTCGTCTATCAAGGCAACCTGATCGGGACGATCCTTGACGCTGGCATCTCCGTCATCTCGATCGATTACCGGCTGACCCCCGAGCACACGTTGCCGGCCCAGATGGACGACACGGTCCGGGCCGTGCAGTTCGTACGGTCGAAAACCAAGGAATGGAACCTCGACCCCGACCGGATCGCTGCGCTCGGCGGTTCGGCGGGCGCGCACCTGGCGGCGTGGGTGGCATTGCACGACGACCTGGCCAAGCCGGACAGCCCGGACGCGGTGGAACGGCTCTCCAGCCGGCTGGCGTGCTTCGTGGCGTTGTCGGGGCCGATGGACCTGACCCGCGTGCGCCCGACCGAGCTGGCGCGTCAGCCCCTGCGCGGACAGGACTTCGCCAACGCGTTCACCGCGGCGTTCGGCTGCACTGCCGAACAGTTCGAAGGCGACGAAACGATACGCCGGAAGGTCCGCGACGCCTCGCCGCTGTTCCTGGTGAGTGCGGATGATCCGCCGGCTTTCCTCATGGCGGCAGCCGGCGAGGCCATGGACGCAAACCGGCATCCATCCGTGCCGGAGGTGATCAACGATCCGCATTCGGCCTGGCACTCCGTGCTCCTGGCCGAGGCCCTGGAAAAGGCGGGGGTAAAGTCCACCTGCCGCATCGGCCCACAAGTCGGCAAGTCTCCAGAGGCGGACAATGCCGCGATCCTGGGTTTCCTGCGGCGGCAATTGTTCAACAAGAAGAATCACCCATGATCACTCGACTCGCTCTTTCCATCGTCTCTTGCATCTTTGGCGTAGCGCCAGAAAAGCAATCTATATCTCGGTGCTGCCGGAGCGGAAATCGAACGCGGAATTGGGCCGGGTGCGAAATGTCGCCTTCGCGAACATCCTGGCCGAGAGCGAAAGCGGCGCGGTGATCTGGGCCCAGGAGCCGGGCCGGATCGAAGACGTCACCCTGGACCGCGTCCGCCTGCGCCTCCGCAAAGGCCCGCTCAGCGAGTCCTACGGCGGCAACATCGACCTGCGGCCCGCCTTCGATCCTCAATGGGCGATCTTCCGGCATGACCTGGCCGGGATTTTTTGCCACGGAGCCAGCGGGTTGACCTTGAATCAGGTCGAGGTGCGCTGGGACGCCGACGCGCCGGACTATCATACCCATGCCGTCCGGTGCGAAGAGACGAGCCGCCTGGTGATTGACGGTTTCCGTGGCCGCTAGCCCGGATCGGACGACGGGCGCGCGGCGATCCGGCTCGAGGCGGTTCGTGGGGTCATCGTGCGCAACTCGGAGGCGGCGGAGGGCACGACGACTTTCCTGACGCATCGCAACGTGACCGAGGCCAGTTTGTTCGGGAACAATGATGTCACGAAAGCCGCCACGGCCATCGCCCCGCAGCCCTCCCCGTTTGATTGATCGTTGCCAAAGGGGGCATGCAGTGCGTGGCCGTGGTGACTGGCGCGCGTCAGACGGCTTTGGCGTTGGTCGTTGCTTCCGCCAGCGAGCATCCGCTTGCGGAGCAGGAGGGGAACCGCGCCACCCAGCCGTCCAGGTGCAGGGCCGACTTGCAGGGCTGACCGATCCCAGAGCCGGTGATGCCCGGAAACTCTTTTTGACAAGTTCACCCCAGCGACCATATTACGCGCGATATGGCAGTTTAGAGAAAGTCATTAACTATGAAAAAGACCTACCAAAAGTTCGCGCTTGTCGCGCTCCTCGCCGCCCTGGCCTCGCTGAGCCTCACCGCCTGCAAGAGTTCGGGCGAACACCCGGGCAAATCTGACCATCCGGCCAAATCGGAGCAACCCAAATAGGCCGAGCGCGGCTGTTGCCGGCCCGTTCAACGTCTGCCTCAGAAAGGAATTAAGGTGAAAGCGCGAAGCGCGTTCGCTGCCGTTCTGTTTTTAGCAGGTCTCCTGCCGGCTTTTCCGACGACCCTGCTCAACGCGGAAGCGGTGGGCACGCCGGTGCCGAATGTCGTCACCGCCGATATTCAGGCCGGGATTGAAAAGCACATCGAGGAGCAAACCCGCGTCGGGAACGGTTGCTTCAAGCTGCCGTTCGACCAGAAACAGCTCGCGCTCAAGCTGGTCCGGGTGCATCTGGAGTATCTGGCTAATCTCGGCCCGGGCCGGCACTTCGCGTGCGTGGACCTGGTCGGGACCGATGGCGAGGTTTACGACGTGGATTTCTTCCTGGCCGGCGATCCGGGCGCAATGACCGTCACCGAAACCACGGTCCACAAGATCAACGGCCAGCCGCGCTACACCTGGGAGCAGAAACGCAACGGCGCCTGGCGCCGGGTGCCCGTCAAGAAAGCATCCAAGCACCTGCTGGGCGTGATCAACGGCAAGGACGAGTTCGAGTTTATCTACCGCGTCAAACTGCCGCAGATTTCCGCCCCGGCGCGGATGTGGCTTCCCCTCGCCCAGTCGGATCGCTTCCAGACCGTCCAGGTGAAAGGCGTTCGCGCGCCGGTGCAGTGGCGGGAGTTGGACGATCGCGCACACGGCAACAAGGTGCTGTTCCTGATCGCCAGCCCGGCGGAGAGCGGCCGGACCATCGAGATCACATATCGCGTCCAGCGCCTGGAAAAGGCCGCCTACGCGGTGCAGGAACCGATGGCGCGGAAATATCTGAACCCGGAGCGCCTCGTGCCCCTCAATGAAAACTTCCACACCATCGCCGCGGAAGCCACTCGGGGCAGAACGACCGATCTGATGCGCGCGCGGGCGCTGTACGACCATGTGATCGACCGCATGCGCTACATGAAATATGGCTCCGGCTGGGGCGTGGGTGATGCCTCGCGGGCTTGCGACGCGCGCACCGGCAACTGCTCGGACTTCCACGCCTACTTCATCGCCCTGGCGCGGGCCATCGGCATCCCGGCGCGCCTGGCCATCGGCGCGGCGATTCCGTCCGAACGGCACGACGGCAAGATCGACGGCTACCATTGCTGGGCCGAGTTCTTTGCCGACGGCAAGTGGTGGCCGGTGGACATCAGCGAGGCCGACAAGTACTCCAGTCTGGCCACTTATTACTTCGGGCATCACCCGGCCAATCGGATCGAACTGAGTCAGGGCCGCGACCTGCTGGTGGACCCGTTACCTACCTCAGGCCCCATCAATCTCCTGGCCTACCCCGTCTTGGAGATCGCCGGCACACCCGTCAAGGCCGAGACCGAATTCATCTTTCGCCGCATCGGCGCCGGGCGGAAATCGTGACAGTGCCCGGATTCGCGGCCGGCTTGGACAAGCCCTTGGCATCAGGAAACTCCTGTCCGCCGACGTTATTCCAGCCCTGCGGCGCGG
>CAYIIH010000357.1:0-8869 GCA_964363225.1 uncultured Verrucomicrobiota bacterium | reverse complement strand
AATTGCGGCTCTGCCCACCCAACGTGGTGAAAGAGCCTCCCACCAGAATCTTCCCGTCCGACTGCGCAGATAGGGAATAGACCCAGTAGTTTGCTCCCAGATTAAAGCTGGTGTCCAGCGTGCCATCGGCGTTCAGCCGGCCAATGCAATTGCGGCTCTGCCCGCCCAGCTTGTCGAAATAGCCTCCCACCAGAATCTTCCCATCCGCCTGCACGGCCAGGGAATTGACCCGGTCGTTTGCTCCTGGATTAAAGCTGGTGTCCAGCGTGCCATCGGCATTCAGCCGGCCAATGCAATTGCGGCTCTGCCCGCCCAACGTGGCGAAAGAGCCGCCCACCAGAATCTTCCCGTCCGCCTGCACGGCCAGGGAATTGACCTGGTCGTTTGCTCCTGGATTGAACGAGTCGGGCGTAGGTAACTGCGCCGCGGCAGGCAGGGCCAAGGCCAGGGTTGAGAGCGCCAGCGTGAGCCAGCGCAAAGGACGGATGATTTGTTTCTGCGTTTTCATAGTTCGTTTGCCGAGCAAAACCTGGCGATCAGGAACTCCATAGAATGCTATCATCCTCCTGATTCAGCGGGAAAATGTCAATGCCATTCAAATTCGGTGCCATTCAAATTCGGTCTCGTTGAGCGTACGGCGGATTCAAGAAGCTTTCGCCTGGGCAGCCGGGTTGGAGCGTAGGTTTTCAATCGGCTTGAGGGTGCCACAGGCTGGTCGTTGCGCCAAAGCCGGTTGCAAACCGGCGCTCCGCTTTAAATCCGCCCTGCGTCCAGCGTTGTCCGCAGCGCACCATTCCACGGCTCGACGGAGTCTTGCCCTGCCATTTCGGGGATAGAGCGGTGTGAAAAAACTGTTGCGTGATTCGTTTTCCTTGGTTACCCATGCTGTTGAATGAATTTCTGCTTATCCAAAAATGGAGGATGCCATGAAACAACCTAGTCTTCACTCAATGAACCGCCGCCGGTTTCTCCGTGGCGCCGCCACGGCCGCCGCGGCCCCAATGATCATACCGGCCTCGGCGCTCGGACTCGACGGCGCGGTCGCTCCCAGCAACCGCATTGCCTTCTCGGTGTTCGGTGTCGGAAACCGCGCGCGATTTATTCTGCCGGATTTTCTTTCCTTTCCGGAGATCCATTTCGTGGCCGTCAGCGACTGTCGGGAAGACCGGCTGCGCTCGGGCAAGGACCTGATCGACGCGCACTACCGCAACAAAGATTGCCGCATTTACCCCGACTTTCGGGAGCTTTTGGCCCAGAAAGACGTGGATGCGGTGTATATTGCCACCGGCAACCGCTGGCATGGGCTGGGTTCGATTTATGCCGCGCGAGCAGGCAAGGACATTTACAGCGAGAAACCTGTCACTCTCACCATCCACGAAGGCCGCGTCCTGGTCGAGACCTGCCGCCGCCTCGGCGCCATTTACCAGGCCGGAACGCAACGGCGTTCTACGGCTTCCTACCGCTTTGCCGCGGAAATGGTTCGGCAAGGCAAAATCGGCAAGGTCCATTCCGTCGAAATGCAAGTGTGGATAGGGCCGGCCATTGCTCATGAAAAATCGGTGCCGATTCCCAAAGGCTGGGATTACGACACCTGGCTGGGCCAGACGCCCTGGAGGCCCTTTGTGCCGGGCCGGGTGAATGCCTGGCAATATTTCTGGGACACGGCCGAGGGGATCATTGCCGACATGGGCTGCCATTACACCGACCAGATGCAATGGGCGCTGGGCAAGGATCACACCGGGCCGGTGGAGTTTGAAGCGCAAGGCGAATTTCCTGACCCGGCCAAATTCTGCAGCGACACGCCGCTGACGGGAGTGGCCAAATGCCGTTATGCCGACGGTGTGACCGGCGTCATTTATCAGCGGGCAGGATTTGCCGACCGTTACATCCGGTTCATCGGAGACGAAGGCTGGATTCAAGTGGACGACGAGACCGACGTGGTCACGGCCGAGCCCAAGTCCATCCTGAGCTTGAAGACCGTGGGAGGAAAGAGCTGGGCCAATGCCGGCGGGCATATTCAAAACTTGGTGGACTCGATCCGCAGCCGCAAGCCGACCCTCTGCGATCCGGAAATCGCTCACCGGGCCATGACCATTTGCCAGGCTATGAACCTCAGCCTCCGGCTGGGACGCAAGTTGAACTGGGACCCCGTGGCCGAGCGGTTTGATAGCGAAGAGGCCAACCGGATGCTCTCCCGCGAACCGCGCGCGCCCTGGAGAATCTAGTACTGCCACAATGAAATTCCGAAACATCATTGCCCGGAGCGCGGACAAGAATGTCCGCGCTCCGGTTCTTGGGCCGATCCGCACGTTGCGAAACTTTATTGTAGCCGTGCCAGGTCGCCTTGCGTCGCCGTAACAAGGCAGACGCAGACCGAAAATGAAATCAAAAACCTTCGCTCTCCACTTGCTGAATATGAAAACACGAATCCTTGGAACGATGCTCAAGGCCCTTGACAAAGTCGCGGTCAAGCCGACTTCTGGTCCGCGATACAGCCGATCGACAATCGGCGCTCCGCTCGTAGCGCAGACTGGCAGTCTATCAGTATCGCCTGGAATCGCCGCTGGCCGCGACGATTTTCCGGTAGGGACGAGCGGCGGCGACCTCGTAGCGCAGATTTCCAATCTGCTGTGTCGCCGACTTCCAGTCGGCAGACCGTTCGACGATCGGTGCGCCGGCGGATTGGAAATCCGCGATACAGCAGGTTGGAAACCTGCGCTACTTTGGTGGCGGCGCCACCGCGCTGCGCTGTATCGCTGGCTGCCAACCGGCTGCGTGCTCGCCACCACTTGCGCCGACTTTGTGAAAGGCCTTGGAACGATGCTACTAGCGGGCGGGTTTATGCTTGCGCCAATGACCTTTGCGCAACCGGCCCTGGGTCAGGGCCAAATCACGCCGCTCATCACGGAGGCGGCCGCTTATGAATCCGGCCAGAATATGGCGTCCTTGCGACGCATTGAAGCCTTGGTCTTCCAGTCCGCTGCCAACCCGGCCTTGCGCAAGGAAATCGAGGCGGGACTGGTCAAGCTCCTCGCCGCCAACGCCACGTTCGAGGCCCGGCGCTTCGCTTGCCAGCAACTCGCCATCGTCGGCTCGGAGGACTCATTGCCGGCTCTTTCGGACTTGCTGAAAAACCAACAAACGGTGGCGATTGCTTGTCTGGCCTTGACAACGCATCCCTCGGCCAAAGCCAGTGAAATCTTGCGTAACGCCCTGTCTGCTTTGCGCGGCATGCCCCGTGTCCAGGTCATCAACACCCTGGGCGACCGCCAGGACCCGGAGGCAGCGAAACCGTTGTCGGGACTCTGTCGCGACTCCGACCCGGCCGTGGCCGAAGCAGCCATCGCCAGCTTGGGAAAGATCGCCAATGAGCCGGCCCGCCAGACCATTGCTGCGCTGCGCAAGGAAGGCAATCGCGCTCTGGCCCGCGCCGTGATCGAAGCCTCTCTGCAAGCGGCGGAGAAACTGTCCGCCGCCGGCGACCGCCCAGCCGCCGCGGCCATTTACGAGGAGTTGCTTCAGCCATCTCAGCCGGCCTACGCGCGGCGCGGCGCGCTGGGTGGCTTGCTGCTGCTCGATGCGGATCAAGGCGAGGGGCGCATCTTGAGCCTCCTCCGCGGCTCGGATACAACCTTGAAGCCCGTCGCTATCGCCGCCATCACATCTCTCCGGTCCAAAGATGCTTCCGAAAGGTTCGCCCGGGAATTGCCCAAATTGCAGCCGCAGGAGCAGGTGTGGATGATTGAATCCCTGGCCAGCCGGGGGGATGCGGGCGCGCGTTCCGCCATCACGGCCAATCTCACAGCGCCGGCCGCCGCCGTTCGCCTGGCGGCCATCACGGCCGCAGGCAGCTTGGGCAATGCCTCTTCGGTTCCACTGTTGTCAAAGGCGCTGGCCAACGCCACCAGCCCGGAGGAACGTCAAGCCGCCGAAGCCGCTCTTGGCATCCTGGGCGGAGGTGAGCCAACCGATCTGGCCATCATCGACGAACTCAAACGAGCCGCGGCGGAAACAAAGAGCCCGCTCATTTCCGTTCTGGCCAAGCGCCGCAATCGTGTGGCGGTTCCCGCGCTGCTGAACGAAACCGGGAACCCAAATCCCGCCGTGGTGAAAGCCGCCTTTCAAGCGCTGGGCAAGCTGGCCGCGGCGGAAGACCTCTCCGTCCTTTTGGACAAGTTGGTCAGCTTAAAGGTTTCCGACGTGCGGTCGGAGGCGGAAAGCGCCGTCGTGCAGGCCATTTTGAAGGTCCCGGATGCTTCTCGCCGCTCCGAGGCCGTCTGCGGGATGCTCGACCAGGCCGCTGATGCCGAGGTCCGCTGCTCGTTGCTGCGCCTGCTGCCCAGTTGCGGCGATGCCAAAGCTTTGGCCGCGTTGAAGGCGGCCAGCGCCAGCGCCGAACCGCGTCTCCGCGACACCGCCATCCGGGCCTTGGCGGAATGGCCTGACTCGGCCGCGTGGGACATTCTGGCCGGCATTTACCGCCAGCCGGAAAATGACTCGCATCGCGCGCTGGCATTGCGCGCCTTGGTGCGGTTGGTGGGTGAAGAAAACGCGCATCCTGATGCCAGACTGCGGGACCACTATCGCCAGTTGTTAGCGGGAGCACGGAGCGATGAAGACCGCAAACTGATCCTGAGCGCGCTGGCCGGCGTGGCCCATCCGGAAGCGTTGCAGCTCGCCTTGCCGCTGCTGTCCAATTCCGGTGTTCGCGCGGAAGCAGAGCTGGCCATCAAAAAGATTGCCGAATCCATCAAGGCGCAACATCCGCAAGCTGCCCAGGACGCTCTGCAACGGTTGAAAGAGAAAACGCCGTAGCCGCTAGGCCGTTCGAGCGCGGCCAATTGAACCGCAGAGACGCGATGAACGCTGAGAGAAACAAAGAAGAGCCAAATCAGATTCGGTCACGCGATGGTGAATGGTTTCCGACCCGCCCCCAATTCAATCTTCTCTGCGTCCCTCGCGTCTCTGCGGTTTCTTTCCGGCTACCCTTGCTGCGTGGAGACACCTGAACCGTGCCGCCCGCAAAACCCACTTCCAGAAAGGATAACCGTTATGAAGAAGAATGAGACAAAAAACGAAATGAACCGCCGCAGATTTCTTGGCGTGACCTCCACAGCCGTCGCCGCCTTTACGATTGTTCCCCGGCACGTCCTGGGCGGCCCGAAATTCGTCGCTCCCAGTGAGAAAGTGAACATCGCCATCATCGGCGCCGGCGGACAGGGCCGGACCAACGCCCGCTCGCTGTTCAACGAGGCCGACGCGCAGATCATTGCCGTGTGCGATCCCAATGAGCAGGACGATTACACGCCGTACTACTACAAAGGCGTCGCCGGAAGAAAACCAGTCAAGGCCGAGATCGAAAAGCACCACTCCGAGAAGACTCCCGATTTCCGCTGCGCCGAATACGTGGATTTCCGGCTGATGCTGGAAAAGGAGAAGGCCATCGACGCCATCCTTTGCGCCACGCCCGACCATCTCCATGCGTTGATCAGCATCACGGCCATGAAGATGGGCAAGCATGTTTATTGCGAAAAGCCGCTCACCCACAGCATCTGGGAAGCGCGCCAGGTCGCCAAAGTGGCCCAGGAAACCGGCGTCGCCACGCAGATGGGCAATCAAGGCCACTCCGGCGAAACCATTCGACAGACGTGCGAATGGCTTTGGGATGGCGCCATCGGGGCGGTTCGCGAAGTGCATGCCTGGAGCGACGCGCGCAAATGGTTCAACCACGCCGGCCGGCCCGCTGAGACCCCGCCAGTGCCCGCCGGACTGAATTGGGATTTGTGGCTGGGACCCCGCGAGCCTCGCCGCTATCACCCGACCTATGCGCCGGTCCGCTGGCGCAGCTATTGGGACTTTGGCACGGGCACTATCGGCGATATGGCCTGCCACAACCTGGACCCGGCCATGTGGGCGCTCGATTTGAAAGCTCCCCTCAGTGTGGAAGCGTCCTGTGCCGAACTGGATGCCGTCACCACCTCTCCCGGCGCGATCTTCCGCTACAAATTCGGTCCCCGCGGAAACATGCCGGCCGTGAATATGACCTGGTACGATGGCGGGTTGCGCCCGGCGCGGCCGGACGAACTCCCGGACGACGAAGACCTGGGCGCGGGCGGCAACGGGATTCTTTTCATCGGCGACAAGGGGATGATCACCTGCGGAGGTTGGGGCGGCGCGCCGCGAATGATCCCGCAGGCAAAACTGGATGCCTACCAACGGCCGCCCAAGTCACTGCCTAGGTCCAAGGGCCATCATCGTGACTGGCTCGATGCGTGCAAAGGCGGGCCGCCGGCCAGCAGCCGTTTCGAGTACGGCGCGCGCCTGACGGAACTGGTCTTGTTAGGAAATGTCGCTCTGCGCACCGGCAAGAAAATCCTTTGGGACAGCGCCAACATGAAAGCCACCAACGCCCCCGAAGCGGACCAGTTCATCAAGGACAAATATCGGGCCGGGTGGGAGCCGGCTTGACACCGAACAAAGGAGGTGGGAATGCGGGCATTTGAGTCCGAAGACCCCGCTGGCTCCAGGCAAATTTCGCAGCTAAATTGGCGAAGCACTCCGATTCCACAATTCCTGATGGCCATCCTGTTCAGTTGGCAGCGCAGTCGGCACTTGAACGGTCACCTTGGCCGAAGGCAGCAGTTCGGCAACATCTATAGCGCCGGCGCCGTCGTCCAACTCACGGTCACGTTCTCCGCGCCCGGTGCTGTCGTCACCGCCACGAATCCTGGCAATTGCTCCATCGGTCTCGATGATGCGTTTCTTGACGGTGTTCCCTGGCTCTGCCATCGTGTCGTCATGAAGAAAGCGGCCGACCGCGCCATGGGCAGACCATTTTCAAAGACAGGGCCGATTCAAAAGGGCAAGCCCTCCAAGCGGACTGGGTCCCGCCGGGTTCACTGTCCAAATTTCCTGCGCGAGGTTCAAAAAGACGGCGCCCCCGAAGTGGGCGATGCGATCCTGGCTTTAGCCAATGCAACCGTATTGTGATCTGGACTTCTTGGTGGCGCTGGTGGTAAACAGCACTGCCAGCCCGGTTGCTTACGCGGCTATCCGCCTGTTTAGCCCGCCGTATGGTCTAAACTCACACTACTTGGGATGCGACGGCCCGGCCAGACAGATCGCGCGCACAGCCGGTCTAAAACTGCTGCCAGCCTGATGATGAAGTGTGATGTTTTGGGCTTTCTGGCCCTGGCGTGCTTGGCGGACTTTGCGTGAGGCATCGGTTCGTGGAACTGCGCAACCACAACTAACCCTGCTCCTGATTAGCGAGAATCAGTGATGATTAGCGGTTTCATTCCTTTCGCGCCGTTTACGGTCTTTCTCGGCCACAAAAGATGACTCTTGACTGTCAATCTGTGGGACCCTTTTGGTTTCTCACAGCGCACTCGGGGTCAGGCCGACCCGGCGGGCCAAGTCAGATTGGCGGGTGTCGAACGTGCAGAACTCGGTGATTCCCAGAACCGATGCGGCGGCCACGTGAATGATGTCCAGACTCCGGCTACCGACAGCGGGGGTTTGGTATTCGGCCAGGCTCTCCGCCGCACGGAGGATTCGGTGCCAAAGACCGACTCGCGGAACCAGAATCCCCGTCGCCAAATCGTTCTGCACCTCCTGCCAAGCGGTCTGAACTTCCTGCGGCGTGAGGCGCTTCTGGAACACTGCCAGACTCAGAGCGTTTCGCAGTTCCACACGGTGGAAGGCGGTGAAGGGCAGCGGGTGAGGGTTCGCGTGCCGCCACGCGTCGGCTCGGGGCGAATTCGAGTCCGTGGCGTAGAGCGAGAAGAAGAAGCTGGTGTCGGCGTAGATTCTCACCACCGCTCCTGTTCGCGGGCCATCAGGACCATGTTCGGCAAAACCTTGTCGCCGAAAATTCGCCGGCGCCGCGCCGCATAGTCGGGTAGCTTGACTGGCGCTGTCGCCTGAGCCGGAGTCATGGAGCTGCCGTTGTCCGGTGTTTCACCGCGGCTTTTCCCTTCCGCGTTTTCCGCCAGGTATTCCAAAAGCCAGCGGGCGATTTCCCAGGTGTCTTGCCGCGGCAACCGCCGAAGAGCGGCCTCGATTTCCAAAATGCTGTTCATGCTGAGAATCTAACCCGGTGTTCTTGGTCTGCCAATTCGTTTCTGGAAGCGATGGGTTCCAGGCTTGCAAAGCGTATTTGGCTAAGACCGGCTGGACAACTTTGGGGGGCGTAGAATTCACGGTCCTTGCGGAGAAAGGAATTCACGGTGCTTGGCTCGGTGTAGAAGAGGTAACGCACGGCATCGGAAGAGCCGTGGAAACAGCCGACGGGAGGCAACGATTCGTGGAACTGCGTAACCACAACTAACCCCCTTCCGCAGGCTCCGCAAAGGATAGAGTACGGCCACGCTCCCGCGGAGCCGTGGCATTTCGCGGCTCCGCGGGAGCGTCGCCCTGCCGGAACTGACATCGATCGGCAAGGACTCAGGCGAAGTAAAAACTCCGCTTGCGCGGTGGAACGGTTCCTGATTTGATTCCGAGCGTACCGAAAGGGCACGCATGCAGTCCGAAACCAACTCCATATTTGCGGGTGTCAAGCGCAGCGCCTCGTTGGGACGCCGGCCGCGAAAAGGGTTCATCCATCTATCTCTATGAAAGCCAGCCATTCACACTCCCAAACGACGCGCCATCTGATGCGTGATTTTCTCGTCACTGTCTGGCTTTGCGTCTTGGCCGTCCACTGGCCCGTGCCGGTTTGGGGCCAAGCAGATTATTCAACTCCTTACACCTTCACCACTCTTGCTGGGAGTGCAGGTTACGGCAGCGCGGACGGGATGGGGAGCGCCGCGCGGTTTTATTCCCCTTCCGGCGTGGCGGTGGACAGCGCGGGCAACGTCTATGTGGCGGA
>CAYIIH010000356.1:0-8875 GCA_964363225.1 uncultured Verrucomicrobiota bacterium | reverse complement strand
AACCTCGGCAGGCTTCCAGAGCCGGAAACCACCCACAGATTCACCTGACCAGGCCGGAATCGGAAGGTTGATTCATACGCGCAGGAGTTTCGATCCGGTCCCACGGCACTTGAAGAAGAATGGTGTGGGGGGGTCAACCGGCAAGCGGCTCCGGCGCGGGCAGCCCCTAGGCAGCCTGAAGCTGCCGGCGTTGATGGCAGCGGTAAGTTCCGAACAAACAAGTATGGAACTGATGAATGAGTTGGCTCGTCGCACGGGCCAGATCGCCGCAGTGCTGGAGCAGTTGCCGCCAGAACTCTTGGGCCGTCGGTTGGAGCGGCACCGGGCCGAAAGCGTTGCCCACCTGCCGCAGCAGCACCGGCAAATGCGTCTCAAAACGCCGCCAGTAACCCCGGATGAGTTCAGTCCAACGCGCGACCTGCGGCGTCGCTTGGCCATTAAAACCAGCGGCCACCGTCGGCGTGTTGACCGGTCGATACGGTTGAGCAAACTGCGGCAGACAACTCACGCTCACGCGACAATGTCGGCACAGGAACCGGCGCACCCAAATCATCAAGACCGCCGCCGCGGCGGTAGTGATGTAACGGCTATAGTAAGCCAGCGCTTCCAGGGCCCGCGCCCGCTCGCAGTTGGGGCAGTTTTCCGGCGGTCGGACTTGCTTGTGATACTCCTGCTCCGCATACTGTTCGGGGGTCAGTGAGGTCGGATAGATTCTTTGCATATAGATCATCCATAGCCAAGCTGGCCCCTTTTGAAAACCCCTTGTACCCATCGCCTCCACTCTGCCCCCAAAATCTCGGACGCCTGTCCAAGATATTGGCGGAACTCTCCCCGACACTTCCGGCCCCATCGCGTACCGATTAACCTCTTACTTCAGCGATTTTCGTGAAGCGGAACAGGCCGCTGTCCGGATTCAGATACCGCGCCCGCAAATAGTAAAGGCCAAGGTCGGCATCGAATTACTCGCCCGTGTAAAGATAATCATTCGACGTGGTGCCCGTGCGCGAGATCAGGTTGCCAAACGCATCGTAATCGTAGGTGTCGGTGATCTGGCCGAGGGCATCCGTCAGGAACCGCACGCTGCCGTGGCCATCGTAGCCGTAGAAGTAGGTTGAGGGGGGTTGGTTGAGGGTTGAGTGATCGGTGAAGGAGATCAGGTCGTGGCCGTAGGTGTAAACGCGGTAAGTGGTCAGTGGTCCGTGGTCCGTGGTCAGTTCTTCCAGCACCTGGGCGTAACCGGTCGGATTCAGGTCATCGACGAGGTAAAACGGTCGTGACGGTGCCAGCCTCGGCGGCGACGGTTTTGCGGACGCGGTTGCCGTCGCCATCGTAAAGGATCGTGACCGTGACCGAGGCGGTCGTAGCTGAAACGAGACGATTTTCAAAGTCGTAAAGGTTCGATTCCACGGCTCCAGAGGATTGTCGCCCTGCCACTGTGTTGCCGTTGGCGTCGTAGGTGTCGGTCAGAAGACGGTCGTTGGCGTCGTAACCGTAAATGGCGGGCAGGATCGGATTGAGATTGGATGCGCGCGCAAGCCGGTTGCCGACCGCGTCGTAGGAGTAGATCAGGGACGCTGTGGAAAGCGTCCCTACCGCAATCTGTTCGCCCGTGAGGCGATAAAGGGCGTCGTAGTTGTAGAGACGGTTGAGGGTTGAAGGTTGAGTGTTGAGAGTGATGGTTTCGGTGGCGGTGAGGCGATTGCCAGCCGAGCCAACGGTATAGGCGTAACTGGCGAGCCTTTCCAAAACCGTGCTGGCCGCCAGGTTCGTCAGCCGGTTGAGGCTGTCGTATTCGTAGAAACTGTTGACATTGTTCGGGTAGGTGTAGCTCTGAAGATTGCCGACCGCGTCGTAGTTGTAAGCGGTGCGTCCGGTGTGGACATCGGTTACGGCGCTGAGCCGGTTGAGCGCGTCATATTCGTAGCGGAGATCGGTTCCGTTGAGATGGGAGGATTGGATCGAGGTGGCGTTGCCATTGGCATCGTAGGTGTAAGTGAGCGTGCCTTGCGGTGTGGCTTTCTCAATCAGCCGTTCGCGCTCGTCATACGCATAAGTCGTCACCCCGCTGGCGTCAGTCATGGCCGTCCGTTGCCCCAGGGCGTTGTACTCGAAAGTGACCGCTGAGGAGCCGGAAGCCAGGCTCATCTTCCCCCATCTTCGCATAGCTTACCCCGGTGATGAGGATTCGTGGAACTCATTACACTGGACGGCCTTGGCGGGTGTTGTTGAGGCGGTTGGAGTTCGCTTTTCCTAGAGACAACACCGGTGCCGGTAGCGGAGGCAACACTTCCAGCACTTGAGTCTGCGCAGCAGGATAGCTGTCCGCTAGCCCTCATCCCTGCCGGCAGCTTCACGATGGGGGATACCTTCAACGAAGGCGACAGCGACGAGCGCCCCACGCACACCGTGTACGTGAGCGCGTTTTACATGGACAAGCATGAGGTGACGAAGGCGCTGTGGGATGACGTTTGCAACTGGGCGATCTCGCACGGGTACAGCTTCGAGTATGGGGCGGCAGGCAAGGCGAACAATCATCCGGCGCAAAGCATGACGTGGTATGACGCGGTAAAGTGGTGCAATGCGCGGAGCGAGAAAGCGGGGCGGGTGCCGGCGTATTACACGGATGCAGGGTTGACCGTGCGGTATCGGAGCGGGCAGGTGGCGCCGTATGTGAAATGGAACTCCGGTTACCGGCTGCCGGCGGAGGCGGAGTGGGAGAAGGCGGCGCGGGGCGGGGCGAGTGGGCGGCGGTTTCCGTGGAGCGACACGGACAACATCACACACAGCCGGGCGAACTATTACAGTTCGAGCAGCTATGCCTACGACACCAGTACCACGCGGGGGTATCATCCGACGTTTGCCACGGGCGGTGATCCCTACACCAGTCCGGTGGCGTATTTCGCGCCGAACGGGTATGGGCTGTACGACATGGCGGGGAACGTCTGGGAGTGGTGCTGGGATTGGTATGGATCGTATTCAACCGGTGCCCAGACTGATCCACGAGGTCCGTCCTCAGGCTCGAACCGCGTCCTGCGCGGCGGCAGTTGGAGCCGCGACGCGTTCTACTGCCGGGCGGCGAACCGCAGCAGCGACTGGCCGGACTACGGGATCATCTTCCTCGGATTCCGGTCCGTCCTCCCCCCCAGGTCAGTGAGCTTAACAGCCAGAGCGGAGCAGGCGAGGCGAAGCGAGGGACGAGCGAAGCCTGCCTGCGGAGCGGGTGTGAAAATGGTCAGCGTGTGAAAGTGAAAAAAGTGAAGCCCGCGCAGCGGTCGCGATTTTTTTGGAGCGCCGACTTGCAGGAGCGCCGACTTGTAGTCGGCTTAAAGCATCGTAGGCAAAGTGAGGCAGATAATGAACAGCGCATCACCAGAGCCGGATGATCGGCGAGATTCAATGACTGAGGCCAAGCCGAGTGCAACTCGGCGCTCCGAAGGGGGGAGCGCCGACTTGCAGTCGGCTTCGCGTGTGGGAGACAATCCAAAGCCCGGCGTCACTCGCCCGTCCGGCCAGGCGGCCAAGCCGAGTGCAACTCGGCGCTCCGGTGAATGCGGCAAGCCGGTTGCGGAGGGACGCTCCGAAGACTCGACACGTTCCGGCGCATCGGTCGTGCCCTACAACCCCGGATTGCACCAGTTAGTCGAGGGCAAGAATGCCTGGACCGAGCCCTTGGACGAAGCGGCGAAAGAAAAAGGATTTCGCGGTTGGCATCAACGCGGCTACCTGCCTCACTACGATGTGCCCGGGATCACCCAGTTCGTCACCTTCCGGCTGGCTGACGCCATGCCGGCCAGCCGCCGAAGCGAATGGGAGGCGCTTTGCAAGATCGAGTCCGAACGCGAACGGCGGATCCAACTGGAGGATTATCTGGATCGCGGGGCGGGTGAGTGTTGGCTGGCGCGCCCCAAGCTCGCCGACCTGACCGAGAGCGCGCTGCGTCATTTCGACGGCGAGCGGTATGGGCTGCAAGCGTGGGTGGTGATGCCCAATCACGTTCATGTGCTGGTGGATGTCTGGCAAACACCGCTGGCGGCAATGGTGCAAAGCTGGAAGCGATTCATTGCGCGGGAGGCGAACAAACTGCTAAAGCGCGAGGGCAGCTTCTGGGAGCGGGAATATTGGGATACCTGGATCCGCGATGAGGCCCACCGCCAGAAAGCCGTGCGGTACGTGGAGTCGAATCCGGTGAAGGCGCATCTGGCAGCAGAATCAACCGCGTGGCCTTGGAGCAGCGCGCGAAAGCGCGACGATTTTGGCCGGCTGCGAATACCGAAAGCCGGTCTGGAAACCGGCGCTCCAAATGAGACCGGAGCGCCGAGTTGCACTCGGCTTAGCCTTTGACCAGGGACAAAACGGGAAAAGATTCATGAGCTTCATCCGGCAGAATGCGGTTGTCCAAAGCCGGCTGCAAGCCGGCGCTCCGGCTCCCGTCGGTGTTCGGGGCAACTCGGTACCCAACGTGTTCAGACAAATCCTGCTCCCCTGCCTTGGTCTGGCGCTGGCCGGTCCTCTTGCCGCCGCGGAGTTTCCCTCGCTCCAAAAGAACCTGCTGGCAGGGGATGAGAACGGTTTGCCCACCGACATGCCTTCGATGCGGATTGACTCCTTGTGGGCCGTGTCCCCGTTCAACTTTGTCGGCGCGCTCCACATCCAATCCGGCGGGCGGACTCTCTACGGCACAGCCTCTGCCCTCTCACCGCATTGGGTGCTGACCGCCGGGCACAACCTGGACACGGACGATAACGGCGTCGTGGATGCGGGGATTGAAATGAGCCTTGCACTGCCGGGATATGGGAGTTTCACGGCCAGCGGCTTCAGCCTGAACCCGGGCTTTACAGGGTTCGGCACGTCCTCTATCGGCAGCGATCTTGGGCTGCTGTATTTGGATACACCGCTTCCTTCAAACCTCAGTTTTCCCTCGCTGTATTCCGGGCTGGCGGAAGGCGACACGGTAAGCTTGGTGGGCTTTGGCCGGTCGGGCTACGGCAATTACGGTTACACCACGGAGGCCGGCACGACCGATCGCCGTGTGGGCATGAACGTGGTGGACAGTTTCTCGGTGGCTGGGGGTGGCAGCGGGCCGAATGTGTTCCATTATGACTTCGACGCACCGGACACATTGGGGCAGCCGGGCGGCAGTTTGGGAAACAATGTGGAAACGATCATCGGCCCGGGTGACTCTGGAGGACCCATTCTTTTCGCGCTGGCGGACGGCTTTGGCATCGCGGGCGTCAGCACCTTCACGGAAGGCTACGGGGGGAGGTTTGGAGACATCGGCGGAGGCGTCTTGATCGGCCCCCACCTCGATTGGATCAACTCGACGCTGGCCATTCCCGAGCCTTCCAGCTTGGTCCTGATGTTATCAGGAGCGGTAGCGCTCCTCTGCGCCGCAAGACGAGCGCGCGACCGGTCGATGGCATGATGAGTGGCTAACGCGTATCTATTCACGGGTAAGGCGGAGCGGAGAGGTTGCGGGCGCGCCTGGACACCTTGGAACCAAAGCTTTCTCTTCGGCGCTTTTCACTGTATCTTGCGCGCGATGCCGAGTTTTTATGTCCACAGACAAACCTTCCCACATGACCCCGGAGGAATTCCGCCGCTATGGCCGCGCGGTGGTTGATTGGATCGCTGATTACCAGGAGAATATCGAGCGCTGGCCGGTGCTGTCGCAAGTTCAGCCCGGCCAGATTCGCCGCTCGCTGCCAGCCGAGCCGCCAAAGCACGGCGAATCTTTCGACGCCATTCTTAAGGACGTCGAAACGTTGATTCTGCCTGGGATCACCCATTGGCAATCGCCCAACTTCTTTGGATTTTTCCCGGCCAACACTTCGGGACCGGCCATCCTCGGGGACCTGCTCTCGGCCGGCTTTGGCGTGCAAGGGATGATGTGGGCGACCAGCCCGGCTTGCACGGAACTGGAAACCCACGTGCTGGATTGGCTGGCCGATATGCTCGGCCTGCCGACGAGGTTCAAATCAAGCGGGAGCGGCGGCGGGGTCATCCAGGACTCCGCCTCCAGCGCGTCGCTTTGCGCCCTGCTGGCCGCCCGCGAGCGCGCCACCCGCTTCGAGAGCAACCAGCGCGGTGGCGACGGGCGTCTCGTGGCTTACGCTTCGAATCAGGCCCATTCTTCCATCGAGAAAGCGGTCAAGATTGCCGGACTGGGCCTGCGGAATTTCAGATTGATCGAGGTTGATGATCGCTTCGCCATGCGTCCGGAGGCGTTGGCCCGGCAAATCGCCCAAGACCGCCAGGCCGGGCTGGTGCCATGCTATGTCTGCGCGACCGTTGGAACCACCTCCTCGAATGGCCTGGACCCATTGCCCGAGATCGGCCGCGTATGCCAGGAACACGGTTTGTGGCTGCACGTGGACGCCGCCATGTCCGGCACGGCGGCGCTTTGTCCTGAATACCGTCACATCCAGGCCGGGCTGGAGCTGGCCGACAGCTATTGCTTCAACCCGCACAAGTGGATGTTCACGAATTTCGATTGCGACTGTTTCTACGTGGCCGACCGGGCGGTCTTGATCAAGACCCTCAGCGTGCTGCCGGAATATCTGCGCAACCAGGCCACAGAGTCCGGCGCGGTCATCGATTATCGGGACTGGCAAATCCCGCTGGGCCGGCGCTTCCGTTCGTTGAAGCTGTGGTTCGTCATCCGCCATTATGGAGTGGAAGGACTGCGCCATCACATCCGGCGTCATGTCGAGCTGGCGCAAAACTTCGCCCGGTGGGTCGCGGAGTCTGACCAGTTCGAGTTGGCGGCACCGGCGCCGTTGAACCTGGTTTGTTTCCGCCACCGGGGCGGCGATGAACTGAACCGCCAATTGCTCGACCGTCTCAACAGGAGCGGTCGTCTCTATCTCACCCACACCATCCTGAAAGACCGCTACACGCTGCGGTTCAGCGTCGGCCAGACTTGGACCGAGGCGCGCCACGTGGAGCAAGCCTGGCAGCGGATTCAGGAAACGGCACGGGAGGTTGAGCGGAAGAGCAGTTAATGACCGTTTCGTTTTCCCTGGCGTAATCGAACAGGACGTCAAGGTGCTCCGTCACTGAAAGCCCTCACCAGCGGGGCGGTCAGGCTCTGAGGTGGGCCAGTGCTTGGAGCGATGGGTATCGGCCGAATGCGATCAGGGTCTGACGTTCCAGAAGGCGATCACGATGGTTGAAACCAAGAATGCGGGCGGTACCTTCTCCGATTTCGGTGAGCGGCTCAATTATCGCTCCGACCAGTCTAACGAGGCTGCTCATGGGCGAGGCGCTGGCGCGCGCGCGCTTTGGTCAGCCTCATGATATGTTCCAGTTCAAGGTAGTGATCGAGTTCTGACTTTTCCTCGGCGGTGAGTGTTCCGGCTTTTTCACGCTCGATCAGGAGAGCGACACGTCGGTTGACCTCCTCTGAGGCGCGAAACGAAGCTATCTCACTCGGACTCGGTCCTGAGGCGATAAAGTCGATCACTTCTTCGTAGGTGTTCATGCCAGAGCAAGACTACCGTTTTCGTACTTGCAGTGCCAGCCCAAAATCGGGGACCCAAACTCCTGCGACCCGTTGGCCTTGGGCTGGAGTTGGCTGGCGCATACGTGCATGGCATCCGTTACTTTATCGAGAGCACCATCGACCGGCCGCCATCATCGGTGACACCTTCAAAATGACAGCCATCGAAGCTCGCCAGGGCATGAAGCCCTGTCCTGCTTTTTCTGTGGCGGATTTTTCTTGAGCCGCCACCAACAAGAGCGGATAAAGAAGCGCAATTATGAGCAATCTATTTCCCCCAACGATACGTCGCACACTTTCCGCAACGGCTTTGGCACTGACCCTCACCTCAGCTTGGGCGGTCGAAGAGAGCAACCCTTTCGTCGGCTATTGGGCGCTGACGATTCCCGGCGGCGGCGCCGGCTGGCTGGGCGTGACTCAGGAGAAAGGCTATTTCGACGCCGGCATTCTTTGGGGCGGCGGCAGTGTAGTTCCGGTGGCAAGCGTCGTCATCAACGACGAAACCCTTTTCATTACCCGCCTGCATGAGGTCAAACGCAAAGATGCCGCCGGCAAAGTGGTCCGGACCCATCAGTTCACCGAGTTGATCACAGCGCGAGTGTCGGGGGATGACTTGAGTTTGACGACCATTCAGGGCCGTGAGAATGGACAGGGCTTCAGGAGGGAAGAATTCACCGGCAAACGGATTCCGCCGCTGCCGCCCAAGCCCGATTTGGCCAAGGTTAAATTCGGCGAGCCGGTCAAGCTGTTCAGCGGCCAGAATCTGGACGGGTGGAAGTTGACCAGTCCGAGCGCGGCCAATGGCTGGAGCGCGCAGGAGGGCGTGCTCATCAACCGGCCCGTGCAGGAAGAAGGCAAGCCGCACAAGTCCTACGGCAACCTCCGGACCGAGCGGGAATTTGAGGACTTCAATCTCACGCTGGATACCCGCGTGGTCAGTGGCGGCAACAGCGGCATTTACCTGCGCGGGATTTATGAGGTGCAGGTTGCGGACACCTTCGGCCGGAAACTCGATTCGCATAACATGGGCGGGATTTACAGCCGCATCACCCCCACAGCCAGCGCCGAAAAAGCCGCCGGAGAATGGCAGACCTTTGACATCACACTCGTGGACCGCCACGTGACGGTGATTCTAAACGGCACGAAGATCATCGACAACCAGCCATTGCTGGGCTGCACCGGCGGCGCGTTGTGGTCGGATCAATCCCGCCCCGGCCCCATTTACCTGCAAGGCGACCACACCGGCATCAACTATCGCAACATCGTCCTCAAGCCGGTCGTGAAGTAAGCAATGGGGTCACCCATTAGCGTGAGCGGTCACCCACCCATTAGCGTGAGCGGTCAAGAAGGAAAAAGGATCTCCGGCAGCCAGCTGTT
>CAYIIH010000355.1:1175-8910 GCA_964363225.1 uncultured Verrucomicrobiota bacterium | reverse complement strand
TCGTAGATGCTGCGCACTTTGAACCGTTGAGTGATGCGAACGAGTCCACTGAACCACACTGCGGCCCGGCGGTTTTCTTCGGCGGCGTCCTCGCCTTCGGCACTTTGGTCGTCTTCGCGTGGCAGGTAGCAGTGATGCGCCTCGTCGTTGATGACAAGCAAGCGCGAGCCGGGACGGAAATTGCCAAGCAAGCGAGCGATGACTTGCGAATAATCCTCCGTCGCCTCTTGTTTCGTTCCGTCCGCCTGAATCTTGCCATCAAACGGGGAACGCTTGTTGCCTTGAAGTGTTTTCGGCTCGAAGGCGTGGTAATTGGTGATGACCAGCCGCTTGTTCAACTCCGGCATTTCCTTGCGCCACGTTTCCGGCACGAGGTAGCGGACATGGTAGTAATCTTCTGCATCCACACCCAACCGTGTGTCCACGCGCAACACACCAAGGCGGTCGCGAATGGTGATGCCCGGCGCAATGAGGAGAAAGTTGTCGGCAAAGCGGACATCATTCCGATACTCGGCGCGGTTAAAATAATGGTACGCGATCAGCGCACCCATGACCACGGTCTTGCCAGAACCAGTCGCCATCTTGAACGCGATGCGCGGCAGATTATTCTCCGGCGACGCGGACACTTTCCGCGCTTCTTCAAGCTGCCGAAGGATATGCTGGCCAACATTGGACTTCTCGGCGACCTCGTTGAGCCAGATGGCGGTTTCGATGGCCTCGCGTTGCGCGAAGAAAAGCGACTGCGTCATGTCCCGCTCGGGATTGAGAAACCAGAACTGCAGCAACTCGCGGGTGATGCGCGTGGTCTGCGGATACTTCGTCCCGCGCCAGACGGTCATTTCGCGACGCAGCAGGTTAACGACGTGGTTGCCGTGCTTCGTCCCAGCGACCTCGTTCAATTCCATCAGGTTGCCCTGCGTCCCTTGACGCACGGGAATGGTCTGAATCTCTGGCGTGAAGATTCGCCGCCCTTTCACCGGGCGCGAATAATCAAGCTCCCCCTGAAGATTCGTGGCGTAATGCCAGCGGGGTTCTTCGTAGGGGTTGTTCAGAATGGGGTTTTGGTCGGCCATTTTAGGAACTCACAGCCTGGCTTTTGCCCGCATGTTTATGGTGTGTTCTTGAGCCATGCAGATTGGCCGGCATCGTAGTCCGCCGATGACGGGAAGCAAGCGCGGAAGATCAGAAGGGCGAAAAGCCGAAGTCGGATGAAGAACTTGCCAATGAACCGGTGGACGTCGCACCGGTCGGCTCCAACGAGCCGGTCTCAAACGGGATGTTCTCTGCTGCAGACTCTTCCCTGCTTGCGAAGACTCTGGAACGGTGCCACCCGCGCCGAGACTCCCCGCCAATTCAGGGACGGACCACGAAAACGCGCGGGCAAACTCCCGTTCAACTGCGGGCGGGCAACTTCTTTTCGACCCGGCTTCGTTCGAGGGCGACAAACTTGGGCAAGCCGCCTTCCGTGGGCACCTTGACATCGCCCTCGATCAACGGGCGCGCATACTCAATGAATTTTTCGTTGGGCAGGAAACCGTCTTCACTGAGCCAATCGCGCGGGATCAAATGAACGGAGTTGGCAATGTCACTCAAATCCTGCAGGCCGGTCGTGCAGCGGTAGGGGTTGTTCTGAACGCGCACCAGCTTGACCATGAATCCGCTCTTGCCATCGAGGGCGGCCCGCACCGCCGCTTCGCCGCACAGGGTGGCTTCCGCGGCATCGGTGGCGCTGGCCAAGTGGGCCGCGGCGCGCTGGGCATAGCCGAGCTTCACCGTGCGGGTCTTCGTATTGAGCTTATCCTGCACCAGGTCAGCCAGGTGCTCGGCCGCCCCGGAAAGAACCGGATGCCCAAAAGCATCCAGGCGCGATTTGTCCGCCGCCAACTCTTCGCCGGCGGCATTCTTAAGGCCCTCGCCCACCACTACAAGGCAACTCTTGCAGACGGCCACGGTCTCTTTGACTTTGTCCAGGAAAGCGGCTTCGGCAAAGGGAAGCTCCGGCACGAGGATGATGTGCGGCGCCTCGGTTAGAGCGCGTTTGGCCAGGACAGTGCCCGCCGCGATCCATCCGGTCGTTCGTCCCATGACTTCAATGATGCAGCAGGACCCTCCATCGGTCGCCATGCTGGCCACGTCCGCCGCAATTTCCATGACCGTGGTGGCGTTATACTTGACCACGGACCCGTAGCCCGGGCAGTGATCGGTATGCGGCAAATCGTTGTCGATGGTCTTGGGCACGCCGATGACGCGCATTTCGTAGTTGCGCTGCACGGCCTGCAGATGGATTTGGTTTGAGGTGTCCTGGGAATCATTGCCCCCGGCATAAAAGAAATACCGGATGTTGTGGGCTTGAAACACTGCAAACAGCCGGTCCATGTCTTGGGCGGCTTTTTCCGGCTTTTTCTTGAAATCGATCTTGTAACGGCAGGTGCCCAGTGCGGCGCCGGGAGTGTATTTCAAACCCTCGATCGACCGCGCCTTTTCATCGTTCAGGTCGATGAGTTCTTCGTTGAGGATGCCCAGGATGCCATTGAGTCCACCATAGATTTCTTCAATAAAGTCATGCTTGCCGGCTTCCTGGACGACGCCGGCCACGCTGGCATTAATGACCACCGTAGGTCCGCCAGATTGAGCCACCAACAGGTTTCCAACTAAATCAGCCATAATTTTTCATCTTTTTCCTGGGCGCATTTCGCGGCACTTCCAGACAAAACAGCCCAATTGCATTCAATTGACGCGGAACCTTGCCAATCTGAAAAGGGTCTGTCAAAGACGAATTCGGGCACTTGCCGGAGCGCCTCTATGAACTGGGCAGTTGGTGTGGCGCGCGATACTCGTAGTGGAGAAGATTGTTCGCCCCCACGTTGTTGGTGAATCGTTCGGCCTGCCGGTCCCATTCCAAATACGACTTCGTTTTGTGCGCGATGTTGCCAATCAGCGTGGCGCTCGTGCTCCGGTGTCCGATTTCGATGTCGCAGTGGCACTGTTGGCGGCTCTTCACACCGTCCAGAAAATTCCGCGCATGAAAGGCGGTGTCAGCCCGGCCCGTCGCTTTCCTCGGCTCGATCATCTGCTTTTCGCCGGCGCGCCAGCGGCCTTCGGAGGCGCGGTTGTCCGGCCGGCGGGCCGGAAACTCGTTCGGCGTGATCAGGTCAGGTACGACCTCATAGCCGCCGCCCTGCAAATAGAGCGTGCCTTTGGTGCCCCGCATCTCGATTTCGCCATTGCGCAGTCCGCCCGGCGCGGCGCTGGCATTGAATTGTGAAAACGCCACCAAGGTTCCGCCCGGATACTGCCACAGCACTTCCAGCGTGTCGGGAATCTCGCGATTGTCCTCCATCCCGGCAAACCGGCCGCCCATGGCCGTGACCGCCAGCGGCGCGTCCTGGCCCAGCGCCCACTGAATGAAATCAAGGTAATGCACGCCGAAATTGGTCAGTTGCCCGCCCGAATAATCGTAAAACCAGCGGAACCGGTAAAACGTCCGGTTCTTGTTATACGGCACCTTGGGCGCAGGACCGAGCCAGGTCTCCCAATCAACGTCCGGAGGCGGGGTCTCATTGGGCGGACTGCCAATGCCTTTGGGCCATTCGTTTTGAATATGAAAAGCGCGCACCGCCGTGATCTTTCCCAGACCTCCGCCGCGCACGAACTCGGCAGCTTCGCGGCAAAACGGCGCCGACCGGCGATGAATGCCCACCTGGCTGACCCGTCCGTGGCGACGCACAGCTTCCACCATCCTGCGGCCCTCCGCCACGCAGAGCGAAAGCGGTTTCTCGACGTAAACGTCCTTGCCCGCCTGGCAGGCATGGATCGTTTGCAGCGCGTGCCAATGGTCCGGTGTCGCGATGACCACGGCATCGACCTCTTTCAGATCGAGCAGCTTGCGGTACTCCTTGAATTGCCTGGGCTGCGTCCCGATCTTCTTGGCCGCAAAATCAAGGTAGGGTTGGTAAAGATCACAGATCGCGATCACTTCGGCATCCGGCTGTTCGAGAAACGCGTCCAGCACCTGGTCGCCGCGGTTGCCCAGTCCGATGAAACCGAGCCGGACGCGATCATTCGCGCCCCAGACGCGCCAGTGGCTGAGCGCCGCGGTCGCGCCCGCCACGGTGATGGTTTTGGCAAAATCTCTTCGGGTCAGTTGCTGCATGCTCGTGCCTTTCCTTTTGGGAAGTCTGGAAGGCTTGGCCTGCCATTTCTTCCGGTTTTCCGTCTTTTCTCTGAGGTGCCTTCTAAGACAATCGTGCGGCTCCGTCGAGCGCTAATTAACCCTGGCTTCACTTTGTCACCGCCAGGTTCTCCAGAAAATCGACGTGCATCCGCCCGCCGTTGGCGTTCCAGGGACGCGGGCCCCAGGCCTTCGAGCATATGTCGATGTCCCCGTCCCCATCCACGTCGCCTGCTTGCAGGTCGTGGCCTCCCAGCCGGGCGTCGAGGAGGATGCGCTCGGCGAACCGGCCGCCGCCCAGGTTCTCCCACAGCACCCAGCGCGGGTTTTCCCGGCCGGGCGGCAGCAACTCCTCCTGTTCGTTGACGACGATGTCCGGCCTGCCGTCCTTGTTGAAATCGGCCACCGCCAGGGCGTGCAGCGAACCGTAGGGGAAGCTCTGCGGAAGTTCCTGCTTCGTCCAACTCCCGCCTTTGCCGTCCGCATTTTTCAGGATGACGACCTTCGATTCGACGATGTCGGCGTCGCCCATGACAACTTCTTTCTGGCCGTCGCCGTCGAGGTCCACGACGGCGGTGCGGACGCAGAAGCCGTAAGGGCCTTTGCGGCCAAACGGGATGTTGTCGTGGGCCAGCCAATCGCGGCCCTTGCCGTCGCGGTTCTCGAACCAGATGTTGGCGCGGATCACGTCAAGGTCGCCATCGCCATCGAGGTCCGCCAAACCGGCGGGCAGAAGAGCGCCGTGGATGGCCGGGCCGATGAGGTGGGCCAGCCATGGTTCGGCGGGTTTTGGCGGGATCGAGTACCAGCGCACCGAATTGAGGGCCGTTCGCTCGTCACCCATCATGATGACGTCGAGCCGGCCATCGCCATCGAGGTCGGCGGTCAGAATATCGTGGGCGCCGGCGGCGCGCTCATCGAAGACCCGTCGCTCGAATGTCTGCTCGCGCGGTTTGCCGGGGTTGCGATACCAGACGCCGCTGCAAACGAGATCGAGCCACCCATCGCGATCGACATCCAACGCCGCCAGGCCAACGTCGGAGAGATAATTCGTCCCGGCCAGGTGTCTGACCCAGCGGTCCGGCGCCTGGAATTCGAACCAGTAGAGCCGCGAGGGCTGTGGCTGGCGTCCGCCGAGCACAAAGTCCAGATCGCCATCGCGATCGATATCGACCAAGGCGGTCAAGCCGTAATCGCCGTAGCCCTGCGGGCTCAACGGGAGGTCGCGGTCAATGTAGTGATGTTGAAACCGCAGCTCTCCGGCGGGCGCCGCGATTCCCACGGAGACAAGTCCACAGAGGAACAACAGCGTGAGATGGAGGTGTGGGCGGGATGCCAGGCTGGGACTGCGTGTTCTTCTTGTTTTCATGCTCCCAGGTTAGTTCAAGGACTGCGGCGCGCAATCTGGAAATGCCCGGGGAACGACCGGCGTTCTCCCGCCGCCGCCGGCCCTGTTCCAGCCCGACGATGTCCTGCTGCCTCCGCCGCGAATCCAGGGTGGACTGCGTAGAAGAGCAGGCCGGGGCTCCTTTTGATCTGTGGTCCGCCCTGAATTTGTGGGGGAATCCTGCCGGGTCAGGAATTGCCGCAGCATGCGTGCATCTGTGGACAAGAAGGTTCGTCAGACTTGATCCGAGACTTCGCACGGAATAAAAAATTTCACCGCTGAAGGTGACGCTTCGCCAGTCAAAAAAAGAATTACGGCGTGGCCACTCTCTTGTTGGGGCTGGTCTTCTTCCTGGTTTGGTCGCGCTTGACCCGGCGCTGGCCCTTTGCCAAAGCGGAGGAGATGGCCGGAAACCCGGAGGCGGAAAAACCTGAGTTGTCTTGAGCGCTATTCACGACCGGCGTGGACTGCAATATCGCGTTTGCCAAGCCCCTTTCCGCAAGGCATCTTTTCACCATGAGCACAGTTACGGAAATAAAAGCGGCCATCGCCAAGTTATCCCTTGAGCAGCGCGCCGAGATCATCGCCGAACTCTGTGGCTGGACCGACGACGACTGGGACCGTCAGATGAAGGCAGACGTGGCGGCGGGCAAGTTCGCCGCCCTCAACCGCGAGGCCGAGGCCGCCCACGCCACAGAACAGACGCTTTCCCTCAACGATATCCTTCGCGAG
This sequence comes from uncultured Verrucomicrobiota bacterium, assembly GCA_964363225.1. Taxonomy (GTDB): domain Bacteria; phylum Verrucomicrobiota; class Verrucomicrobiia; order Limisphaerales; family CAYIIH01; genus CAYIIH01. The sequence goes on along the minus strand of CAYIIH010000355.1, from coordinate 2,620 downwards.
CCGTGACTATACCCAGCCGTGGCACGCCTGAATTTTGGCGGCTCTATCGCGCCCTGCCCGCCGACGTGAAAGCGCTGGCGCGAAAGAATTACGGCCTCTAGGTAACCAACTCCTTGCACCCTTCGCTCCACTTCAAGTCCATCGGCAAACCCAACTGGTCGGTGCGGGTTGGCGACCATTACCGTGCCGTCGGCAAGTTCACCGGCAGCGTCTTTCTATGGGAATGGATTGGCACCCACGCAGACTACAACAAACCGGCGAAAGCGCCGGCCATCACAGTTTCTTCAGGCGGAAGAATTGCTTCTCTCCAGCTTCCAGGCTCGAAAACCAATGGGCGGTCTTGCCGTCGCCGGTGAAGGGCGCTGCAGAGTTCAACCAGTTCACCAAGTCGGCGGAAGATTGAAGCTGGTAAGCGACGCCCGGGCGCGTGACCGTCTGGATTTCGATCGCATGATAGATTTCCAAGGCCAGGTCCGGTTTGCTCCCGCTTCGGTTCGGATCCGTGCCCGCCATGATTTCGTTCAAGTCAGACTGGCCATCTCCGTCTGTATCGGCCAACTGTGGATTGGTTCCAGCCCAGTATTCCTGCAAGTTTGCCAATCCATCGCTATCGAAGTCACCTGGGGGAACCAGCGATCCGGGTTCGACTGTTTGATTGATCCCACGGAGAGAAACGGCGCTTGGAACCAATACGGCTCCAAGAGTACGAGTGGTCAACGTAGAATTCGGCACCTGGGAATTGTCAGCAAATACGGTCAACGCGGACAGGTCAATCACACTGCCCAAGCCCTGGCTCAAAACCCGGATTCCGTTTTCCCGGTCGTAATTGCCAGGTGCTTCTCCCGGCGGTGGATCGTTGAGTTGGGTCACCTTCGCCAAGTTGATCACACCCCCATTGACCGCTTGGATGTCCAGATACGCATTATAACCACTGCTCCCTGTCACCATCGGCAGGTTCGGAAACTCTAGCACGCTGCCCGGACCATCGGCCTTCCACAGCGCGTAGCTGTTCTGCGCCTCCGGCAGATCGCAACGGGTCACGGCTGGCAAGCTCAGTCGGACTCCCGTGTTCACCACAAAGCTGGCCCCATCCACGTTGGAGGCGTTCTCAAGATTCACCGTGCCGCCACTGTTCAATTCCACCCGACTGTCGGTCAACGTCGTGACACCCGATAAGTCCACCGCCGCCCCTTGCGCAATAAGCGTGCTGCGGACGGCTTGCTTCAACTGCACCGTCGGCAAGGTCGAACTGCCCTCAATGACCAATTTCACGCCGATCAGCCGATCCAGTTTCGGTGCTGTCACCGCACCCCCCTTCAACACTTGCAACTCCGATGCATCTATGAACGAGTTATCCACGAAGGTCGTCAACGCGGACAGGTCAATCACGCTGCCCAAGCCCTGGCTCAAAACCCGGATTCCGTTTTCCCGGTCGTAATTGCCAG
>CAYIIH010000355.1:0-1075 GCA_964363225.1 uncultured Verrucomicrobiota bacterium | reverse complement strand
GTTCGGAAACTCTAGCACGCTGCCCGGACCATCGGCCTTCCACAGCGCGTAGCTGCTCCGCGCCTCCGGCAAATCGTAACGGGTCAATTCTGGAAGGCTGACTGTGGCTCCTTGTAGCGCTGAAATGCTGGCCCCATCAATAATGGCATTGCTCGTGGCAGTGAATCGAATCCCCGACCCTTGAGCGATAAGACTGACGCCGTTGCCCAAATTCAATCCGCGGATGGTGACAGAACTCCTGACTTCCAGTTGAAGGTTGCTGGTTTGCACAACCACATCGTCCGTTGAGCCTGGAACAATGTCCCCAGCCCAGTTTTGCGGATTGTGCCAGGATTTGTCGCTGCCGCCCGCATCCCAAGTGACGGTGGCGCTCCATAGGTTCGTCATCGACACGCTGGCCAGAAACGTCCACAGAAGAACGTGTTTGAGCCGTTGCGCGAGGCATAAACTCTGGAGACGACCAAGAGCGTTTCGAATAGACTCTTCCATCCTATGGGAGCCAGGATGTCGAGGTTCCATTCCATTTTGGATTTCGGTTTTCGGACTTTGAATTTTCAAGTGACGGTTCTTCATGTCGGTATTCTCCTTGCGCCCTTGGCTTGTCCCAAACGAAAAGGGGCGTGACTACTCACGCCTCGTAACAAGCACTGGCATGCCCTCAAGAGAACGCTTTCGGCACGCCCGATGCGGGCGGGCGTCCAGCGCTGTTTTCTGATCGAAAGAGCCGGTTTCGTTACGGACAGCGGCCGAAGCTCGCAAATTTTTTTTGCTCCTGCGTCGTAAAAAGATCAGGCTTCCCGAGGGAAAGCTTGATGGTTGAGCGGCGGCAGGGAGCTTTTTGTTGGTTTACTTTTACATAATCTCTCTCTCGGAACGCTTGGATTGAAGCAGACGCCGTGGCGCGGAGCAAGCCAAAGTTTTTCGGAATCAAAATGGGGTTTGAGTGCAACGCGAGGATAGCCTAGGCTTGTCCCATGCAAACGAGCTATAGATTGAATGTGGCTGAACTCGACGAGAAGTTCCTGCAAAGCGTCCGAGCGCTGTTCCCGAAGCCGGAGGAGGAAATTGAAATCAC
>CAYIIH010000354.1:0-8911 GCA_964363225.1 uncultured Verrucomicrobiota bacterium | reverse complement strand
AACTTCCAGCAAGGCTTGAGCCGCCTGGGCGTGGATTGGTTCACCGGCATTGAAGTGAGCTCGCTTGATTTGATCGAGACTTATGTCATCAACGGCTACGGCATTGGGCTAACTGTTCAGGTCCCGAAAACCGAGTTTCCGCCCCAGGTCCGCTCTCTGCCTTTGGAAGACTTCGCGCCCGTCACCCTTGGCGTGATGTGGATGGGCAAACCCAATCCTTTGCTGCAAGCGTTGCTGAATGAGATGCAGAGCCGGGCTGAACACCTGCTCAAGCAGTCAACGTCATGATGATCCCGCTTCTGGCTGCGCGGTCTGACTTCCCATCTTCTCACGCTGCGGTCCAAGCTTCTTGCGCCTTTTTGCGGCCATTCGCGTGCCGGACTTGGGTTCAACGTTTGGCGAGGGTCCCTGAGTGCTTCCCCTCCCAGCCCGTCACACGCTCATTCCATCATTCTGTTGCCAGTGCGGTGTCGTGAATTTTGGGACGGTCGCGGTACCACCGCCACAGGACCCATCCGCAAGCAGCCGCCATCCCGATCCAGCCAATGGCCCGCACGAACGAAGCAATGCGCACGTCCTGCTCCAAGACACCCCAGCGCTGGAAAATGTCCTCCCAATCATGGTCTCCACTGCCCACCAGAGGCAGTTCCAGCACCCGGGCATCCGCCATGTAACGGGCGATATTCAGCCAATTCTCAAAAAACCAAAGGCTGGCTGCCGCGCAGGAGAGCGGCTCCCGTTTCCACCAGAAGGAAACCACCAGCACCATCGGAAAGGTCAATTGGCCGAGCGTACCGCCATAGAGAGCCAATGTGCCGCCGAGCAATCCAAAGATCGGATGTCCGGCCTCATGAAAAAGAAGGTTGGCATGGTCAATCACGAACACAAACCCCGGCTCCGACTTGAGCACCAGGAAGAAGAAGAAGGACGCGCCAACCAGGAAAACAATCAGCTTGCCCATCGATATCGGCTGCCAATCCTTATTGCTCATAGCCTTTGATTAATCCGTTACAAATATCGACCTCAAGAACACCTGGCACATCCTCGGCACGGCGACACCTCTCTTCTCTTTTACTTGCCATCGGCAGCCGGAAATTCCTCATGGGGCGTGCTGACGACCAACCCGCGCTGGTCCGTGACCGACAAACAGCAGACCAATGGCCGTTCCGCCGGCAGCTTGACCGTCACTTGGCCGTTGGCGAGTTCAGCAGCGACGCTTTTCCAAAGCCGCTTTTGCCAGACGCCGGCGTCGCTGGTGTAGTTCAATTCGGCCTTTACCACCGGGACAACGGAAACAAAAGTCGCGCGGGCTGTTTCGTTGGCGATTTGCATCGGGTCCAGCCTCGGCAACGGCTCGGCCTTTTTCAAAATGCTATCGACGAAACAATCCACTTCGCCGAAAGTCCAGATATGACCGTGCGGCAGCAGGATTTTCACGCACAACGTCATGGGGCCTTGCACCAGCCGGTACGATTTTTGATAGCTGCCCAACGGGTAAGCGAAGTCATTGGAACCGATGAGACTTGGTTGGGACGGCCATAATAAGCGAAGATTCGAGTCGGTTTCCCTTGGAAAGGTTCCCCTTCATAATAGACCTCCTGCACCAGGTTGGTCCGTTGGCCCCAGACCGCTTCGGGCGCCTTATGCAGCGCGCTCAAATCCCAAGGGCCAGTGAACCGTTCGGCGGCCTGAGCGACAGCGGACAAGATCAAGAAAACACAGAACAGGGTAGCGCGGCGCCTCCGGCCCGCCCGCCATAACTGAGCGGTGGCGCACAGAACCAGGAATACAGGCCTCTGCAAAAGGAGTCCGGCAATTCTTATCATAGGATCAATCGGATTGGCTCTGACAACCGGGCCAAGGTAAGAAGACGCTGCTATTTGGGACAGCGAAATCATCGCTAATGGATTAGCCGAGGTGAGCGGAGCGCTGGCTTGCAGCCGGCTTATCCACTCTCGACGCCCCAAAGCCGGTTGGAAACCGGCGCTCCGCCCGCCATGATAGAGGCATTGAAATCATTGCATCAATTCCATTGACCTTCCCTACAAAATTTTTGAAGTTTAGTCCAAATGGACGCAGAGCCGCATTCTTTTCCGCCGCCGCTTCCGCCTCTGCTGGGCGAAGCTCCAAGGCCTCCCAAGCCTGATCAAGGAAAAAAGCTGAAAAAGGCTTTGGTTTCTTTAGGAGTCATCGGCGTTCTGCTGGCCAAATCGAAATCGCTGTTGCTGCCGCTGCTCAAGTTCTTTCCCGTCATCTTGAAGACGGGCGGATCGATGTTTGTGACCATTTGGGTGTACGCCATCAGTTGGGGTTGGTGGTTTGCGTTGGGGTTCGTGCTCCTGCTTTTTGTTCACGAATGCGGCCATCTGCTGGCGGCCAAACGGATCGGGCTGAAGGTGGGCGCGCCGGTCTTCATCCCGTTCATGGGCGCGTTCATTGCCCTGAAGGAAGCGCCGAAAAATGCCTGGATTGAAGCCCAAGTGGGCATCGGCGGGCCACTGCTGGGAACGCTCGGCGCCGTCGTTTGCTTTGGCATTTATCTGGCGACCGGCAACCCCTTTTTTGGGGCTTTGACCTACGTCGGTTTTGTCCTGAACCTGTTTAACCTGGCCCCGGTCGGCTTTCTGGATGGCGGCCGCATCGTGACGGCTCTGTCGCCCTGGTTGTGGCTCGTCGGCATCGTGGTGGTTGGCTTCCTCATGGTGACGCAATTCAACTTCCTGATTGCGTTGATCTTCTTTGCGTCATTGCCCAGGGTATTCTCCTTGTTCCGCCGCAAAAGCGAAGAGGAGTTGCGCTACTTTGAGGTCACTCCGGCCCAGCGTTGGTTCATGGGCACCCTCTATTTTGGCCTGGTCGCCTTCCTCGTTTTGGGAATGAGTTTGGTCCATATTCGGCCCTGAAGAAGGATTAAACCGACGGAGACATGGCTTCCCGCTCCAAGAAAAAGTGCCCGACTCCGGCTTCCGCCCGCTGGCCGATGACTCTCGCTCGCCTGCTGCTGGCGGTGGCGGTGGCAGGAACCGGATATCTGGCGTGGATATCGCTGACCGGCGGATCGGCGGCCGGTTGCGGGCCTGAGTCGGTCTGCAGCAAAGTCTTGCAGAGCCGTTGGGCTTACTGGGCTGGCGTCCCCATCAGCCTGCCAGCCTTGCTGGTTTATTTGGGGCTTTTCGCAGCCGCCTTTTACACTGATGAAACCAGACCTGCCGGCCAGCAACGCCGGGCCTGGCTGGGCATAATGCCATTTTCGATTCTGGTGGCCGGTTCGGCTTCCTGGTTTATTTCGCTGCAATTTGTGGTGTTGAAAAGCGTTTGCCCCTTTTGCATGACGGTCCATAGCTGCGGCCTGTCCGCAGTGGCGATCCTGTTGTGGCGGGCTCCTATCGGCCTTCCGGGATCCAAGCCCGGCACGTCCGAGGCGTCGCTGGCCATTCCGCCGCGCCGCGCCGTTCAATTCTGTTTGCTGGGTGTCATCGGCCTTTTCATTTTAGTGGGCGGCCAAGTCTGGCTCGAAAAGCCGCGTTACCAGGTCAGTCCGCTGGCGGCAGCCGCTCAGGTTCAGCCCCAACCCAGCACCAATCGGGCCTTACAGATTCATGACGGCAAATTCCAACTCCGCGTGCATGACCTGCCGATCATGGGCACGCCAGAGGCCAAACACCTTATGGTCAGTTTGTTCGATTACACCTGCCACCATTGCCGCGACTTGCACGGCTTGTTGCTGGCGGTGCAAAGGCAGTTCGGCAACCAACTCGCCATCATCAGCTTGCCCATGCCGCTGGAAGGAAACTGCAACCACCTGGTGAAACGCACTCCCCGGGCGCACCTGAACGCCTGCCAGTACGCGCGCCTGGGGTTGGCGGTCTGGCGGGCTGACGGCAAAGCTTTTTCCCAGTTCGACCATTGGATGTTTGAAACGCCATCGCCCCGGCCGGTCGAGGAGGCCAAACGATACGCGGGACAATTGGTCGGCCCGGAGAAACTGGACCAAGCCCTGGCCGACGACTGGGTGAATCGCCAGATTCAAATGGACGTGGCGATCTACGAAACGAACAGCCGGAAAATCACCAATGGCCTGATGCCTCAGCTTATTATCGGATCGGCTCTCAGCGTCGGGCCGATTGACAAAATAGAGAATTTGAACCGTTTGCTGAGTGAAAACCTGGGTCTCAAGACCGCGCCTTAGCTATTCAATAGGAGCGCGGGCATCCATGCCTGCGCGTGCCGCAAGCGATAGCCAGCCTTCGAGTTTGGCGAAGGCCGACCGCTGGAGGTGTCCTTCACCTTTTAGTGAGTTGTTTTGCCGATGGGAAACGAACTCGCGCCGGTCGCGAAGACGGTTCTTTCGTCAACGCGCAGGCATGGATGCCCGCGCTCCTACTGCATGGATGCGGCTTGGCCCAATGGTCGCCGGAGTGCTCCAAGCAGGTCATTGGCAGACGGATGCCTCTTGAAGTGGAACTGGGCCGGTTGCGTCCAAACGCCATGCTCAAGATTCTTCCTCTTTGTGTGGCGGGTTGTCTCTGCCTGGGATTCTGCGAAACCGCGCCGGCCGGTGATCAACTCAGGACGATGGCTTTTGACGGCAACGCAACCCTGGCGGATTGGTCGATCACAGGCAACGTATCCGTCTCCCAGGGTGGCTCGGCAGAGACTGTTCCTCCCCCAGGAGAGGCCAATCCGTACGACGAGAAGGCCGTGGCCGCGGCCATGGCCGCGCGTCGGCCGGTTGTCATCTTCACCAAGGATAACGCGCCCGCGACTCCCCAGCTCGAGGACCTGCCGCAGAAGGAGCGCGTCTCGCAGTTCGGCATCACCTGGACGTTTGCGCAGCCCGCGCGCGTGGGGCAGTTCGTCAATGGCGACTGGTATGTCGTGGGGCCGGTGACAATCCAAGCGATCGACCCGAAACCGCTTCACGGCGCAGAGATTCCGTGGCGACAGTTGGATCGCATGGACAAGGAGCGCCCGGAAAGCCAGCGCGTCCGCAACGGGTTCATGCTCAATCCGCCGGCCAAGATGCAAGTTGCCTATGACAGCGGGGTGCGGAATTGGTTCGAGCCTTCGCTCATTCAAAAGCTGCCGGTGAACATGAAACCCGGCGATTCATTCGTGTCCACCATCAGCATGCCCAAGGGCCTGGTGCTCCAGGCGCAATTGCGAAACAAGATCGAGCGCGGCGAGGGCGACAGCAGCCCAATCCGCACCGCCGCCGTTCTCACTTGCGTCGAAACACCGCAGCCAGCCGACACCTTTCGGCCGGCTTTCTGCGACCGCGAGCAAAAAAAGTATCTGGCCCGGCATCTGCGGCGCGAGTTGCTCCCGACGGCCGCCGCGACGCCGGCCAAGCCGGGGATCGAGCAGTTCATCCGGTTTACGCAGCGGCCGTGGGTCGGGACCTGTTTCTTTGGCTTCGAGGAACCCGTCGAGAACATGCCGCAATACGGCCTGGAGTATGGGCGGGTGGCGGGCATTTCCGCGCTGCTGCTCTGCACCGACCTGAAACCCGAACAGAAGGAGCCGCTGCTGCTGAATCTCGTTCAAGTCGGCATCGACTTGGGCGGCATGGTCCGCGCGGGCCATCCCGGTTGGACAGGGTGGGGCGGACACGGCAGCGGGCGCAAACTACCCATCGTCTGGGCCGGCCTTCTCCTGGGGGACAGTCAACTGGCCAACATCAACCAGTCCTTCCCCAAGGCGAGCTTCGGCGAGGACGAGCAGACCGCTTATGGCGATGGCTGGACGGGCGCCAAGGTCGTCTTCACCGGCCATTCGGGGATCGACGCGGCTACGGGTGCGGGCCGCTCGCGAGGCAATGGCTGGGGGCCTTACGAGCACACGCCTCCGGCGCAATGGAAGGAAGGCCAGAACACCAGCGAGTCCTATCGCCGGTGCTGCACGAGCGTCGGTTGGGTGGCGCAAGCTTTGGCGCTGCGGCTCCTGCATGCCGAGGAGGCCTGGGGCCACGATCCTTTCTTCGATTACGTGGATCGCTGGATGCACGAAGACGACTCTCAGTTCGTCAAAACCATCAAAGCCGCGACCGGCCGGGATCACGACAAGGAGTGGGCGCGGCAAGGCCAGGCCTGGGACGCGTTCGTCAATGAACTATGGGCGAAGCACAGGCCGACGCTGGCAGCACCGACTGATGGATGGAAACAGCCGCACGACGACACCTACTACCGCGCGGCGCTGCGCTGAGGTTCTTGATGATGTCTCCAACGACCTGCACGAAGGGAGTGAGAGTATCTGATCATCCGCCTTCGTTAGGCTTGAGCCACGGGGTGTTTCCCCAATACCACCGGGAAGATCGCATTGCTTCCACGTGGCCATCAACGAAGGAAACATTGCTGCGCGAGCGGTGGCGCAAATGAGGTCCGCCCCAGTTGGGGTCGTCATTGGTCACCCCACCCGTGTTGGGCGCATCATTTTCCGGATCGTGAATGATCCAAGCCCCCGCTTTTTCCGGGCTCTTGGGAGTCACACACATGAGTGGATCGCGCGTGCGGAGCGGGCGCGAACCGCTATCGGTGACGTAGATCAAGGTGGCCGGTCTGAGGACACCGGTATCCTTCATCGCCGGCCACTGTGCCACGTCCCAGACGCCGGGCCAATCGCACCCGCCCAGGCGGAAGTTGGCGCCATAATTGGACACCGCCTTGTCCATCGATTCGCTGGGGTAATTCTGCATGAACTCTCTAAATTTCACGGTGCGGGTGGGACAAAGGAAAATGTTGGTGGTCTTTTGATACGGATGCAGAAAATTAAACCAAGCCTTCCGGAAGGCGTTGTTTCCTCGCACTTGAAACGTATGACAATAGCGGCCCTGGTAATCGTCGGCATACAGGCGCGCCGCATATCCCACCTGCCGCAGGTTGCTCATGCAACTGGCCGATTTGCCTTTCTCCTTGGCCTTGGCCAGGACGGGCAGAAGCAGGCCGGCCAGAATGGCAATGATCGCGATGACGACCAACAACTCTATCAGCGTGAAACCGCTTCGACGTCGATCGTCTCGTCTGGATGAGCCAAAGCGGCCATGAGCAGGCAGTCGCATAGTTTTCGCCGTTGAACATAATCCGAGAATTGGCTGGACGCGAGCACATTATCCTAAATCCGGCGGTTGAGAAACCACGGATGACACGGATCACACGGATGATAACCCCTTTCGCGAAGGGCGGGAGCCTCCTCCGTGCTCACCCGCCGGGTGAAAGCTCGCTCCATCACAACATCTTCTTCATCCGTGAAATCCGTGGTTCCAACTGCTTTTCTAGGATGAACCGGTAGGGCGGAGCTGCCGCTCCGCCCCGATATTTGGGCGGCCCAGCAGCGCCGCCCTACCGACAATGGGTTCAAGGCCAAGATGCGCTTTAGCAGAATCGTTCGTGGAAGCTTGCCAGCAAAAGCCGAGTGAGAGCGCCCGTTAGCGCTGGATGCGCGCCGAACCACCCCTGGCAAAAGACCGCACCTGTTCCATGGTCGCCATGGTCGTGTCGCCGGGGAAAGTGGTTAGCAGCGCGCCGTGGGCCCAGCCCAGCTTGACGGCTTCCTCCGGCGACTCGCCCGTGAGAAGACCGAAGAACAATCCGGCCGCGAACCCGTCTCCGCCGCCGACTCGATCTAAAACGTCGAGGTCGCAGGTTGGGGCGACGTAAGTCTGGCCATCGATCCAAGCCACCGCGCCCCAACTGTGCCGGTTGGTCGAGTGCACATCGCGCAGCGTCGTCGCGACGACTTTGATCTGGGGATGCTTCCCGACAACCTTGTCGATCATCCCGAGGAAGGCGCTCGGATCCAGCTTGGACTCGGCGGCTACCTCCGGACCGGGAATGCCCAACCCCATCTGCAGGTCCTCTTCGTTCCCAACAAGGACATCGACGTTTTTCACGATGCGATCGAGCACCGCCACCGCGCGCTCAGGACCGCCGGAGATATTCCACAGTTTCGCCCGGTAGTTGAGATCGAAGGAAACCACAGCGCCGACAGCCTTGGCCGCCTGCATGCCTTCGATGATCACCTCCGCTGTTGTCGGCGAAAGCGCGGCAAAGATTCCTCCGCTATGAAACCAGCGCGCGCCACCGGCCAAGATCGCCTTCCAGTCGAAATCGCCCGGCTTCAGCAGTGCCGCCGCTTCGTGGCAGCGATTGTAAAAGACCACGGGAGCGCGCACGCCCTGGCCTCGGTCGCTATAGACGGTGGCCATGTTCGGGCCGTGGACGCCATCATGCTTGAACCGCTTGTAGAAAGGTTTGACCCCCATCGCCCTCACCCGCTCGGCGATCAGATCACCGATGGGATAGTCAACCATTGCCGTCACAATGCCGGTCTGTAGGCGGAAGCAATCGGACAAGTTGGCGGCAACGTTGAATTCACCGCCGCTGACATGAATCTGGCACTCGGCCGCTTTGCGGAAGGGGATGATCCCCGGATCCAGGCGATGGACCATGGCGCCGAGCGACACGAAATCCAGCGCGCCACCTTCATGGATATTCAAACCATATTTCATTCGGCTCCCTCTGTGATTCAGGATTCTTTGAGGTCCACTGTTTACGTAAGTTATTGATGTTCAACTGGCGGAAGGGGTGGGATTCGAACCCACGTTAGGGTTGCCCCTAAGCCTGATTTCGAGTCAGGTGCCTTCAACCACTCAGCCACCCTTCCGTCGATTGGCAAATGGTATAGCCCTTCTCCTGCTGGTCTGCAAATGATTATTCGCCAATCACCGCTCACACCCTTAGCCGTGTCCATGCAATTGGAATTGGGGAACGCGACCGTCCCGGTCGCACCAGTCGGCGTCCCGCCGACTGGTTCCACTGTGGTGGCCGTGTCCCCAAGCAGTGTTCAATTTCGGCAGAGTGTTTTCGGCGGGACGCCGAAAACGGCGGGCGCGACGCCAATAGTGTTCGGCATG
>CAYIIH010000353.1:0-8913 GCA_964363225.1 uncultured Verrucomicrobiota bacterium | reverse complement strand
AGTGCCTCCCCTGCTGGCTTGTCGGCCCCGGAACGCTTCATGCATTGGCGCTGACGCGCGGCAACTTGATTCTATCGTGGCTCGCAATCTGTGGAATTTTATGCCAGAGTGACACCATGGTTTGCTGGACGAAGAAGAAGCTGATGGACTTTTCGATCAAATGGCTTCTCGTCCTGTGCGCCATTTATCTTATGTTTCGATGGTTTGAACATCACCAGGTATATCAGCCGTTTGCCGAGCTTCAGGCCAATGGCGATGCTCTGGGACGCCCTTGGAAGGAGGCTTATTTCAAAACGAAAGACGGCGTCGAATTGCACGGCTGGTTTTTTCCCGCCAACACCAATTCGGCCCGCGGTCATTTGACCGTGCTTTTATGTCATGGCAACGCCGGCAATCTCAGCCATCGCCTTGATCAATATGAGGTCTTGTTGGAAGCAGGTGTGAATGTCTTTGCCTTTGATTATCGCGGTTATGGCCACAGTGTTGGCCGGCCCAGCGAGGAGGGCACGTACCTGGATGCCGAGGCGGCCCATGCCTGGTTGTGCCAGAAAGGTTTCGCGCCTACCAACATTGTCGCCCTGGGCGATTCGCTGGGCGGAGGAGTGGTTGTTGAATTGGCGCGGCGCGTGGCGTTGGGCGGGTTGATCTTGCAGAGCACCTTCACGAGCATTCCGGACATCGGAGCGGAATTATTTCCCTTTTTGCCGGTGCGCTGGCTCTGCACCATCCGCTATGATTCCTTGTCGAAACTGCCCGCTCTGAAAATCCCGGCTCTGGTCATGCATAGCCGGGCGGACACCATGATTCGTTTTCACCATGGCGAAAAATTGTTCGCAGCGGCCAACGAGCCGAAAATGCTCTGGGAACTGGCCGGCGATCACAACGACACGATTGAGACCGGCCGGGCGAGCTATTTGGAGGGGTTAATTCAGTTTCTGGCCAAGCCTTGGTTTCAAGCGTCCAACAGCGCCGGGCCGCAAGCTTCCCGGACGGAGAATCTTCCTCGCCCCTGACAGCCCGATTCTGTATTTTCAAATCGACAATGAAATCCGCAGGTTTCTCTTTGTTGGGCCGGCGAACCGCTGAACCGCCGATCTCGTGGCTCATGAAAATGACGCTGGAACGGCCCAAATTAATCTCACTGGCCGCTGGTTTCACCGACCGCGCCTCGCTGCCAGTCCGCGAAGTTGGCGAAATCCTGCACGAGATTCTGTTCCAGCCCAAAGTGGCCCGGTCCGCGTTGCAGTACGGCTCGACGACTGGCGACGAGACGTTGCGCCGCCTGACGATGGAGCGTTTGCAGGCCGGCGACGGCCTTTTGCAGGATGAAGCAGGCGCCTACTCGCCCCGCCAGCTTTTGATTACACACGGGTCTCAACAATTGCTTTATTTGCTGACGGAATGCCTCTGCGATCCTGGCGACATCATCCTGGTCGAAGACCCGACTTATTTTGTTTTCCTGGGCATCGTGCAAAGCCACGGCTTGCGCTGCCGCGGCCTTCGGCTGCAATCCGATGGACTCGATCTGGCCCGATTGGAAGCCGTGTTAGGGTCACTGAAGAAGAGCGGGGGACTGGCCCGCGTCAAAATGCTCTTCATGGTCAGCTATTTCCAAAACCCTTCGGGTGTCACCACCAGCCTGGAAAAGAAGAGAGCCGCCTTGGAGCTTCTGCGGAGTTATGAAAGCGCGGCTGGCCATCCCATTTATCTCATTGAGGACGCCGCGTATCGCGACCTGCGTTTCGCGGGGGACGACGTGCCCTCGGCGCTGGCTGTGCCGGGATTTGGCGACCGCGTTATTTACGCCGGCACCTACAGCAAACCGTTCGCCACCGGCATCAGGGTGGGCTACGGCCGATTGCCCGAGTCGCTTTTTACGGTCATCAATCGAGTAAAAGGCAACCACGACTTTGGCACGTCCAATCTGTTGCAGCAGGTGTTGCGGCAAGGGCTCTCTTCCGGCCGCTACGATCAGCACTTGGCCCTCCTCCGCCGGCGTTACCGGAAAAAAGCGCGAGTCATGGTCGAAGCGTTGCAGGAACATTTTCCGAAAAACATCCAATGGGAAGCGCCGAGAGGTGGCTTGTATGTTTGGGCGCGGTTGCCGCGCGCGCTGTCAGCCGGAACAAAATCGAGGTTATTTCAAAAGGCGCTCTCGAAGGATGTGCTCTACGTTCCGGGAGAGCTGTGTTACGCGCCGGATGCGACGCGCCGCCTGCCGAGAAATGAAATGCGCCTGAGCTTCGGCAGCGCCGGCGAAACCGAAATTCGCACCGGCATCGCCCGCCTCGGCCAGGTGCTGCGGACTCTGTAATTGTTGCTGATTGAGGGAGGGACAAGTTCCACCTTGTCCCTGATGAAAGCCCCAACGGGGCGCAACAAAACGACTCGATTTCCAAGCTGGCTTCAGGGTGACCTTGATTTCCCTTTCTGCTAACCTCGGTAGTCGGACGTCGCAAGGAAATTCCAGGGACAAGGTGGAACTTGTCCCTCCCTGTCGAGGGCGGCCGCCCAAGCCACTTGATCTCACTGCCGGACCAACAAACGCAGCGACTGGCCAGGCTTCGCTCCGGTATGCTCGCCCGCTTTCACCACAAAGACACCGTTGACCAGGACATGGTGGATGCCGGCGGGATAGTGGTGGGGTTCCTGGTAAGTCGCTGTGTCTTGCACCTTTTCCGGGTCAAATATGACGAGGTCCGCCCAGTTGCCTTCACGCAATTCCCCGCGTTCCCTGAGCCGAAAAGTGACGGCCGGCAACGAGGTCATGCGGCGGATGGCTTCTTCGAGGCGGAGGAGTTTCAGCTCGCGCGTGTAGCGCGCCAGCACGCGCGCGTTATTGCCGTAGCCTCGGGGATGCGGAACGCCTTCCTGGAAACGCCGCACGCCGCTGTCGGAGGCAAACATGGTATTGGGATGAATGAGGAATTTCTGCAAATCCTCCTCGCTCATGCCGTGGAAAACGCCCGAGGCGCCACCGTTTTTCTCTATCTCCCAAATGAGTTCGATTTGATCATCCACAGTGCCCGCCCCTCGGGTCTTGAGCGCGGCTTCCGCGATGTTCAATCCGTTGAGCGATTTCTCCTGCCTGTAATTGGCAATGACCGCGTAAGCGTAGTCATCAAATCCTCGGCGCTGCAATCGGTCCTTCATTTCTTTCCTGATCTTAGCTTTCTCGGCCGAGTCCTCGAGGCGCTCCCGGAATTTGCCGCCTTCCCGGGCGCTTTCGGGAACGAGCTGGCTGATGCCGGTGCTGGAGGCGGTATAGACGTATTGATCGTGGGTGATGTCCAGACCCTCGGCCCGCGCTTTTTCAATGGCGGCAATGACCTGGCCGGCCCGGCCCCAGGCGGATTTTCCGGAAAGTTTCAGATGCGAAATCTGGGCGCGAATCCCCGCTTCCCGGGCGATGCGAAACACTTCGGCCAGTGCGCTGGAAATCTGCAACCCTTCATCCCGGATATGGCTCGCATAAATCCCGTCATAGGCAGACGCAACTTTGGCCAGTTCGATGATTTCTTCCGTTTTCGAGAAGGTGCCGGGCAGATAGATCAGCCCTGTGGACAGACCCACCGCGCCGGCTTTCATGCCTTGGTCCACGAGATCCTTCATCCTGGACCTCTCTTCCTCGGTGGGCGGCCGCATGAAGGAGCCGCCCATGATGTGGGACCGGACGGTGTTGTGGCCGATCAGCGTCGCGACGTTGATGGAAACGCCCTCCGCTTCGATGCGCCGGAAAAAGGCGTCGATATCGAGGGCGGAGCCTCCACAGTTGCCGGTCACAATCGAAGTCACGCCCAGGCGGGCGAGATTCTCGGCCAAGGGCAAATCAACAATTTCTTCGGCGTGCGTGTGGACGTCGATAAAGCCAGGCGCGACGATCAGGCCCTGGCCGTCGATCTCCTCCTTGGCCTGGCCTGGAAGTTTGCCGATGGCCGCGATTCGGCCTTGGCGAATCCCGACGTCTGCGAAATAAGCGGGGCTGCCCGTGCCGTCCACGATCCGTCCGTGCCGGATGACCAGATCGAACTCGGCGGCGCAAACGGAAGCCGGCCAAGAGGCCCAAAGCAGGAGGAGCAACAGAAGCGCATAGAAATTCATGTCATAGCTTTCGGGGTAGTGCCCGCGTCGCGCGGGCTGGGCGGAGAGCAACGGAAGCGAATAGAAATTCATGCCTTTGCTCTTTAGCAGGGGTTCGGCTCCAATGCCAACTTAATGAGGTTGCCTGCCGGTGGCGGAGCATGTATTTACAGAACGTCCGCCAAACAAATTCAACGGAAGACCGAGATAATGCTATTACGACGTGACGGTGTTTTTGTCGCACTATGGACGCCGACGGATGCAGACGGGAGCCTCCTGGAGCGCGAACTGAGAGCGCACCTCCAGTTTCTGCGGAGCAAGAGTATGCAGGGCATCCTGGCCCTCGGCAGTACCGGCGAGTTTCTGCACCTGGACTTGCCCGCGCGCAAGCGTCTGCTGGAAATCGTCGCCGAGGAGGCCGGCCCGCTGGCTGTGCTGGCCAACATCAGCGACATCCGTCCGCGCGCTGTGGCGGAACTGGGGCGTTTCGCGCATGACTTGCAGCTCTCGGCAGTGGCTGTGCTGCCGCCGCACTTTTTTCCCGTAGCGCAGGCTGATTTGGAGGAATTCTTTGTCCGGGCGGCCGACGCGGCGCAACTGCCGCTGTTCCTTTACAATTTCCCGGAACGAACCGGCAACCGCATCGCCCTGGAAACCGTGGCCGCTGTGGCTGATCGCGCCAGCCTGGCCGGCGTCAAACAGAGCGGCGCGGATTTCGGCTATCATCGCGAACTGGTCGAGTTGGGGCGCAAGAAGAATTTTGTCGTCTTCACCGGCGGCGAGCCGCGACTGGCCGAGGCGATGTCGCTAGGTGTCACCGGCTGTGTAAGCGGCCTGGCCAACGCGGTGCCGGAGATGGTGGTGGACATTTTCGAGCTCGCGGGAGGCCGGAGGGCGGGCGATCTGGAGGAAGCCGTCACGCGCATGCAGCGGCTGGGGGCGCTGGTCGATCAGGTCGAATTCCCGCTCAACGTGGCGGCCGCCATCGAAGCCCGCGGCCTGCCCACGGGCGAGCCGAAGTCGGTCGTTTCAGCCGTCACCCGGGCGCGCTACGAACGGCTCGTCCACGACCTGCGCGCGCTGTATCGCGAGTGGCAATTGATCTAAGGCACCAGGAGATGTCGCGCCCGTCGAGCCAGCCGCCACCAATCTCCGTCTCGCCCAACTACAAGTGGTGGGTGGTGTTCATGCTTTGGTTTATCTGCTTTTTCAATTATGCCGACCGCCAGGCCATCTTCTCGGTCTTCCCCAAACTCAAAGAGGAGTTCGGCTTCGACAAAGTCCAACTGGGCCTGATTGGGTCCGCGTTCATGTGGGTGTATGCGGCCGGCGCGCCCCTGGCCGGGTTTATCGGCGACCGGTTGCGCCGGAAAGATTTGATTCTGGGCGGTTGTCTGGTTTGGAGTGCGATCACGGTGGCGACCGGTTGGTGCAGCAAACTGTGGCACTTCGTGACGGTGCGCGCCCTGGAAGGCTTCGGAGAGACGTTCTATTTTCCGGCCACCATGTCGCTGGTGAGCGACTATCACACCCCCAAGACCCGTTCCCGAGCCATGTCCTTTCATCAGTCCAGCGTTTATGTGGGCACGATCATGGGCAGTTGGGTGGGAGCTTGGTTCGCCGAGCATTACGGCTGGCGGCTGGGCTTTTATTGTTTTGGCACCTTGGGCATGGTGCTGGCGTTGGTCCTATACAAATTCCTCCTCGAACCGCCTCGGGGAGGCGCTGATTTGCCGACACCCATGGCGCCGGAGTTCACTCCCCCTAGCGTCCGGGAAGTGCTTGGGGCTATTTTCCGCACTCCCACCGCGGTCATTCTCATGCTGGTCTTTGTGGGCGCCAACTTTGTGGCAACGATTTTCCTGACATGGACCCCGACGTTTCTTGTGGAGAAATTTCAATTCAAGCTGACGACGGCTGGGTTGAGCGGCAGCGTGTTCATTCATCTGGCCAGCGCGTTCAGCGTGCCGATCGGAGGAACGCTGGCAGATTGGTTCTCGCGCCGGATGAAGGGCGGGCGGATGCTGGTGCAGGCGCTGGGGCTTTTGGGCGGTTCGACGTTCGTTTTCCTGGTGGGCACGACGCATGATGTGCAGGTTCTGTTGGTTTCCATGGCCATCTTCGGCTTCTGCAAAGGGTTCTATGACTCGAACATTTTCGCCTCGATTTACGACGTGGTGCATCCGCGGGCCCGGGCCACGGCCGCCGGAATCATGAACACGGTCGGCTGGGGCGGGGGCGCCTTGGGACCCTTGGCCGTAGGCTGGTTTGCCCAACATGGCCACCAGGGCAGCGAAATGGAAAACATGAGCCAGGCCATCGCTTTCGGCGGGGCTATTTATTTGGCAGCCGCCATTTTGCTGGCGGTGGCGATCTTCGGTTTTGCGAAAAAGGATGTGGTGCGGCAGTGGCCGGCGTAGCAGCCGGCCAAAACCGCAGTGTCTTGGTCACCTCTGGCTACCCGGTTCATGGGAAGGAGATCGCTCTCAGCCGCACCCGGGTCGTGCGGGGTGGCGCTCGGAATGGGCTGCCAGTACTTGCCGGCGATGGGCAACGGTTCTCCCTCTCCTGGGGGAGAGGGTTGGGGTGAGGGCGAGCGTTTCCCACTAACCAAATGGCGGTGCATCCTCTGCCCGTCAGATGGAGTGAGGGGCCGCCTGGATTGCATGGGAACAGCCAGAAGAGCGCAACTGTTTTCAAATGAGCTCATCGGTTGAAAAAGAGGCTGGTTAAGGATGGCCCCATTCCTTGCTCAGACGATTAAGCAACTCTCGCGGGACAGGTCCGTCGTGTGCCACGACGCGGTAGCGCAGAACCAAAGGTTGCCCGGCCTTAAGCACGACCGGTCCGGGAGCGACCAGGCAAGGGTTCAGCATGCGAATCTCGCGATGATTATGCCAAAGCGAGGGGGGATTCCGGGGATGATCGATTACCGCCACACCGGCGATTTGGCCGTCCTCGAGTGTGAGTGTGTAGTCATACCAGGACGCGGCCGGCCAGTCCGAATTTGGTTCCGTGTGCTTTGGGTTGGGGAGGCTGACAACGCCGGAAGGGCCGAAAGCTTCGAGTTTTCCGTCCTTCCGCGTGCGGACGCAAAAGCCGCTGAAGGCCCCTTGAGCCAGCTTGGGCTTTCAGACTTTGGGCTCCCAGCCGGACCGATACTCGCGGTTCCAGTGGGCCATCGCTTCTTTGTCGCCGGCGATCTTGCGGGTTTGCGGATCGAGATTGAGGGTGCGGCCGGTGCGATAGGCGATGTTTCCCAAGTGACAGAGCAACGTGCTTTTGACGCCTTCCTCGATCTCGGAGCTGATCGGTTTGCCTTGGCGAATGCCGTCGAGAAAATTGCTGAAATGCTCGAGGTCGCCTCCCCGGCCTTTGAGCTCGCGGGTGAGTTTGCCGTTCAGATCGTAAAATCTGCCGGTGCTGCCGGCGATAACGAGCGAGCCGGTCTTGCCATAAAATGTAATGCCGAAAGCTTCTCCTTCGAAGCCGCGCGGATGGCAACTGTGGCTTTCCCAGGTCGCTCCTTTGCTGCCGAAATCGAACGTGGTCACGTAGGTGTCAGGCGTTTCCTGGTCGTCCTGGTAATGGTATCGGCCGCCGCCACAAGCGACACGGGCCGGGCAATCCACGCCCAGTCCCCAACGGGCGACGTCGAGCGCGTGAATGCCGTTGTTGCCGAGTTCGCCATTGCCCCAATGCCAGAGCCAATGCCAGTTGTAATGGATGAGGTTGTCCTTGTAAGGGCGTTCCGGCGCGGGGCCTTGCCAGAGAGTATAATCAAGCCACTCCGGCACCGGCGCCGGTTTGCCGCGGCCGATGGAGGGGCGGAGATTATTGTACCAGGTGCGGGCAAACAGGACCTCGCCGATTTCCCCGCCATGCAGCCGCTGGATGGATTCGATCATCCACGGCCAACTGCGCCGCTGATTGCCCATCTGCACGACGCGTTTGTGTTTGCGGGCGGCGGCGACCATCAGTTCTCCCTCGCCAGGTGAGTAGCAGCACGGTTTTTCCACATAGACATGTTTGCCGGCGGCGCAGGCCAGGATCGTGGCGGGCGCGTGCCAGTGATTGGGCGCAGCATTAGAGAGCACATGCACGGCGGGATCGTCGAGAATGCGGCGGAAATCTTTCACCCCTTGAGGTTTCTTTTGCTGCCGTTTCAGGGCCGCGGCGATGCCCTTGTCAACGGCACGCGTGTCCACGTCGCAGACGTAGGCGATTTCCGTGTTGGGCAGGGCCAGGAAGGCATCGATGTGGGCGAGGCCACGTCCGTTGGTTCCCATGATCCCGACCAGAATCTTGTTGTTGGGGCTTTCAGCGGCCTTAGCCAGGCGGAACGTGCCGAGGGCTGCCACCCCGGCGCTCAGAAGACCGGTCTGTTGGAGAAAATGACGGCGGTTGACGGTGTTTTTCATAAGCAGGGCGGAGTTTAACGAGGAGGTCCGAAACAAACAAGGAAGGGATTTGGTTTTGAGAACTTCGGGCGCAATGCAATTGTAGCGCGGGCATCCATGCCTGCGCGTTTAGCAAGAGATTGGCAACCGCCGAGTTTTGCGAAGACATCCCGCTGGAGTCGTCGGTCACCTTGTCGTGAGTTGTTTCGTCGATCGGATACGGGATCAAAAGGACCGCCATTGCTGGATTTTCAGCAATGCGCAGGCATGGATGCCCGCGCTCCTGCTGCATGAACGCGGCTTGGAGCGTGTACGGAAAATCGATTTCGGGTATCGTCCTCGTCGTCGTCCTCGATGTTGCCTTCATTCTCGAGGGCGAGGGCGACGCCGCGCACGAGGCCGAACAGCCGGGCTGGAGTTTCCGTAATCGCGC
>CAYIIH010000352.1:0-8936 GCA_964363225.1 uncultured Verrucomicrobiota bacterium | reverse complement strand
CGACGACGGCCGGGGCTTTTTGTGGATGACCTCCAAACAAGGCGTGTTCCGAATTTCCAAAACTGATTTCGACTTGTTGGCCGATCCCAAGGCCGACGGCGTGCGCTGGGAACGCTTCACGCAAAAGGACGGATTGCCCAGCGTCGGCTGCCAGGGCGAGCAGAACAAGCCGAGCCTCTGCCAGACTCCGGATGGCCGCATTTGGATTCCGACCATCGCGGGGATCGGCGTCATCGACCCGGCCACGCTGACCGACCCTGTCCCGCCCGCGCCGGCACTGATCGAGCAGGTGCTGCTTTACCGCGCCGGAAGTCCGCCGCAGACCCTGCTGGCGGAAGGCGAATTCAATCCGTTGACGCCGCAGCGACTGACCGTTCCCGCCGGAAGAAAAAATCTGGTCATCCACTACACCGGCATCGACCTGACGGATCCCAAGAAGGTTCGGTTCAAGCATCGCCTCACCGGCCTGGACCACGACTGGGTCGATGCCGAGAACAACCGCAGCGCAATCTACGCCGCCCTGCCGCCGGGTGCCTACCAGTTTGAGCTGATTGCGATCAACCATCGGGGCATCCCCAGCCCGCCGGCCACCCTCGCCCTGCAAGTGCTGCCGTTTTGGTGGGAAACGTGGACTTTTCGCGCCTTCTTGGGCGCCCTGCTCCTCCTGTCGGGGCCGATCCTCCTAATGCGCCGGATCAAGCAGTTGAACCGCGAGCGGGAGAAGCAGGCCGATTTTTCGCGCCGCCTGATTGCCCGCGAGGAAGCCGAGCGCAAACGCATCGCCCACGAGATTCATGACGTGCTGGGACGCGACCTGCTGTTGCTCAAGAACAGCGCCGTTCAGGGCGCCCAAGATCCCGCGGCCGTGGCCGCCTCGCGCGAGCAGTTCGACCTCATCTCGGCCCTGGCGGGCCGCACGCTCGAAGAAAGCCGCGCCATCACTTACCGTTTGCGCCCGGTCGAACTCGAACGCCTCGGCTTCACCCACGCGCTCGAGGCGATGCTCGCGAAAGTGAGCGCCACCGGCGGAATCCAGGTCTTCAAAGAGGTGGATGACCTCGAGAGCGCGCTCTCGCCGGATCTGCAGCTTTACCTCTACCGCTTGGTCCAGGAGGGGCTCAACAACGTGCTCAAACACGCCCGCGCCTCGACTGTGATGCTCGAGATCAAGCGCCACGGCGACCGCGTCAGCGTCCAGTTGGAAGACAATGGCGTCGGGTTCGATCCTGCCGCTCTCAACTCTTCCCGGAGTGGCGGACTGGGGCTGGCCGGCATGGAAGAACGCGCCAAACTGGTCGGCGGCACGTTCCACCTCCAGTCCGTTCCCGGGCAGGGCACGCGCCTCCACATCACCGTCCCCGTTCCCGCGGCCACCGGTCTCAGTGCCTCCGGGTGTTGAACCTTGGGGCCTTGGGATTTTGAGTTTCCTTCGGATTTCGGGTTTCGGGCTTCGGATTTCCTCCCCGACTCTACTCTGTAGCGAGTAGCGCAAATACCCCCTGCCGAGTAGGCCAAAATACACGCCTCGGCGTATTCACGTCCGGGCGCGAGCGTGCGACGATCGTCCTCATGACTAAACTGCAACCCAAAAGCATTATGAGAATCGAAACCTTGAGAAACGTGCTCCTGGCTATCTGCCTCGGTTATCTAGCCCCTTCCTTGGCCTTGAGCCAACCTGTCATCACCACACCGCCCACCAGCCAAGCGGTGGCGGCCGGCGGCAGTGCAACGTTCACTGTGGCGGTGTCCGGCCCCGGGCCGTTCACCTACCAGTGGCGATTGAACGGGACCAATCTCCCGGCCATCATCACGACCGTGGCCGGTAACGGAACTGAGGGCTACTCCGGCGATGGGGGCCCGGCCACCAGCGCCTTTATGACCGGCCCCACGGGGATCGGGTTCGATGGCTTGGGCAATCTGTTTATTACGGATACATACAACGGTCGCATCCGCAAAGTGGCCCCCAATGGCATCATCACTACCGTGGCGGGCAACGGAACCTATGGTTATTCCGGCGACGGCGGCCCGGCCACCAGTGCCGCATTAACCGCGCCTTCTGGCCTGGCGGTCGATGGCTTTGGCAACCTGTTTTTTGCGGACCCCGGCAACAGCCGCATCCGCAAGATTGCTTTCTCAACCGGGCCGACGCTCGTGGTCGCTGCCGCGGGCTTCGCCAATGCCGGGAATTACGACGTGGTGGTGAGGAGTGCTTCTGGAAGTGTCACCAGCAGCGTGGCGGTCTTAACCGTGGGCCAACCGTTTTCTTTGAACGCAACGATCAGCAGCGCAAACAACCTGATCTTGTCATTGACCGGCACGGCGGGACAAACCTACATCCTCCAAGCGGCGACCAGCCTCCTTGCCCCGATCAACTGGCAACCCGTCGTTACCAATGCCGCAGATGCCAGCGGCAATTGGAGATTCACCAATGCAACGGTTTCTGCTCAACCGGCTGTTTTCTACCGGGTGGCCCTGCCCTGAGGTGGACGGCACGCCGTGCTAAATGGAATAGCGCGCGGTGACGGAGCGTTTCTGCGACTCGCTGCTCGAGGTGGCCAACCTGCCGGTGTCCGGTGCGCGGGCGTCGTCGGAGAGGATGATGATGGAAACTTTGGAATCAATATTCGGATCGCTAGACGACCGTGATGCTTGGGTCTTGGCCGGCGTCCTGGCCGCGATGCTGTTGGCAGGGCTCGCATGGATGGCGCAAAGACGCTGGTTGCGCCTGCGGCGGGATTGGGACGCCCAGGCTGCTTTCGTGCGGCGGTCCCTCGCCCGGGAAGAGTCCGAGCGCGAGCAGTTGGCGAAAGAAATCCAGGATGGGTTCGGTCACCGGTTGGTCCTGCTGCGCAACGCCGCCTTGACGGCCCTGGCCCAGCCGGGCTCACCCAAGGCAGTGACGGAGGAACTGGACCACATCTCTGGACTAGCCTTGAGCGCCCTGGACGAGGCGCGCGCCCTCGCCCAGCGCCTGCGGCCCGTCGAGCTGGAACGGCTCGGCTGGGAACGCGCAGTCAATGAGTTGCTCGCCCGGCACTTGGCGGCGTCCGGAGCTCGCGTGTTCAAGGACCTGCATGAAGTCGGCGGCGCGGTTTCGCACGCGGAGGCGCTTTGCCTCTACCGCCTGGTGGAAGCGATGGTCCGCGAGCTGAGCCAGCAGGCCGGGGTGACGACCGTCTTGCTCGACGCGAAGATCGAGCGCGACCACGTCCGCCTCCGGTTGGAACACGATGGGCCGCGGCCCGAACCGGGCGGCGGCGCCGCGCCGGGCGCGGATGGCGAGGGGCTGTCGGGAGTCACCCGACGGGTCGGGCTAGTTGGCGGTGAGTTTCGCAGCTCGGCGACGGAGACCGGCACGTGCTGGCAGATCGTGATGCCACGCGGGCCGGCGGGAGCGGCCCCATAGGTCAAAAGCGGTCTGAATCTTGGTTATGCGCTCAGGAGCAATCGCAGTGGTGCGCGGGGTTGGAAGTTTCAAGAGAAAATGGGCCACAAGGCAGGGCCGCCACGGCGGCGTGGCCTGGGCATCCCTCGGGTGAGGGACGGCGAATCTGCCAGCTCTTAATGGGTTATCGGAGTAAGTGCCATCAGGTGGGATTGGAATGATCA
The DNA here is from genome assembly GCA_964363225.1 of uncultured Verrucomicrobiota bacterium. Classification (GTDB taxonomy): domain Bacteria; phylum Verrucomicrobiota; class Verrucomicrobiia; order Limisphaerales; family CAYIIH01; genus CAYIIH01. The sequence goes on along the minus strand of CAYIIH010000352.1, from coordinate 5,327 downwards.
AGCTCCGGCCGGGAGCAACAAGCTCATCCAAGCTTATCCAACGGTCATGGCCCTCGCACCTTCGGTGCTCACCAGTGCGGTTAGATATTCCCAGTAGGTCTCCTGTTCCACAGTCTCCCTGACCGTTGCGGCGGGCAGGAAACGCTGCATTTCCTTCACGAAATCGCGTCGGACGGCGGGGTCGGCCCTCAAAGTGGAGAGCCGCGCCTTGAGTTGGGAACGGAACTCGGCGACCGTGTGGCGGTGGTCATCGATTTTCGCGGGGACCAGGGCCAGCGGCAACTCGATCCCCTGCTGCTTGAGCCACGCGATATCCCAGAGGTCCCGGTTCTTGATTCGGTTGGGGCGGAACGCCAGGGCAATGATTTTGTCGGCCAGGATCTCCTCCCGGCTCTGCGCCTGAAAAATCAACCCAGAGGTTCCCAGGTCCACCCCATAGACGTTGCGCAACATCATCGGCCGGCGATCGTGACTCGGGATCGCGCAAATATCGATGTGGATCCTTTGCGCGGGGAGGTCCTTCCGCTCGGGTTGCGTGATCACGCTCAGTTTCCACGTCTCCACCCCGAGCGTTTCCTTGGTCGGCTCGCCCACCGTGACCTTCAGCCCATACCGGGCCTCGAGACGCTCGACCAGCACACCCGCAAGCCGGGCCAGGATTTCGCGTGTGAAAGCCGCACCGCCAGTAAAATCAAGGTCCTCGCTCAGGCGGACCGATCCGTAGCACGCGCGCAAGCAACTGCCGCCGATGAAGGTCAGCCCCGCCAGCAATCCCGCGGCGCTCATCTCTCGCAGAATGTCGTGATGCAGCAATTCCTTTTGGACCACCGCCTTGACGGCGCTGAGGTCCGGTCTGGCCTGCAGGGCCTGCAGCACCAGCCGGTCAAACAAGCTCATGGGCCACCTCTGGGTTGAGCAGGTCTTGAGTGCGGCGCGTGGCTCGCATGTCGCGGAGCGCCAGCCGCGCCGAGGCCCGCCAGAGACGGCGTTCCGAGTCGTAGGCCAACTCCGCGCCCAGTTCCCCGGGCAACTGGGCGGTATGCACAAATTCAATCCGCCCAAAATCACCGCACTCCACCACCTGGCTGCGGCCGGATGACATCAGGGTGATCCAATTGACCGGAACCTGCGAAATAACCCCGGCATCACTCAAGGCGGTTTCTAAACTGATGTAGTTGAACCCGCTGGCTCGCAACCGGGCCGCAGCATGAAAAAGCACCATCCCTCGCGGATAATTCACTCGGGGATAGAGATAAATCCCACGGCAGACCCTCTTCAGAACGCCCGCTTTCTGAGCCCGGCACAGCAGCACCGCCAGCCCTCGGCGCCCTGGAAGCGCCGCCTCAAAGTCGGAGTTGCTGAATAGGTAATGCTCACCGTCCGCCAGTGACTCCAGAACCTTTTCCAACTTCTTCATCGGTTGCATTCCACATCAGACTATACACAAGGTTTCACTTTTTGCAATCTTGTGTTGAGTATTTCGTGTCGAGATGACGTCAACCTGCCAGGATGTTCGTCGGCGGACTGGACCGCTCCGTTCGGGCGGCGGCCGACAGGGCACGTGCCAGTAGGGGTGTCTGGCAGGGCGGATTCAAGAAAACGGAGCGCCGGTTTGCAACCGGCTTTGGCGCAACGACCAGCCTGTGGGACCCTCAAGCCGATTAAAAATCGGCGCTCCACCCCGGCTGCCCAGGCGAGAGCTTCTTTCTTGAATCCGCCCTGGGGTGTCCGGGTAGAGGACAAGAAGGAACTTGAGTGGATAGCAAATTGCCTGGAAAAGTGCTTTCAATTTGCTCATCAGCGCGGTTTCCCTTAGCCTTTGCTGGTCAAAGCGATGCCGACGGACGATTATTGAATTGTGACGCGAGACGTGACCATGAATTCCGCCACGGGCCGGCCAGTTAAAATCCTGATCGCCGATGATCATCCGGTCTTTCGCATGGGCTTGGTTCAGCTCGTCCAGGCCGATCCCCAGTTCGAGCTCGTGGGCGAGGCGGCGGATGGAGCGGCGGCGTGGGAATTGATCCAGCGGCTCAAGCCCCAAATTGCGCTGCTGGACATCGACATGCCGCTGGTGGATGGGTTGGCGCTGGCGGGCCGCATCCGGGACGCCAAGCTGGCCGTCGCGGTGGTGATCCTGACCATTCATAAGGAAGAGACCATTTTCGACGCGGCGATGGATTTGGGCGCCCGCGGGTATGTGCTGAAGGAAAGCGCGATCCTCGAACTGACCAGCGCCTTGCGCAGCGTGGCGCGGGGAGAAGTTTTCTTGAGCCCCGCGGTTTCGAGCTACCTGTTGAATCGGCTCCGGCGGCAGGAGCAGTTGGCGTCAGCCCAGCCAGGCCTGTCGCAGCTCACGCCCATGGAAGTCCGCGTGCTAAAGTTGGTGGGCGAGAACCGGACGAACGATGAGATCGCCCGGCAACTGTTCATCAGCCCGCACACGGTGCATACGCATCGCAACAACATTCGTGACAAGCTCGATCTCCATGGCGCCCGGGGCCTCTTGATGTTCGCCCTGGAACATAAGAACGAGCTGCGGAAAATCAAAATGCTCCCTCTGAACACGAAGTAACCACCTCTGTCGAATCTCCGCTGGTCCCATCTGCCCTTGAATACCCTGGAATTTTTTCATGAGTATAGAAGCAAGTTAGAAGCGACCGGTTGGCGATCGCCAACCGGCACATCGCCACTGAACCCTCTTCCAAGGCCCACGGCGAAAGAGGGATCAAGTGCGCCGTAGCGTGTGCGGGGGACGCGTTTGTCGCGCAGACTGGGGCATTGGGGAATGGCGGCACGTACGGCTTGAGCCAGTCGCTTGGCTACGCCGGACCTCCTTGGGAAAGGGAATCAGCCGCAGGTCGTCCCGATCAGCCGCAGCAGCCACGGTGCAGCAGGCCGCCAGCCCCGGTGCGAGAGGAATCCATCGGTGCTTACTAAGCGTCCAGGGGCAGACCACCGGTCAAATCGCCCAGGGTCTGCAAGTGGACCGCACCCGCGTTCACGCCTGGATTGGCGCTTGGAATGACTATGGGGATGAAGGACTGCGGGAGGGACATCGCAGCGGACGGCCCGCTCTGTTGAGCGCCCCCCAACGGGAACATCTGGCGGATATCCTGGACAGCGGCCCCGTGGCTCACGGCCTGAACACGGGGGTATGGACTTCACCGCTGATCGCCCCAATCATCGCGGAGGAATTTGACGTGAGCTATCACCCCGGGCACGTGCGACGTTTGTTGAAGCAGTTGGACTTTTCGGGGCAACGGCCCAAGACGCGCTTGGTCCAAGCCGACCCCCAGAAACAAAACCGGTGGATTCGCTACACGCATCCGAATCTAAAAAAAACGCCCGGCGCGAAGGGGCGCTGATCGTTTATGAGGACGAGGCGTCATTTCGGCAGACCCCCACCCTCTATCTGATCCAGGACAACGCCTCGTATCACAAGAAGCCCGAAGTCCTGGAGTTTTTTGCCCAACACCACCGGCAGATCCAAGTGTTCCTGCTGCCCGCCTATTCTCCGGACTTCAACGCCACGGAGCGGCTCTGGCCTTACACCCGCAAGGCCAGCACGCACAACCGCTACTTCGACTCGCCGCAGGCGCTCGGCCAGTCGTGGTCCACCACGTTTACCGATAGGCAACAACATCCGGAAAAAACCCAAGGACTGCTGACGCCTTTTTTTTGAACTGTTGATGTCGTGTTATTTATACGCGATCATGTACTACCGAAAAGCCGCATGAAAACACACTCGTTCGAGTTTTCGGACAGTCCAGGCAGCAAACCGGTCACTTTTGGGCACCGATCCAAGTCCTCGTGGACAGGCCAAATTCCAGCCTACCGAAAAGAGCGGCGACGATAAGCTGAAAAAGCGAGCAAGCCCAGCGCCGCTGCCAGGGCCAAGTGATGCGGCTCCGGAACAACAGTCACGTCGGCAAACGTGCGGCCAACCCTCAGATCGTCGAGGAAAAGACTGCCCGGCGCGCCAGCGGTCGGCGTGGCTGTCGTTGTGCCTTGGCGAAGGGCGAAGCCTGCAATCGTCCTCACCGTGACGGAATCGCTGGCCGTTACGCCGGGGCTGTTTTCATCGGTGGGATTTAACCAGATCGTGCTCAAAGCCGTGTCCACATTGTACCGGGTCACGATCTCGTAAGTAACTCCCAGGCTCAGGTCGGTGGCAATCTGGCCTGAACCGGCCCCGCCCGTGCTGCTATTGGCAATTCCAATGCGAAATGCTCCTTCCGCCGCGTTTAGGGTGCTGGCCCACACCCGGCTGCCAAATCCCGTTGTAGAATCCTTCAGATGAGCAAAGTAAGAACCGACCGTGTTGTTGGGGGGCGCGGAGAAATTCACTGCGAAAGCCGAATAAAGGAAATTGTCGCTGCTATTTGCGTTGCCATCCGGCGCAAACGTCACAGGACTGCCGGCGGATTGAAGCAACGCACTGACATCTTCTTTGCTACCCACGGTATCCGCTTGGTTGATAAAGGCTCTACCTCCATTGACGTTTAAGAGCACTGAACCGGGGCTGTGGGCGGTCCAGGATGAGCCGGCAGCGCCAACCAAGGGTCCGTCCGCGTAAGTAAAACTGTCCGTCAGAAAGACTTGAGCAGCCGCTCCGCAGGTGAGGAGAGATAATCCGAGGCAAGAAAGGATCTGTTTCATAATGGTTGAAGTCTGATTCTGGTTGGTTGTGCTATCCGCAAATTTAGATAACAGATTTAGATAACAAATCAAGCATGAGATTGTGTCTGACAAAAATCAAGGTGATTTATGAACGCGATTTATGAACGCGTTCGGGCCGACGTTCACACCTAAAACGCGAGTGACTTTGGTGACGGGCCAGTTCTTCAGCACATAAAAGTCGAACATCTGGTCCGGCTCGGGATTGACCTGGAAAAGGGCCAGGGTGGATTCAAGCAAAAATGTGGATAGAGAACGGATTGCTCCGTCGCCCCCCACCCAAACCGGACAGGCGGTTCTCCCGCATCCGGCTTTCCAGTTCGTGGTCGCTGATGGACTGGCTCAGGCACGCGACTCAAGGCACAGGAAGAGTCGCACCAGCCGCGCAGGCTTATCGCCCCGCTCACCTGTTTCACAGGCGGTCCACTGTCAAGTCGGCATTGAACCCCAAGCCCGGTTTTCCGGCGCATCCGGGCGCAAAGCCTTGCGGCACTACCCGGACCCTTTTGAGATGGAGTCTTCACGGCTCCCAACACCACGTCCCTGCCCCCCTTCGCTCCACGGTCGTTACCCGCTTCTTCGCTCCTACGAGGGCTCTGACCCCGGTCGGCCCTTTCGCCGCCGACCGTGGTTCCCTGATTCACGTC
>CAYIIH010000351.1:0-8965 GCA_964363225.1 uncultured Verrucomicrobiota bacterium | reverse complement strand
ACCTCGGCAGGCTTCCAGAGCCGGAAACCACCCACAGATTCACCTGACCAGGCCTATTTCAACCTGGGCGTGCTCCGGGCCGACGACACCAACGCCGTGGACTGGGCTGCGCTGAAGACCAGCATGAAGCCCGCGACGATCAATGCCGAGGCGTGGGAAGTGATCTGGGCCGGCTTCACGAATCAAATCGGCACCACATGGGGCGATTACGTGCGGATGCTTGACGACAACGCCACGTATCTGGGGCGGCTGGGCCAGCGCGTGGTGGACGTGGGGCAACTGCTGGCCTTCGAGTTCCTGCAAGCCGACGGGTTAAGTCCGCTCCGCACGCTGGCCAGCGCAGTGGACGCGGCGGTGGAAGCGCCGGGCTTGCCGCTGGTCTTTTCGCGCTCGTTCTCCGCGTCCATCTTCCAGCGATTCGAGTTGGGGCCGCTGGGCCGGGGCTGGTCGCACAACTGGGAGTATTCGCTCGCAGTAGCCAGCGACGGCACGGTGACGGTCAGCGGTCCCGGCGGCTCACGGCGCGTGTTCCAGCCGGACAGCCGCAGTACCGGCACGACTCGATATTTCACTCAACCAGGCGATCACGCCATTCTCTCGCCGCTGGGTGGGGGCGCCTTCACGCTCCGCGAACCGGCGGGCCTGCTGCATGCCTTCCGCACCGACGGCAAGCTCGATTACGTGCAAGACCTGAACGGGAATCGCATCACGTGCGCCTACTCCGGCAATCTGCTCACCGGCCTCAACCACTCGTCCGGCCAGCAATTGACAATCGCCTACGCTGCCGCAAGCCGAGTAGCGAGCCTCACGGACCACCTTGGTCGGCAGACCATCTTGAGCTACGACGGCAGCGGCGAGCATCTGCTGAGCGCGCAATACTACGATGGGCGGACGGCAACGTATGAATATCAGAGCCTCCTCACGTCGGCTGCTACGCACGCGTTGATTTCCGTCGCCAATTCTTGCTGCACGCGGCGCTACTTCACCTACGACGCGCAAGGCCGTCTGAGCGGCACCTATCGAGACGGCAACGCCGAGGCCGTCGCCTTCGCCTACGACGCGACCGGCAAAGTCACCGCGACGGATGCGCTGGGCGGCGCGAGCAAGTTCTACTTCGACCATCGCGGCCTGCTGGTGAAAACGCAGGACGCGCTCGGCAACGCCGTCCATCTGGCGTTCGACGACGAGTACAACCTCGCCCGCCTGACCGATCCCGCTGGCCGGTCCTACGGCTACGCCTATGACGGCAACGGCAACCTCACGCGCAGCACCGACCCGCTCGGTCACGCCTCACGCTTCACGTATCACGCCTCCCTGAACCGCCTCGCCTCCGTCACCGATGCCAACGGCAACCTCACGCGCTACGCCTACACCGGCAGCGGCAACCTGCAATCCATCACCTACGCGGACGGCAGGCGCGAAGGCTGGGCCTATGACGCGCTCGGCAACGCCACGACCTGGACAAATCGTCGCAGCCATCCGATCAGCTACGCCTACAACCCCAGCGGCCAACTGACCAACAAGCTCTTCGCCGACGGCTCCCGCGCCGTGTATGCCTACGACCCGCGCGGCAACCTGACCAACGCGACGACCCTCGACCCTGGACTCTCGAACCTCGACTTCTCGGTGATGTCCTACGACGCCGCTGACCGCCTGACGAACATCACTTCCGCCGGCGGCAGGTGGCTTTCCTTCACCTACGATTCCGCCGGTCGTCGCGCCTCCAGCCTCGATCAACTCGGCCATCGGCTTACCTACAGCTACGACGTCGCAGGCCGGCTCGAAAGCATGACGAACGAACTGGGCCAGTGGGCGGTGCGCTACGATTACGACGCGGCGGGCCGGCTCGCCAGGAAGGCACTGGGCAACGGCATGGTCGCCACCTACGGCTACGATGCCGCCGGCCAACTGCTGACCCTGACCAACCGGCTGGCCGACGGGACGGCGATTTCGTGGTTCAACTACGCCTACGATACGCGTGGTCGCCGCACCGCAATGGCCACGCACTACGGCGCCTGGGCCTACGACTACGACGACCTGGGCCAGTTGACCCGCGCCGTGCTGAATTCGACCGACCCGCAAATCCCCAGCCAGGACCTCGCCTACGTCTATGACGCGCTGGGCAACCGCATCCGCACCATCGAGAACGGCGTCACCACCGAATACACCGCCAACAGTCTGAATCAGTATGTCCGCGTCGGGCAGACGAACTACGTCTTCGACCTTGACGGCAACCTGATCCAGGAAATCACGCCGCAAGGCACGAACACATTTGTCTATAACGACGAAAACCGCCTCATCGCCGTCAGCCAAGGAGCGGACACTTGGGAATACCTTTACGATGCGTTGGGCAATCGCGTGGCCACGACCGAGAACGGCGTGGCGAAGCGCTTCGTGATTGACCCCATCGGCCTGGGAAACGTCGTGGGCCAATACGACGCCCTCGGCAACCTCCTCGCGCACTACGACCACGGCCTTGGCCTGCTGTCGCGCACCGACGCTGGGGGCAATCCGGCCTACTACACCTTCGACGCCATTGGCAACGTGCAGCAACTCGTCACCGCCGCTGGCGCCGTCGCCAATGCGTATGCCTACGCGCCGTTTGGCGCGCTGATGAAGCGGACGGAGGCGATTCCGAATCCGTTTCAGTTTGTGGGCAAGTTTGGCGTGTTGAAGGAGGGGAATGGGCTGAACTTCATGCGCGCAAGGTTCTATGAGCCCGTCACGGGCCGATTCGTTACCGAGGATCCCGTGGGCTTGGACCCTCACAGTATCAACCTTTACCGCTATGTCCTGAACTCCCCAACTCGCGCTGTGGATCCAAGAGGCTTAGAAGGATTGAGCAGCGAAGATTGGCCAACCGGACTCAACCCGCTGACGGATCCCGAGCACCCGCATTACCACGATGACTACTACGAACAACTCAGGAAGGAGCTAGGGATCGACGACCAGCGCCCTCTTTCAGAGCAGATCAGAGAGGATCCCAATCTCAACAGACTTGAGGCGTTTGAGTTCTGGTACAACGTCTTCCAAGCAGGTACATTGCAGGGACCGCCTCCGACGCCGGGTGTCCCGGGCATTGTTGAGTTGCTACGGAAGATGCTCAGTGACGCACTTCAGAACTTGGAGGATGTGCTGAGCGGCGTTTCGAGATCAACCGATCCGAACGCCAAGACCGGACCCACCGGCTTCGGCACGAACGGCTTTATCACCGCCAGCGGCACGCTGGCTTACCGGATTGACTTTGAGAACGAGACCAACGCTTCGGCCCCCGCCCAGCAGGTCGTCATCACCGACCAACTGAGCGGCAACCTGGATTGGAGCCCGTTCCGGTTGGCCGAGGTGGGCTTTGGCGACCAGTTGATTGTCGTGCCGCCCAACTCGCAGCATTTTGAGACGAACGTGCCGGTGAGCTATTTGGGCACGAATTTCCAGGTGCAGATCGAGGCGGGCCTCCAGGTCTTCTCCGGTCTGGTCTATGCCAACTTCCGGTCCATTGACCCGGCCACGAGCCTGCCGCCGCCGGTGAACATCGGCTTCCTGCCACCGGAGGACGGCACGGGCCGAGGCATGGGCCACATCGCTTACACGATCAGCGCGAAGCCGAACCTGCCCACCGGCGCGCAAATCCGGAACGTGGCCCTGATCTCGTTCGACCTGCTGCCGGGCATCGCCACGAATCAGCGCGACCCGCACAATCCTGGCGCGGGCACTGGTCCGGCCAAGGAGTGTCTGAACACCATCGACGCGGGCCCGCCCACCAGCCAAGTGCTGCCGCTTTCGGAAACCAACAGTGCAGCGGTGTTCCAGGTGGAGTGGACTGGTCAGGATGATCCCGGAGGCTCAGGCATCGCCAATTACGACCTCTATTTCTCCGATAACAGTGGTCCCTGGGTGTTATGGCAAAGTGGTATCGTCACAGCCAACGCTAAGTTTACCGGCCGGTCTGGTCACCGCTACCAGTTTTACAGTGTCGCTCGCGACCACGTTGGCCACAGCGAAAGCAAGCTGCCCACGGTGGAAGCCGAAACCTACATTCAGGCCAATACCGCCCCAATGTTGGCGGCGATTGCGGACCAGTGGGTTGATGAGGGCACGGCTCTGGTAGTTACGAACGAGGCCGCCGATGCTGACATTCCAGCCAATGTGTTGACCTACGGTTTGGCTGCCGCTCCTGCTGGTACCAGCATTGATCCCACTACGGGGGTGTTAACCTGGATGCCAACAGAAGCTCAGGGGCCGAGCACCAACTTGATCACGGTGCGGGTGGTGGACAGCGGCTCTCCGCCCTTGAGCGCGACGCAAAGATTCACGGTGGTCGTGCGGGAGGTTAACAACGCACCCGTGCTGGGGGCCATTCCCAGTTTGTCGGTGAACGCGGGCACGCTGCTGACTTATATCAACATTGCCTTGGACGGGGATTGGCCAGCAAATGCATTGACGTACAGCCTCCCGGTCGGTCCTCGCGGTGCGATCATTGATCCGCGAACCGGAGTGTTTATATGGCAAGCCGCGTCCGATCAAGCCGGCAGCAGTTATCTCATCATCGTGCGCGTCACTGACAACGGGAGTCCGCCGTTGAGCGCCAGTCAGAGCTTTGTGATCACGGTGAATCAGCCATCCCTCGCAGCAAGGCTGTCGCTGCTGCCTCAAAGCAATGGACAATTTGCGATTCAAATTGATGGCAATCCGGGGTTGAAGTACGGCCTCGAGTATTCCACAAACCTCGCGAATTCCGCCCATTGGACTCCATTGTTGAGCACCAATGCGGCTGCGACGCCATTCATCCTGATCGATACGAATTTGCCGACACCACAGCGGTTTTACCGGCTTTCGATCGGGCCGTGAGAACGTCTTTGAGTAGGGCATAGAGCAGTTTCATTCAAGGCAGAATGAGGAGTGATAACATGCTGGCCGCGTCATCGCCAAGAAGTATGGGAAGCCTACTATCGGCCGATACAAACGTTGAGGCTACAACTCCGCCGCTGGATTCTCGGGCGTTTGTTTGCCCGCGGCTCCATTTTTCGGGATTTCTCTTTGCAGCAGTGCTTCCACCCATTTGACGACTCGCACAGCCCTCGTTCTGGCTTCCGTCAGTTCCAGTTCCGTAACGGGATCGTCGAAGCCTGGGTACCCTCCTTGGACTGCGTAACTGGTCAAGGCAACCGCGTCATAAATGTCCCCAGGCACCGCCATCCCCTCAAGTTCGATTTCAGAGACCAACTTGGCTAAATCATGGACGTACGGGAATTTACCAGCCCGCTGGAGCAAGAGAGCTTTGAACGCTTTTTCAGCAGCCTGCTGAGCGTGGTAGCGGAGGTCTTCCAAGTAAGCGCCCTTGATGTGGGACTGGGCGATGGTCAAGTCGCTTTTTGCCCGGTTCAGCCATTCCAAAGGGTCGTCTGGCAGCAAACGTTCAGGCGGCATAGATCACTTTTCCCTCGCGCAAGGCGGGAGCAAAGACCAAAGCCGGACTGTGGCCGTACCGCTCCAAGTCATCCGGGGTTGCGACTACGATATCCACGGCGCACCCTACTCCAACCAGGCCTTTATAGATTTCTCCCGCCAAGCGGCGACGATTGGAAACAGCCTTGATGACCAGGAGGTCTAGATCACTGCTTGAATGGACGGCGCCCCGACCCGCTGATCCAAAGAGAACAATCTTTTCGGGCTGCGCTACTTTCACCACGCGGCGGATGACCTCTGCAAGCAGCGACATAGAGGGTCTCGCATCCGATTGCAGGTCGTGTGGCGGGGGCAATGCCGCGGACGGTCGCCCAGGTTGGTCCGCGGCACGAATAGGTTTTACGGAATTCATTGTGGGGCACGCTATCATGCATCACTGGCAGCTTCAAGGTTGGCGTAAAGCTTCGTCCCCATGCACACGGGGCACGGTCTGCTTTCAACGACTGGCCCGGCAAGCCGAATGATAGCCAATGATCGAACCGCTGGACAGGCCGCTTCAGCGCTTATACGATTGGCTCATGATGATTCCAAACTGTGCTTTCCGTTTTTTCCCGGTCCTGATGGCCTGCCTGGCGGCTGGATTGTTCTCTTCGGGCTGCCAGACAAGACCGACGGCCGCCGCCGGCGCGGTGCCGCCGGAAAAAAGCATCCGCCCCGGCGTTAATACCGAGTACCTGAAACCGAACCTGGAGGTCAGCCAGTGGGTCGAACGTTTTGAAAGGGAAGGGCGCGAGATTTACAATCAGCGGCAGCAGATCATCAAAGCGGCCAGGATTCGACGCGGGTTGGCCGTGGCCGACATTGGGGCCGGCACAGGCCTGTTTACGCCGCTGTTGGCCGATGCGACTGGCCCGCGCGGAAAGGTTTACGCGGTGGATATTGTCAAAGATTTCCTGGCCCTTATCGAAAAGCGAGCCGCTGTCGCCGGCCTCAGGAACGTCCGCACGGTCCTATGCACGGAACGTTCCGTCGAGTTAGCCAAGAATTCCGTGGACTTGGCGTTTATCTGCGATGTCTATCATCACTTTGAATACCCGCACAGCTCGCTGGCTTCGCTGCACCGGGCCTTGCGTCCCGGGGGCGAACTGGTCCTGGTGGAATTCAAGCGTGTCCCTGGCCAAAGCTCCGATTGGGTGCTGAACCACGTGCGCGCCGGCCAGGAAGTCTTCACGGCCGAAATCGAAGCCGCCGGGTTCAAAAAGGTGCAAGAGATTGATCTGTTGAAGGAGAATTACATCTTGCGCTTTCGAAAGGTCCAAAAGCTCTGAGGAAAAGCCCTGAGGACCTCTTGACCACGGATGGCGCTGATGGGCGCGGATAATCCCGAAAAGGGAAACGGCCGTTGAACCTCAGATAACCGCAGATGCACCGACCGGTGAGACTCTGTGGAACCTTAGGACGGCTGTTGATCTGCACATGTCGATCAATCGAGAAGACCGTTTGGCGAGTCGCCGCCGACCGACATGGAGAAGACCTCACGCCGGCTTCATTCGGGCGGCCAACTGGGCCGCGAAAAGCTGATGGGCCTCGGATTGCAGGCCCGCTTGGAGTTCGTCCAGGACGGCTTTGACGTCCAACGCCAGCAGCGGGGCCACGGCCAGGCGCAGGCCGGGGAACGCTTTGCTCTCCAGGATGCCTTCCGCGGCGGGTCTCAGGGGTTGATATTCTCCTTCGACCAGTTCCCACCAGTCCACCGCCTTTTCCAGCACCCGCCAAACCACGTATTCCTGGACGCCATTGCGGCGATAGACGTGGCGCTTGTCCCGTGTATCAATCGACGCGCTGCTGGCGGCGACCTCCACGATCAACTCGGGCGCGCCGGCGAGGTAATCCTCCGCATCGATCTGGCTGCGGCCGCCCGCTTCCGCTTCAATCCGCAAATAAGCATCGGGCTGAGGTTCATTGTCGGGATCAAGACGCAGGCTGCCGTTATCGCCGAAATCCGTTCCAGGCGTGGCGGCGGAATACGCTCCTAGCCAGGTTAGGATCATGCCGTGAGGTTTGCTATGGCTTTTGATTCGGACGGGTGATCCCATATAGACAATTCCTTCGATGAGTTCAGCCTTTTTGACGTGAGGCATGGCCTCATAGCGGCGTTCAAATTCCTTGCGCGTCAGACGGTCCCCGTTTTCCAGCGGCGGACAGAAGGCTTCCGAGTCGGAGAACCTGCGCGAGATGGGCTGGGCGGGCGGGCAGGCTTCAGGCGCTTCGGTGACTGCAACGTTCATAATGACAGAGTACGTCGCACCGCAAAAACAGCAACTCGATTTTGCGGCGGTTCATTTTCAATTCAGGAACGGACAGAACCGAAAAGGCAAAATCATCCTAAATCCGGCCGTTGGGGAACGAGAAAACCGCAGATGGACGCAGATAGACGCAGATAAAACAGGGAAAGCAGTGCTCACCCAGGAGGTGAATCCTTGCCGGTATTCAACTCGTTTGTATCTGCGTTCATCTGCGTTTATCTGCGGTTGAATTGCTCTTTTTAGAATCATGGCTTGGGCACCCATGCTTTTACCTGCTCACACCGCACGGGGAAGATGACAGGAAAATGATGATCAGGGAGGGTGAGACTCCGTCGAACCCTGATATCATTGCCTGGCTGATGGATCGCGGCACCGGAGTCACGGCTCGACGGGAGTCTGGCCGTCCCAGTTCCGTAATTCCCCATTAGCTGCGGCAGAGTGGCCATTCAGCCATTGAAATAATCCGCGCAAGCGACTAGCTTTTTCCCAATATGAGCACCGAAACGTTAGTGGCCAAATTTCAGGCCTTGCCGCCGACCGCGCAGAAGCAGGTTGAGGTTTTCATTGACTTCTTAACCCAGCAATCGCGTCCTGCGAGGAAAAGCAGGCAAAGGCCGGGCTTCAAGTTCAATTGGGAAGGCGGTCTGGAGGATTTGAAAGACAAATACACCGCCGTCGAGTTGCAGCACGCAATCAATGAGTTGCGATGAGTTATCTGGCGGACACAAATATTTTTCTGGAAATCCTGCTGCGCCAGGCTGCCAAGGAAAAGTGCAAACGGTTCCTGCAAGAAAACCTCGGCGAGCTGTCCATTTCTGATTTTTCACTGCACTCGATTGGCGTTCGGCTGTTCCGACAGAACTCCCTCGAGGTCTTCCGAGATTTCGTCAACGATTCGCTTCCAAACCTTGAGATCATAGGCCTCAGCGACAACAAGTATGAGGATGTAATTACAGCTCACTTGAACTTCCGCCTCGATTTCGACGACGCCTATCAATTCTGCGTGGCTCAGGAGAAGGGCCTGGCCATTGCGACCCAGGACCAAGACTTCGACCGGGTGAAGAACGAGATAACCATCAGATTCATCTGAGTTCCGTCGCGGCACAAGGATCACGGCTCGACGGGAGTCTGGCCGTCCCAGGTTTTGAATGCCACATCGGGAGGGTAAGAGTCCTCTTGAAGCCTGGTAATCCCGCCGATTCAAACCGCGAAATACGCCAAATACGCCAAAGGGAAAGGAGTTAAGCTAACCA
>CAYIIH010000350.1:0-9004 GCA_964363225.1 uncultured Verrucomicrobiota bacterium | reverse complement strand
ATCAACCGCACGCCGCCCAAGACCCAGGCCGCCTTGCTCGAAGGCATGCAGGAGCATCAAGTCACCGCCGCCGGAGTGCGCTATCCGTTGCCCGAGCCGTTTTTCGTTTTGGCCACGCAAAACCCGATTGAAATGGAAGGCACCTACCCGCTGCCCGAAGCCCAATTGGACCGGTTCATGTTCAATGTGGTCATTGATTATTTGCCGGAAGATGAGGAGGTGATGGTCGTCACTCAAACCACGGCACGCCAGCCGGAACCGATCCAAACGCTCTTCAGCGGAGAGGACGTCCTGCGCTTCCACGAAGTCGTGCGGCGAGTGCCCATCGCCGAGGAGGTGGCCCGTTATGCGGTCCGCCTGGCCGCAGCCTCACGGCCCCATCAAAAGAACTCGCCCGATTTCATCAATCAATGGGTCAGTTGGGGCGGCGGTTTGCGGGCCGGGCAGTACCTCGTGCTGGGGGCCAAAGCCAGAGCGCTCCTGCACGGACGCGCCCACGTCACGGCAGAAGACATCCAAACACTGGCCTGCCCGACCTTGCGTCATCGCATTCTCATCAATTACCGGGCCGAAGCCGAAGGGATCACCGTCGAGAACGTCATCCAGCGGCTCCTGGAAACGGTCAAGGGAATCAGTGTATCTCCCGCCGGAAGATGATGATAGCGCGGTGGAGCTAGCCCGTGACTATGCAATTCGAGCGCGGCCAATTGAACCGCAGAGACGCGATGAACGCCGAGAGAATCGAAGAAGAACCAAATCAGATTCGGTCACGGAAGGGTGAATGGTTTCCGACCGAGCCGAAACTCATTCTTCTCCGCGTCCATCGCGCCTCTGCGGTTTCTTTCCGGCTTTGCTTGCTTGCATAGAGACGGTTAAGACGATAGTGGACACCGCGGACGCTCCCTGTCCCCAGCAGCACCAAATTGGCAAGGGCGCCGGGAATCGGCTCGCCTCTGGTGCTGTGGTGGCCACTGCGAACGGGGACCGTCCGCGGTCCGACCTAAAGTCCAGCTTTCAACTTGCCGGCTCCCGGTTTTGACCTAAAGTGAAAACAGTCGCATGGCACAGGAAACGTTAACCGAAATGCCGGTCGCTGCCACTTCGCCACCCGCGAAGATGACTTACGAGGAATTCCTTCGATGGGACGGCGAAAACCAGCATGTCGAGTGGGTCGATGGAAAGGTGGTGCTCATGAGTCCGATCACCATGGAGCATTCGAATGTGAGCTTGTTTCTGCTCACATTAGTCAAGTCTTACGTGGAGGAACACCACCTGGGTCGCGTCTTGTACGATCCGTTCCAGATGAAAACCGGCCCCGCACTGCCGGGACGCGCCCCGGACATTTTATTCGTAGCCAACAAGAACCTGGGGCGCCTGCAACGTCTTTACCTTGACGGTCCTGCCGATCTCGTGGTCGAAGTGATCAGTCCAGGCAGCCGGGCGGTGGACCGCGGCGAAAAATTCTACGAATACGAACAAGGGGGCGTGCCTGAATACTGGCTCATCGATCCGCAGCGCAAGCAAGCCGAGTTTTATCAACTCGGCGAAGATGGCATTTACCGCCTGGCGTCTCCGGATGCCGAGGGCAATTACCGCAGCCGCGAACTCGCTGGTTTGTGGCTCAAGGTGAACTGGCTTTGGCAGGAACCGCTGCCGCCGCTCCTGACCGTGCTCAAGGAATGGAAGTTGATTTGACCCAAACCATTCCCACACCAAGTGCGGGCCAGGTCTCACGACCCAATACCGCTCAATCCGGCCACTTGATCGACCCCCAAGCGTTGATGGCCATCAAGAACCTGGAAATGCGGGCTAAGGTCGTGGTCGAAGGCTTTTGGAATGGGCTGCACCGGAGTCCTTACCACGGCTTTTCCGTCGAGTTTAGCGAGTATCGCCAATATGTGCCGGGCGACGACCCGCGTTACCTCGACTGGCGGCTCTATGCCCGCAGCGACCGCTATTACATCAAGAAGTTCGAGGACGAAACCAACCTCCGCTGCCATCTGCTCGTCGATAACAGCCGTTCCATGGGCTACGGCTCCCTCCCCTACACCAAAGCGCACTACGCCAACACTTTGGCAGCGACTTTTGCCTATTTTCTTTACCTGCAAGGGGATGCCGTCGGCCTGCTGACTTTTGACGAACAAATCCGCGAGTACCTGCCCGCGCGCCATCGCACCGGCCATTTGCGGCATCTTATGCTCGCTCTCGAGAAACCCGCCGGCGGCGGCGCCACCGACCTGGCCGCCCCCCTCAAACGGATCGTGGAAATGGTCAACAAACGCGGATTGATGCTGTTGATCTCGGACTTGCTGGCCCCCCTCGAGACCCTGGAGAAGAACCTCCTCTCTTTGACCGCCTCCGGACACGAGGTGTTGCTCTTCCACCTGCTCGATCCGGCGGAACTCAACTTCCGTTTTGACAAAGCCGTCTTGTTTCACGACCTCGAGTCCGACCGCGACCTCTATATCGATCCCGCCGCCGCCCGCAAAGAATACCTTAAGAAACTAACCGCCCACAACGCCCGCGCTCAATTCACCTGCCAGAAACTCGGCATCGGTTACCACCGCCTCGCCACAGACCGGCCACTGGAACTGGCGTTGTTCGATTTCCTGCGCGAGCGGAGCAAACGCGGGAGAAAAATCAGATGAACTTCCTGGCGCCCCTCTTCCTCTTTGGCGCCCTCGCCGTCGCTCTGCCGGTTTTCTTTCATCTGATCCGGCGGACGGCCCGTGAGAAACTGCCCTTCAGTTCCCTGATGTTTCTCATGCCCACCCCGCCGCGCGTCACCAAGCGCAGCCGCCTGGAAAACCTCTTTCTCCTCCTGCTCCGCTGTCTCGTCCTCTGCCTGCTGGCCCTCGGTTTTGCCCGTCCTTACCTGCAGAAACCGGTCTCCGCCCGCCTGGAACCCGGCCGCCAAATCAAGCGGATCATCCTGGTGGACACCAGCGCCAGCATGCGCCGCGATCAACTGTGGCCGGAAGCCCGCGCCAAAGCCGAGGAGTTCTTGCGCAAGAGTTCTCCGGCAGATTCCGTGGCGTTGCTGGCCTTCGACCGGCAGGTCCGGCCTTTGGTCAGTTTCGATCAATGGTCTTCCCTGGCGGAGAACGAGCGTGTGCCCCTGGCCCTGCAGCGGCTGGCTGAAATCACGCCCGGCTGGGCCTCCACGCACCTGGGCAACGCTTTGACCCGCGCGGCGGAAATGCTCGAAGACAACAAAAGTGACGCCCAGTCCCAGCAGGTCCTGCGGCAGATTGTGCTGATCACCGACCTCCAGGACGGCAGCCGCTTGGAAGGATTGCAGGGCTACGAATGGCCCCGCGGCCTCGAACTGATCATCGAACCGCTCAAAGCCAAACGCCCCACCAACGCCGGACTCCAGCTCGTGACCGAGCGCGAGGACTGGGACCAGGCGGCCGACGCGCCTCTCCCCCGGTTGCGCGTCAGCAATTCGGCCGACTCCAAACGCGAGCAATTCCAGATCGGCTGGGTTCGACCGGGCGACAAAGGGTTTTCCGGCGCCCCCGTCGCGGTGTACGTGCCCCCCGGCCAAAGCCGCATTGTGCCCGCCCCCAAACCGCCGCCCGACCTGCCGGCAGAGCAACTGGCCCTCACCGGCGACGACCACGATTTTGACAACACCGTGCACGTGGTCCCGCCCAAAGCCGAGGTCATTCAGGTGCTCTATCTTGGGGCGGATTCGGAAAAGGATGCGGCGCAGCCGCTCTATTACCTGAAGCGGGCCTTCCAGCAAACCCGCCGCCAGAACGTGCAAATCCTTTCGCCCTCGGCCAGCACGCCGCCCGGCCAAACCAATGGACCGGAGGCCCGGTTGATGATCGTGACCGATGCCCTGCCCGAAGACCGTCTCAAGGAGGTCCAACAGGGCTTGGCCGGCGGCAAAACCGTCTTTTTTGCCCTGAAAGATTTGCCGGTGGCGCAAACGTTGTCGCGGCTGATCGGCACGAACAACTTGCCGGTCGAGGAAGCCGCCATCGCCAACTATTCCATGCTGGGCGAAATTGATTTTCAACACCCGCTCTTTGCCCCATTTGCCGACCCGCGGTTCAGCGATTTCACCAAGATTCACTTCTGGAAACATCGCCGGCTGGACGTTGACGGGATTCCCGGGGCCCGCGTCCTGGCCCGTTTTGACAACCGAGACGCCGCCCTCGTGCATATTCCGGCGGGGAAAGGCGCCGTGCTGGTGCTGACCTCCGGCTGGCACCCGGCTGACAGCCAACTGGCCTTGTCCTCCAAATTCGTGCCCTTGCTCTATTCCATCCTCGAACAGAGCGGCGCGATCAAGACTCAACTCGCCCAATACAACGTTGGCGATGCGGTCACCTTCCATACTGAATCGCCCGGCCCGGCCCGGCCCCTCATCATTCGCAAGCCCGATGGCTCGCAAGTCCAACCCACGCCGCCAGACCGCTTTTCGGAAACGGACTTGCCCGGCATTTACAGCGTGACTTCCGCGCCAGCTCCCTTCCGCCTCGCCGTCAATCTGGCCCCGGAAGAAAGCAAGACGACGCCTTTGACCCTGGAAGAATTGGAACGGCTCGGCCTGCCCTTGAAGCACGCCGCCGCTGCCAAACCGCAGTTGTCCGAAAAACGGCGGCAGCATCTCCTGGCCGCTGAACTGGAAAACCAACAGAAGCTCTGGCGCTGGTTGATGGTGGCCGCAGCGCTGCTGCTGCTGCTGGAAACCGTGCTGGCCGGCTGGCTCTCCCGCCGGCAGCCGGCGCCGACGCTCTCCCTCTGAACGCGCCGCCGTTAAATGAAGCACTCTGAGCGCATTCATGGGTAGCCTCCACGGCTTTTTGCCGCGCATTGCGCCCATGAACCGGATTGGTGATAGGAACGCAGCCTTCAGGCTGCAGCGCGTTGAAGTGCCTATGGTTCTGCAGCCTGAAGGCCGCGTTCCTAAATCGAGGTTCATGGGAGTGTGTAAATTCACGGCACAGTTCTGCGTTTGCTTTTTCTCCAATGCAGTGTAGATAAAGAAAGAAATTCTCAAAACCCAGCCATGATCGAGCCTCTTCTTAAACTGCACCTGGAGCCGATCTCGCGCCGACGCCGGCTTATGCAGCTTGGCCGGCGGCTGGCTCAATGCTGGGGTGCGGCAGCTCTGGCTGGCCTTGGGTTGATTCTCCTGCACCGGTTGACCGGGTGGATCCCCCCTCTGGCTCTGCCCTTGCTGGGCGCCGGGGCCGGGGCAGCCGCCCTCCTGGTTTGGTGGCGCAGCCGCCAATGGGAGCCGGATTTCCGTCAGATCGCGCGCCGGATCGAAGAGCGGCATCCGGAACTGCACGCCCTGCTTCTCACCGCAGTGCAACAAGAAGCCGACTCCAAAACCGGGCAGCTCGGCTACTTGCAGGAGCGCGTCATCCGCCAAGCCATTGCCGAAAGCGCAAAACATTCATGGATTGACGCCATTTCAGCAGGCCGTCTCGCAGGGATGCAATGCGCTCAACTGGCGGCGCTGGGTTTGTTGGTTTTTGTCCTGGCGCACCTGCCGTCCGCGACCGCGCACGCTGTCAGACCCATCCTGGGCGGCGCCTGGGGCGTCACCGTGACTCCGGGCGACGCCACCATCGAACGGGGCAGCGGATTGGTGGTGCTGGCGCGATTTAGCGGGTGGTTGCCGGCGGAAGCAGCCTTGGTGGCAACCTCGTCCCTCGGCCAAAACCAGCAAGTACCGCTGGCGAAGAATCTCAACGACCCGGTCTTCGGCGGCACCATTCCGGAGGTCAATGCCGATTTGATTTATCATATCGAGTATGCCGGCCAGCGCACCCGCGATTTCAAGATTCGCGTCTTTGACTACCCGCGGCTGGAACGGGCCGATGCGCACCTCACCTTTCCCGATTACACGGGCCTGGCCCAAAAGAAGATAGAAGACACCCGCCGCGTCAGCGCCGTGGAAGGATCGCTCCTGGACCTGTCGCTGCAGCTCAATAAACCGGTCGCCTCCGCCAAGCTGGTGGCCAAGGATAAATCGGTCGTCCCGCTGGCGCCCGATCCGGCCCAGCCGAGGTTGTCTCTGAATCAATTCGCGCTCGAAAGCAGCAAATCCTACGAACTCGTCCTGGTCGATGCCGACGGCCGCACCAACAAGGTCCCGGCTCAATTCGTGTTTGATGTTTTGAAGAATCGCGCCCCGGAACTCAAGCTCGCCTCTCCGCGCGGCGATCAGCGGGTCTCGCCGCTCGAGGAAATCGCTTTCCGAGCCGAAGCCTGGGATGACTTTGGCCTGCGCGCTTATGGGCTGGCTTATTCCCTGGCCGGCCAAACACCGGCCTTCGTGGACCTCAGCCAGACCAACAGCGGGCTGGAAAAGCGCCCGTTCCATC
Source organism: uncultured Verrucomicrobiota bacterium (assembly GCA_964363225.1). GTDB lineage: Bacteria > Verrucomicrobiota > Verrucomicrobiia > Limisphaerales > CAYIIH01 > CAYIIH01. The sequence goes on along the minus strand of CAYIIH010000350.1, from coordinate 2,651 downwards.
ACCTGCTCCCCATGGAAGGACTTTCCGCGCAGCCCGACCAACTGGTCAGCTATTATGTCTGGGCGGATGACACGGGGCCCGATGGCCAGGCGCGCCGCACCTCGAGCGATATGTACTTTGCCGAAGTCCGTCCGTTCGAGGAAATCTTCCGCGAAGGCCCGGAACAGTCCGAAAGTGAATCTCAATCCCAAGGCCAGCCTTCGAGCCAGAGCGAAAAGCTGGCTGAACTGCAAAAGCAAATCATCAGCGCGACCTGGAAATTGCAGCGGCAGGAAACCGGCGCCAAACCTTCGCCCGGCTTCAAGAAAGACGCCGACGTTATCAAACAATCTCAGGAACAAGCCCTCAAACAGGCGGACGCATTGAAGGAACGCCTCGAAGACCCGCGTTTGCTTTCGCTGATTGAACCGGTGGAAAAGGCCATGAACCAGGCCCTCGATCATTTGCGCGAAGCCGCCGACAAGAACCTGGCCGCCCCCCTCCCACCCGCGGTGGCTGCCGAGCAATCCGCTTACCAGGCCCTGCTCAAACTCCAGGCGCGCGAACACCAGGTTTCACGCGGACGCAATCGCAGCAGCGGCGGCGGCGGGCAGCGCGCCCAGCGCCAGCTCGATCAGCTCGAACTCAAGGAACAGGCCAAACGCTACGAAACGCAGCGCCAGGCCGCTCCGCCCCAGACCGGCGAGCAACGCGAGCAACTGCAAGTGCTGAACCGGCTCAAGGAACTGGCCCGCCGCCAGCAAGACCTGAACGAACGGCTCAATGAACTCCAAACGGCGCTCCAGGAAGCCAAGACCGACGAGGAACGCGAAGCCTTGCGGCGGCAGCTCAAACGGCTTCGGGATGAAGAACAGGAGGTTTTGCGCGATGTCGATGAATTGGCCCAACGCATGAATCAGCCACAAAACCAATCCAGCATGGCCGAATCCCGCCGGCAACTGGAACAAACCCGCTCCGAAGTGCAGCGGGCCGCGCGCGAACTCGATCAGGGCGCAGCCTCGCAAGCGCTGGCCAGCGGCACCCGCGCCCAGCGCGATCTGCAACAACTCCGCGATGATTTCCGCAAAAAGACTTCCAGCCAATTCGCGGAAGAAATGCGCCAGATGCGGTCCGAGGCCCGTCAATTGGCCCGCAACCAGGAAGAGATCGGCCAAAAAATCGAGGAACTCGCCCAACCCAAACGCAAGACGTTGAGCGATGCCGGCGAAACGAAACCGCTCCTCGAGCAGCTCCAACTGCAAAAAACCAACCTGGTCGAGTTGCGCCAGAACATGCGCCAGGTCACCGAACAGGCCGAGACCGCCGAGCCGCTCCTCTCGAAACAACTGTACGACACCCTCCGCAAAAACGCCCAGGATGACACCGAAAAATCGCTCGATTTTACAACGGAACTGTTGCGCCGCAGCTTTTATCCGCAAGCCGGCCAGTTCGAGGAACGCGCCCGCCAAAGCATTGACGAACTGAAGCGCGGGGTGGAGCGCGCCGCCGAGAGCGTGTTGGGCGACGACATCGAAGCGCTCCGCTTGGCGCGCAAGGAACTCACCGACCTGGCCGAACAGGTGGAAAGGGAAATGGCCCAAGCCAACCCCGCGCTCGCTTCGGAGCAGTCTCAAAAAGATTCGGAGCAAGGCCAAGGGCAAGGCGGCCGGGCGTCCCGGAGCCAAGCCGGCGCCGCCCAAAGTGAGGAACAGCGCCTGGCCCAGGCCGGGGGCGAAGAGCAATCAGGCCGGCAAACTCCACAGGGATCGTCTGATCGGAACGGCGATCGACCGGGCAATTCCGGTCAAAGGCAAGGCCAGGCGAACTCGCCGGGCCAATCGCAGCCAGGCGCAGGTTCGCAAGCCCGGAACTCGCAGGACCCGACCGCTTCCCAAGCCGGTTCTTCGTCCGGCCAGCCTTCACAGCAGAAAGGTTCACAGTCCGGCAGTGGACAAGGTGGTCAGCGCCCGCCAAATCAAGCTGACTCCTCACAACAGGCTTCGGCTTCATCGCCGGGCGGTTCGGGCCAGCAAGCCGGCGCCGGCGCACGCGGGCCTCGGGGTGGGGACCGCTCACCTTCCGGGCAACGCTCGGGCGGGAATTTCTTTGACCGGGGCTTGGGCGGCGGCCCGAACGATTTGGCAGGGCCGATCACGGGGACCGATTATGCGCAATGGTCGGACCGGCTGCGGGATGTCGAGGAGATGCTCGATATCCAGGAATTGCGCAATGAGATTGCCCGCGTCCGCGAGCAAGCCCGCTCGATGCGGGCCGAATTCAAGCGGCATAGCAAGGAGCCGCAATGGCCGCTGATCCAATCGCAAATCGTCAAGCCGCTCGTGGAAGTCCGCAGCCGGGTGGCCGAGGAATTGGCCCGCCGCGAAACCAAGGATGCGCTGCTCCCTATCGACCGCGATCCCGTGCCGCCGAAATTTGCGGAGAAGGTGCGACGCTATTACGAACTGTTGAGCCGGAGTGAATGAGGTGATTGGTTCCACGCGTCTCAGAGCCTGTTTGAAAACTCGCCCGGTCGGGGGACCGGGCCTACAGGAAAGCGTCCTTTCGGAGGAGATTTGTAGGCCGCGTGCCCTCACGCGGCGCTTCCGGAGAGTTTCCAAAACAGGCTCTCAGCCAGTGAGCAATACTTTCTGACTGGATAGCGTCACTCCCTG
>CAYIIH010000349.1:0-9069 GCA_964363225.1 uncultured Verrucomicrobiota bacterium | reverse complement strand
ATCGAGCCTGTCATCCGGACGGCGCGCACGGAGTGACGCGCCCTACCGCCCTGTACGGGTTCAGGAGTCCAAGGCGCGAAGACTTGCCTCGGGGCATTTTCTCCTGCCTCAAAGAAATGTGGTCCGATGATATTGACAATTCAAATGTTCCGAACATGATCGCGCTGCCATGACAATGCTATGAAGAAGCCAACTCCATCGTTTGAGCCGCCCATCGATCTCAGCCCTTCCTTGCGCGAAGTCGTCACGGCGGCGGGCGTGGATGGCCAGCATTTGACGGTGGCACTCCCTGGGGAGAACAGCAGGGAAAGAATCAAGATCGAGGATCGGCATCTGATCCTCCTGCATGATGGAAAAAGGCTGGCTGAGTGGCGCGTGCCGTCGCTCCGGGAACTGTTCCGAGGAGACCGGACGCCGCCGCCCGATATTAATCATTATCCGCCGGAGTACTGCTGTTTTTTCTATACGATTGAAAAACATGTCCTGATGGTGTGCGACGTGCATGGCGATCTGACTGACAAGGAGTTGGAGGAGATTTTTGCCACGCTCCGTCGGCGGCCAGACGGCAAGAGCCTCGGCCCAGTGCATGATGCCGTTTGGCAGATCGCCGCTCTCACGTTGGGCATTTACGCTCTGAGCCAAGCCGAGTTCGACGCGATTTTCGGCCAGTTGGCCCGCTCGACCCGGCATTGGCAATTGGGTCTGGTCTCCCGGAATTACATCGCCTACGTGCGCAATACGCTCGGGCGACCTGGCAGGTGATCAGCACAGCCCCGCCTTAAAGATCAACGGCCACCACTTCGTGATCCAGGATTGACGGGACCATCACCGTGATGGCGCCGGGCTCCTCGCTGACGCGCGCCGGCTTTCCGCTCACCAGCAGTTGAACTTTTTTCGCCTTTTTCCCGCCGGGAAGGCGCACGCGGACTTTTTGCTCGCCTACCGGCAGGAATTCGCGGAACGGCCCTTTCATCATCATCGGATTGGTCAAATTGACCAAGTGCACCGTCATTGATTGCTTCTGTTGCCACACGGTGACGTCCAGCACTCCCGGTCCGGTGACCGTGGCCGGCTTTTCCTCGTTCGTGGCCCAGTCCACGGCATTGCGGAGCAACTGGCCGTGATCCACACACAGCACTTCCCAAAAAACTCGATCGATGTCCCAAGGAAAATAGACCGAACGGGCACGGGAGGCGCCCGGCTTGAATTCCGAATTCCGAATTCCGAATTCCGAATTTGAACCAAGGCTCCCGGCGCCGGCTCCCACGGCGTCGAATTCGCGCAGATAGACTTGGGGAATATCCGTCTTCGCCACGCGCGGATAGACCATTTCCATCGGCAAATCGGGATAAGACGGAATGAGAGTAAGAGGTGGATTGGCGAAGCGCTCCGTCGCTTTCACTTCGACTCGCCACACACCGTTGATAATGCGAGGCGCCTCTTCGAGTCCGGCCAGGACGGGGTGGCGCCGGCCGGTGGCTGGGTCCGTTTCCAGCCGCAAATAGGAGTTTTGCATCGGCCCCTCCATGCGACCGCCGAACGACACGCCCAGAAGGTCCGCCAGGCCAAAGTTCGACCGGCGCACGCCCCATTCGTCATAAAGAGAGGTCTCATACGTGGCAACAAGGCTCCCTCCGCGTCTCACAAATTGCCGAAGCTGTTCACATTGTTCATTCGAGAGCGCGGCAATATTCGGCAAAATCAGCGTCTTGAACTGGCCAATGTGCTCCGCATCCAAAAGCCGGTCGTGGACCATCTCAAACGGAATGCGCGCTTCGATCAGCGCGTGGTAAAAGCCCGAGGTGTGGTCTTCGACCTTTGGCCCGGCGCGCGTTCCGCCATAAAACCAGGCGGTTTGCTGCGAATAGACCATGGCCACGCGCGCCAGCGGCTTTTCGTTGCGGAGATATTTCTCGGCGCGATGATGCCACTGGTAAAGCTCCTCCACTCCTTTGAACCAGCGATGGTCGTGAACCGTGCCTGAGAATTTCGTGAACCAGGGCCGCAGGCCGTTGGCGATGCCGTCCAGGGCCCAGATGCGAATTTCGGCGGCGTTCTGCACCGAATCTTTCCAGCGATACGGCTCCTCAAGCCCCACGCTGAAGATGCCGCCAATCGGTTTTCGTCCCATGGTCGCGCGGTACTCCTTGCCGTTCTTTCCATTGGCCCAAGGCACAGCCAACCCGCGCCGAGCCTGGCGATCGGCAAAGAGGATTTCAGCCAATTCGCCGATTTTCTTCATGTCCAGCGAGCTGAGCGCGCCGCCGCCGGTGTTGGGAATGACGCAAGCCTGAGGATTGATCTTGCGCACTTCTGCGTCCCACAAACGCCACAGGTCGAACAAGCGCTGCTGCCGCCACAAAATGTAATTCCGCCGGGCCGGGTCCAGCGGATCGTTAGTGCGCGGCAGTTCCAGGCCGCAAGCCGCCTTGAAATGGCGCTGGCAATGTTCGCAATAGCACATCCCGGAGCCATCCCAGCGATTGATGAAGATGCCGTCCACCCCGTAAAGCGACATGATCTCCTTTTTCACTGCGGTCATGAACTCGAAGTTGTAAGGGCCGAGGCCGCAGGTGACCCACATCTCCGGCGAAGCCCAGTGCCGGCGTTTTTTGCCTTCGGCATCGACCGCGATCCAGTCCGGATGCGCGTCGTACACGTCCTGGTAAGTGGCGTGAGGGTCCGTGCGCGCGATGACGATCATGCCCAGCTTCCGGCAGCCGGCCACCAGCTCGCCGAACGGATCGGTGCGGCCCAGCCAGGCACTGCGGTGGTGCAGCGGAACCTTCGTCGGATAATAAGCCACGCAGCCGCCCGCGCTCAGGCAAACCGCATCCGAATGAGTGCGCTTGAAATAATCGAGCCAGAACTTCACGTCGAATTTGCCGGGATCATCTTCGACCAAGGTGAGTTGTGCCCAGCGCATGGGACGATCAAACCAGCCTGGCGTGCCGGCTTCGGCCTCGGCCGCGTGTGCCGGCCCCCAATTCAAATCGCTCCAAGCCGCCGCCGCGCCGGCTAACGCTGAAGTCTGAAGGAATTCTCGTCGAGAAAAGGAATGATTCGCATTCATAAATGGTCCAAACAATTCATGCGATTGCCGCCCGCTCTAATGCGGCAGCTACGGCCTGATTACGCGCCCGAGGCCAAACTGGTCACCCGCGCGGACCGGTTGATCGCCCTTGAAATCGATCTCCAGCAGCTTTTCGCTCTGCACCTCGGCCCCTTTCTCGTCCTTCAACCCGGCGACAATTTTGCGGCTCGCAGTTTCGATCACGTCGCCGGTGGACGGATACGCATAGCGCCCATCGAGGCTGAACGTGACCCAGCCCGGCTGATCCCGCACGGCAATGCTTGCGATCTGTTTGGGCGGCGCCACGGTCGCATGGGCCGCCACAGAACCGAGCGCGCTGACCTCGAAAATGTGCATCCGGCTGTTGGCGGCGTCGGTCAGCCAAAGCTCCTTTTCATCCGGCGTCAGGCCAATGCCGTGACTGGGACAGCCATGCCGCTTGGTGGGTCCTTTGCTAAATCCTTGCACCTCGACGCGGTGGAGCATCTGGCCGGTGATCAGGTCGCCGGTCTCGAAGCCGAGCAGGTCATTCACGTTCACGAAGCAGAGTGTCCCCCGTCCGTTGACGGTGAACGGGCGAATGACATTGCCGAACGGACCGACTTCACGGATCACGGTGTGGGTCTGCGCGCCGGCCACTCTGAGGACCGGCGATTTGAGGCCGGCCAGATAAGCGTGCTGGCCATCGAGGCCGACGATGGTGTTGTGCGCGCCGGAGTGGGTCACGATCTTCTTGATCACATCGCCGGTGAGGGCATCGACGACGTGCCAATGTTCCTTTTCCAGTGACGGCAGGTAAATCACTTTCCCATCCGGCGAGATCGACATGCGATCACAGCCGCCTTCGTACGCTTTCTCCCAGAGCAGTTTGTCGGTCACGAGATCGAAACAGATCAGCGTCTTGATCGTGCTGACGTAAAATCGTTTTGTGGCGGGGCTGGCGCAGAGGCCTTTGACGTTCAACGGCTGGCCCTTCTCATCCAGCCCGGCCGACGGGATGCGCCGCACGAACCGATGTCCCCGGTCGATGTCGAAGACCAGAACGCCGTGGCCGCCATACTCGAGATAATTGCGGATGCCCGGTGTGGCGACATAGAGCAGCCGGCGCCCGGCCACGGCGTCGCTGTCGGCGGCGAGGCCCAGCTTCGAGCCGAAGGGGATGACCAGGAGAACGCAGAAAACAGTGAGAATCATCCGCTGGCCACAGAGTAATGTGTTCATTTTGGGTTGAATTGTTGATCCCATCCTTATTCCGGCCTCTGCCAAATTCAAGGTTATTGTGCCGGGACTCATGTTGCAGAAACTGGCATCTGAAACCAAGGTCAAACCTCCGTCATTTGCGCAACCACTTGCGGGCCTTGCTCACGAGGTGATCCCACTGAAATGCCGGGCCGGGGTCCACCTTGTTGGTCTGAATGTGAAAATGGCCGAGCAGACCCTGGTAACGGTTGAGTTCATCGTCAGGCAGCTTGCGCAAAATGAGGTTTCCCGACGGATCGCGCGGATAATCACATTTCAATTTCGGAAAGGTCCTGCACAACGCGGCGGTGAGTTTGATCAGGGCCTGGTACTGCTCCGGCGTCAGGTCGTACTGCAATAGTTCCGTGCCCTGAATGCGTCCGGTCACCGGCTCCGGGCGCACGGGCCGGGCAACGAAACCGGCGGTGCGGAGGCCACTTTCGCCAAAGCGGGCCGGGACAGTGATGCGGGTTTGTCCGCGCGAATCGGCCGAGTACCATTCGTCAAACGGATTCTTTCGGCCGACGGCGTAGGCGCCAATGTTGGCGATTTCAATGCCGATGGACCGCGTGTTGGAGGTCGTGGCGTGCCAAGCCCGCTCCTTCAGGTCGAGCGTTTGGTAAATGGTGCCGTCGAGGTCGAGCATGAAATGCACGCTCAGACAGCGCACGTCATGCAAGACCTTGAAGCATTGCCGGCTGGTGCCACAGGCGTCGAAATGAATGACAAACTGGTCCACCACCTCCTGCAACAGCGGCAGGTCCCAGCCGCCGCCGCGCACGCGATCGATCTGTGGGTCGGTCAGCGGGCCGTGGCGCACGCCATACCGGTTCGGACTGGAGAGGGCGGCGACCGCGACCTTGGAAGTTTCCCAGGAGGATTGCTCAATCGGACTGAAGCGCCGCTCCACGCGATAGGCGTCGTAGCCGCCGGGGTCCAGCCAGAGCACCACCGGCGTGCCGGTATGCACGAACTGGCCGGCGACAACGATTTCATCCCCTTTTCGCGGCGCCAGCACGCCGGGCTTGGGAGCGGTTTTGCAGCCGGTGAAAAGCGCCAGGGCGAGCAACGAACTCAAAAGAGAGGGCACTAAGTTCAAGCCAGGACAAAGCAGACGGGAGGGGCCATTCAGGGAGTGTTGAAGAAATGTCACCCGGCTATTTGTGCCCGCCGGCCAGCCGCGGTCAAGCGCAAGTAAGGCGGAAGTGAGCCCTGGTCGTGAGTGCTCAGGCCAGCGCTTTTCTCAGCGCCTCCGCCAGGAGCCGATATTGGTCCAGGGAGTTGTAGAGCTGGGCGGAGACGCGGAGCAATCGCTGGGGTGGGGCAGGCCACGGAATCACTGGAACTTCAATGCCGAACTCCAAGCGCAGCTTGTCCTGGAGCGGGTCGGCATAAAGCGGCGAAGTCGGCGGCTGTTGGCCGGTCGCGTCAGGCAGGGGAAACGACGCCAGTGATCCGATGAATTCATCCGGGCAGGGCAACTCGATGCGCAATGCTTCGCCAAGGACTTTTCTCGCTGCCAAAGCCAGTTCCCGGTTGCGTTGCATGATTTCGGGCCAGCCTTCCGGCAAGAGCGAACCGACAAACCGCAGTGCTTCAGGAACGCTCAGGCAGGCCGACGGGTCCCAAGTGCCGGTCCAGCCGAACTCGATCTGGAACCGCGAACGATCCGTCCGCGGCGAATTGGCGCCATGACTGATGGCGAGCGGACGGATGAGCTCTTGCCGGTCGCGCCGGACATGGAGGAATCCCGCGCCTTTCGGCGCGCAAAGCCACTTGTGACAGTTGCCGGTGTAGTAGGCGGCGCCGAGCTGCCGCAGATGGAGCGGCATCATGCCGGGCGCGTGCGCGCCATCGACCAGCGTGTCAATGCCGCGTTCGGCCAGCCCTCTCACCAGCCGGGGTAGGGGAAGGATCAAACCGGTCTGGCTGGTGACGTGGTCCAGGAGCGCCAGCCGCGTGCGCGGTGTCACGGCAGACATCACAGCGTCAATAATTTGGCCTTCGTTTTGCAGTGGAAATGGAATGTGGGCGGCGACCACACGGGCGCCCGACTGTTCGGCGACAAAGTCCAGGGCATTGCGGCAGGCATTGTACTCGTGGTTTGTGACCAACAATTCGTCGCCGGGGTCGAAGCGCAGTGAACGCAAAACCGTGTTGACACCGGCGGTCGCGTTGGGGACAAACACGAGGTCGCCGGCCTCGGCACCCAGGAATTGGGCCAAAGCGCCTCGGGCCTGATCGAGGAGAGCTTCCAGGTCGCGGACGAAAAACAGAACCGGTTGCCGCTCGAACCGGTCTCGAATTTCCTGTTGAAACTCCAGCACCGGACGCGGGCAACTGCCAAAGGAGCCGTGGTTGAGAAAAACCAGCTTGGGATCGAGCATCCACAGGGGCGGATCCCAGGCCGCTTGCACGGATGAAGTTTTTTCGCGCATCATTCGGTTCTTGAACTCAGGAAAGGCGCCGGGCGGGTTCGCCTACTTGGCGAAAGACCCTCACACATGGCAATATTCAATGACAACCGGTTTCATAATTGACGAATAGCATCTCCCAATCAGCGCTCTTTTCAATCGTAGAATCACCTGGAGCCCGCGCCGGGCCTCAGACGGATACCTTCATCGAAATTGGCCAGGCAAGCCGTTGCCATTTGAGTATATTTGAAAAGGCGACCGGAAAAGATGTTATGCACTTTTTTGAGGCAACGATTTTAACTGGACTGCTCCTCCTGGCGGGGTGCGCGACTTCCACGATTCAAACTCGAAAGGCGCAAAACATCATCGCCTACAACGCTTTCTCGCCGGAAGTCTGGAAGCTGGTGGATCAGGGGCAGATCAAAGTTGGGATGAATACCAACGCTGTCTTCATTGCCTGGGGGCGCCCATCAAAGATTCTGACTGACGAATCCTCAAATCGCTTGATCAGCACCTGGATTTACTACGGCTCCTGGGTCGAGAGCATACCGTATTGGTCTTACACGCCAAACCGCTATGGCTGGGGCACTTATGACCACCGGGTTCTTCCCTGTGCCCGGACCTACGTGCGGGCCGAGGTTGTTTTCCAGGACGATCACGTCATCCAGTGGCGCACATTTCCTTCGCCGGCTGATCAAGCGCGTTAGGAAAGAGAAAACTGCTTTGGCTGCCTTTACCGCGTTCAGTTGAGTTTGTAGCATCCACCGCATCGATCAAAAAAGAACCATCATGATTTATCAAAAACAAATCACTCTCCAGACATCCGGTCATCGGGACATGCACGACATCACCGGCGAGGTGGCGCAGATCGTGGAGGAATCACGCATCCAAACCGGGCTCGTGCAATTGTTCAATGTCGGCAGCACCGCGGCCTTAGGCACCATCGAATTCGAGCCGGGTTTGCAGGAGGACCTGCCCGACATCCTGGACAAACTCATTCCGCCCAGCCGCCATTATGGCCACGAGCAAGCCTGGCATGACGGCAACGGGCACTCCCACTTGCAGGCCACCCTGCTCGGCCCTTCGCTAACCGTCCCCATCAGCAACGGCCAACTCGTGCTGGGAACGTGGCAGCAAATCTTTCACCTCGAATGCGACGTCAAACCCCGGCGGCGCACCGTTGTGGCCACGATTCTCGGTGAGTGACAGAACCTGATGGCCCAGGAGACCAAGACCGGGCGGGTCGGAGCCAGTCGGTTCCTCCACGAACTTACCAGCAAATCACACGGCGAGGAGCATGGTGATGATGCCCTCCAAAACCGAATTGAAAGGAAACCAAGGGACGGGGCGCGATATGAACCGGCGCGGCGGGCACATAATAAACCGGCGCGGCCTGGACATAAATCGGCGCAGGTTGGACATAAACGGGAGCCGGCTGCACATAGACCGGCGCAGGCGCAACCACGTTTGCGGGCGGCGGAAAAACCGCTGCCGGCGCCGGCTGGACATAAACCACCGGCGGCGGAGCCACATAGACGGGAGGCTGCTCAATGGCTTTAGCGATCACGGTCCCGGCCACAATCCCAGTCAGAATTTTCCCGGCCGTCGCCCATTCACGGTCTCCAGCCGAGGCCCAGGGAACGCTGGCGCCGGCCACCGCCAGAATGATTAAAGTTAACATCGCTTTTTTCATATTGGTTCCGTTGTTCGTTCTCTGGTAGCTTCGACGGGTGCATTTGCTTTTTATTCAACCACGCGCCATTAGGTCACCGGTGAAGAACCTGGCATGAATGCCGATCCAACCCATACTCCCCCCGCGGGCCGCCGCCGCCGCCGCATTCCTCGTTCGTTTAAGGAGTTGACTCCGAGCAATCATTTCAACCCGAGGACGTTCTTTTACGAAATGGTTTGGAAGGCTTTTGTGACCAAACGCACGGGCCAGCATCGGCGACCGCAATTCCCGAAATTAAACGCGGGCCAGGTGGCCCTGACGTGGATCGGACATGCCTCATTCCTGGCCCAATTTAGCGACCTGAATGTGCTCATTGATCCCAACTTCGCCAATTGGCTTTTCCTGCTGAAGCGGATCAAGCGGGCCGGCTGCCGCATTGAAGACCTGCCGAAGATCGATTTGGTGCTGCTCACCCATGCGCACTTCGACCATTTTCACCGGCCGACCCTGCGAAAACTGTCCCATTCCAAGATTGGGGTCATGCCCTGGGGCATGGGAGACTTGGCGCGGGGGCTTGGCTTCGAGCGGATTATTGAATTGGATTGGTGGGAGAGCTTCACGCACAAGAATTGGACGGTTACCTTGACACCCTCCAAACATTGGGGCGCCCA
>CAYIIH010000348.1:0-9176 GCA_964363225.1 uncultured Verrucomicrobiota bacterium | reverse complement strand
GCGGCCAGCTCAAGAAGGGCGATATTATTTACAATCCCCGCACCCGCAAGCGGGACCGCGTCAGCCGCGTCATGATGATACAAGCGGACAAGCGGATCGAGGTGGGAACAACTTTCGCGGGCGACATCGCTGCCTTGGTTGGATTGAGGAACATTACCACCGGAGACACGCTGTGCGACGAGGATTTTGAGGTATTGCTCGAGCCGCCCACTTTTCCGGAGCCGGTTATTTCCATGGCCGTGGAGCCCAAGACCAAAGCGGATCGCGAAAAGCTGGGTGAAGGTTTGCAACGGCTGGCGGAGGAAGACCCGACCTTCCGTTGTTTTACCAATGAAGATACTGGGCAGCTCATCATCGCCGGCATGGGCGAGTTGCACCTGGAGATCATCCGGGATCGGCTGTTCCGCGAATTCAAAGTAGAAGCCAGCGCCGGCGCGCCCCAAATCGCCTATCGCGAGACCATCACCAAATCGGCCGAAGGCGAAGGAAAATTCATCCGTCAATCCGGCGGGCGCGGCCAGTACGGCCACGCGGTCGTGACCATCGAGCCCAATGGGCGGAGCAAAGGCGTGGAGATTGAGAATAAAATCGTGGGTGGCGCCATCCCGCGAGAGTATATCCCGGCCATAGAAGACGGCATTAACGAGGCCATCGGCGGCGGCGTGCTGGCGGGATATCCGATGGTGGACCTGAAGATTGCCATTGTCGATGGCACCTTCCACGAAGTAGATTCGAGTGAATTGGCGTTCAAGATGGCCGGCATTTTTGCCTTGAAGGATGCCGTAAAAAAGGCGCATCCGATTTTGTTGGAGCCGATCATGAAGGTTGAAGTGACGACGCCGGAAGAGTATCAAGGCGATCTGTTGGGCGACTTGAATCGCCGCCGCGGCAAGATTCAGAGCATCGAAGCCAAGAACAACTCGACGAGTCTGTTTGCCGAAGTGCCTCTGGCGGAATTATTTGGCTACGCCACAGCGATCCGGTCGCTCTCGAAAGGCCGGGCGGCCTATTCGATGGAACCGCTGCGCTTTGATCAGGTGCCGAGCAGCATCGTGGCGACAATCATGGATACGGCCAAATCCAAGCCGGCTCCTCGAAGTTAGCAGAGTAAAAACTTATTTAATTGTTCTTTTTATATGGCAGGACAACGCATTCGTATTCGCCTCAAGGCCTATGACCACCGGGTCATCGACCAGTCCGCCCACGACATTGTGGAAACTGTCAAACGCACAGGCGCGCGTGTGGCCGGGCCCATCCCACTGCCGACTCGCATTGAACGGTTTACGGTGCAACGGTCCCCTCATGCGGACAAGAAGTCTCATGAAACCTTTGAACAGCGCACCCATAAACGGTTGCTGGACATTATCGATCCAACGGCTAAAACGGTGGATGAATTAAAGAAATTGAACCTGCCGGCGGGCGTCGATATCACCATTAAGATTTAAAGCTATGATTGGCTTGCTCGGAAAAAAACTTGGACAGACCCGCGTCTATGACGCCAAGGGAAACGCCATCCCGGTCACGGTGGTGTTGGCGGGTCCCAACCGCGTCGTGCAATGCAAAACCATCGAAAAGGACGGCTACAAAGCGGTGCAGCTTGGGTTCGATGACCAAAAGGAACAGCGGGTCACGAAGCCGCTGCTGGGCCACCTCAAGAAACACAGCACGCCGGCGGTGAAACGGCTGCGTGAATTTCGCGATTTTTCGCTGGAGGTCAAGCCGGGCGACGTCCTGGGGCCAAACATCTTTGCCCAAGGTGATTACGTGGATGCCATTGGCATTACCAAAGGCCGGGGTTTCGAAGGAGTGGTCAAGCGGCATCATTTCCGGGGAGGCGACATGACGCACGGCGCCAAAGGCTGGCACCGCCGGTCCGGAGCCATCGGGCAGCGTCTGTTCCCCGGCACCGTCATGCGGGGCATGAAAATGCCGGGCCACATGGGCCAGGTGCGCCGGACGGTCCAGAATCTGGAAGTCATTCAAGTGCGCGAGGCCGAGAATCTTCTGCTGATCAAAGGGCCGGTGCCCGGCGCCAGAGGCGACTACGTGGTGATCCGCGAATCGAAGAAGCTTCCCAAGAAGACATCCCCAAGTAATGGGAGCACGACATGAAGCTGACAATCAAAGACATTAAAGGGAATAACCAGGGGGAAGTGGAGGTTAATTTGCCCTTAGTGGAAACCGGCAAAGGCCTCCAAGCCGTCCACGACGTCATCGCGGCTTATAATTCGGCCCAGCGCAATGGGACCGCCTGCACCAAGACCATGGGCGAAGTGGCCGGCACCGGCCGCAAGCCGTGGCGCCAGAAAGGCACCGGACGCGCCCGCGCCGGTTCGTTTGCCTCGCCCTTGTGGCGGGGTGGTGGAGTTGTCTTCGGCCCCAAGCCGCGGGATTTCAGAAAGAAAGTTTCAAAGACGACCAAGCAACTGGCCTTGCGCAAGGCGCTGACGGAGCGGTTGAAAGCCGGCGACATTCTTCTGGTCGATGAGATCAAACTGGAATCGCACAAAACCAAAGAGTTCTTGGGCATGCTGTCCGCGCTGCAGTTGGAGGGGACTGCGCTGGTAGTTGCGACGGTGCCCGATCAGAATCTGACCCTGGCCTCGCGCAACATTCAGCAGGTCGAACTGACCACCAGCGATGCGCTGAACACCTACCAGGTGTTGCGGCATGACAAGCTGCTTTTTACACGCAGCGCCCTGGAAAAACTGGAGCAGCGGTTGAATCAGGCCTGAGGCGCACACCGGACCACGGACTCATGAACACATTTGAAGTCATCAAAACCGTTCGCTTGACCGAAAAAGGGACGCGGCAGGGCGAAAAATACAACCAGTACACCGTGGTGGCCGACCGGCGGGCCAACAAGATTCAAATCCGGCAGGCGGTGCAGGAGCTTTTCAAAGTCAAGGTGACCAAGGTGAACACGATGGGCGTGCGAGGCAAGGCGCGCCGCAAGCGCACCTGGCAAGCCGGCACGGCGCCCGATTGGAAAAAGGCCGTCGTCACCCTCAAAGATGGGGACAAGATCATCCTGACGTAACGCATTTTAAGGTATGCCAGTTAAAACTTTTAGACCGCTCACTCCGTCAGGCCGCTACATTACGATAGCGTCCTTCGAGGAGATTACCAAGACCAAGCCTGAAAAAAGCCTGGTCTTTACACGCAAGAAGACGGGGGGGCGCAACTGCTATGGGCGGATCACCAGCCGCGGGCGCGGCCAGGGCCATAAACAGAAAATTCGCACCGTTGATTTTAAGCGGAGCAAGCATGGCCTGGAAGCCAAAGTGCTGGCGATTGAGTACGACCCGATTCGCAGCGCCCGCCTGGCTCTGCTGGAGTACAGCGATGGCGAGAGGCGATACATCATTGCGCCCAACGGCCTGGAAGTTGGCCGGAAGGTCGTGAGCGGTTCAGCCGCACCGCCGGAAATCGGGAATGCGCTGTTCTTGAAGAACGTTCCCATCGGCATGGCCATTCACAATCTGGAGATGATTCCCGGCAAGGGCGGCCAGATGGTGCGCTCGGCCGGCGGGTCGGCGACCTTGATGTCACGCGATGAAGGCTACGCCCAGGTCCGCCTGCCGTCGGGTGAGATACGCAAGATGCACGAGCAGTGTCTCGCGACCATCGGACAGGTGGGCAACGTCGAACATGAAAACGTCGTCCTGGGCAAGGCCGGACGCAGCCGCCATCGCGGGAGACGTCCCCTCAGCCGGGGCGTGGCCAAGAACCCGGTGGATCATCCGATGGGCGGCGGAGCGGGCAAAACCTCCGGCGGCGGCCATCCCGTGACTCCTTGGGGAGTCATTACCAAGGGATACAGGACCCGCAAGCGGTTCAAACAATCCAGCCGTTTTATCGTCGTGCGCCGTGACGGCCGGCCAATGAAACTGAAGTAACCTATGGGACGCTCGATTAAGAAAGGGCCTTTTGTTGAGGCCCATTTGCTGGAAAAAATCACCAAAATGAACGCCAGCGGCGCCAAAAAGCCGATCAAAACCTGGTCGCGCCGGTCCATGATCACGCCGGATTTCGTCGGCCATACGTTCAACGTGCACAATGGAAAGATCTTTCATTCGGTCTTCATCACGGAGAACATGGTCGGGCACCGGCTGGGCGAGTTTTCCTTGACGCGGACCTTTAAGAAGCACGGTGCTCACACGGCCAAAGCCGAAGCCAAGTAATTGTCTATGGAAGTTCAAGCCATCACTCGCAACGTCCGCATGTCCGCGCAAAAAGTCCGTGAGGTCGTGCGGCAAATCCAGGGCTTGCGCGCCTCTCAGGCGGCGGCTGTCCTGGCCGTGGTGCCGCGCAAATCGGCCCGGCTGGTCGCCAAGACCCTGAAGTCGGCTCTGGCTAACGCGGAGAATAATAACGGCTTGAAGCCGGAAACGTTGTGGATCAAGGAAGCCGTGGCGGGAACGGCCACCACCATGAAGCGGATGAGGCCCAAAGCGCGCGGTTCGGCCGGACCGATTCTGAAACGAAACTGCCACATCAAGATCGTACTATCCGACGGTTGATTATTATATGGGACAAAAAACAAATCCGATTGGCCTGCGCATCGCTGTCACCAAGGACTGGCGCTCGAAGTGGTACGCCGAAAAGAAAGAATTCGGCAAGCTGCTGACGGAGGACCGAAAAATCCGCGAGATCCTGAAGAAAAAGCTGGAATCGGCCTCCGTGCCGAAAATCCTGATCGAACGGGCGGCGACCCGCTGCCGGATTACGATTTTTACCGCGCGTCCCGGGGTGGTCATTGGCCGGAAAGGGGCCGAAATCGACAAACTCAAAGAAGAATTGAGCCGGATGACCGGCAAGGAGATTTATGTGGACATCCAGGAAGTGAAAACGCCCGAGCTGGATGCCCAACTGGTGGCCGAGAATATCGCGCTGCAATTGGAGCGGCGCATTTCCTTCCGTCGCGCCATGAAAAAGGCCATGCAGGTGGCCATGGACTTCAAGGCCGACGGCATCAAAGTCCGATGCGCGGGCCGGCTGGGCGGCGCGGAATTGGCCCGCGTCGAATCGTATCACGCAGGGAGCGTGCCCTTGCACACCTTGCGGGCCAATATCGATTATGGTTTTGCCGAAGCCAACACGGTTTACGGCAAATTGGGCGTCAAATGCTGGATTTGCAAAGGCGAAACCAAGAATGAAAAACCGGAGTCGGCTTCGACCTCGGGGTCAACCGCCGGCTCCTAGGAACAGAGATTTGATCGAGGACACGTTATGGCCATGATGCCCGCAAGAGTAAAGTACCGCAAAATGCAGCGCGGCAGCCGGACCGGAATTGCTTCCCGGGGCGCGACCGTGGCTTTTGGCGAGTATGGACTGCAATCCCTGGAGCGGTGCTGGCTCCATACCAAGCAGATTGAAGCGGCTCGCGTGGCTGTCACCCGGTTCATGAAACGCCGGGGCAAAGTCTGGATTCGGATCTTTCCGGACAAATCGTTTACGAAGAAACCGCTGGAAGTGCGCATGGGCACGGGCAAAGGCGGGGTCGAGTCGTGGGTGGCGGTGATTCGGCCGGCCAGCGTGCTGTTCGAGGTGGACGGCGTGCCGGAAGCCCTGGCGCGCGAGGCCATGCGTCTGGCGGCCAACAAGCTCCCGATTCGAACCAAATTCATCTCGCGGCACCGCATGGGTTAGCGCGCACACGGAATATGAAAATGTCTGAAATCAAAGATTTGACCCTGGTGGAATTGACGGCCAAGAACCGGGATTTGCGGCAGGAGTTGTTCAACTTGCGCCTGCAACAGGCCAGCAGCCAGTTGGAAAAGCCGGCGCGCCTGCGGTTGCTGCGCCATGATATTGCCCGCGTGGAAACCCAGATCTCCCTGCTCCGCAGCCAGCCAGCCTAATTGCTTTTATGTCTGAAATGTCTGACACGAATTTAGCCCGTCATCATCGCAAAGAGCGCTTGGGAGACGTGATCTCGAATAAGATGAACAAGACGATCATCGTGCGCGTGGAGCGGCGGTTTCAACATCCCAAGTACAAGAAAGTCGTGACGCGCTACCACAAGTTGTATGCGCATGACGAAAAGGGCGAGGCGAAAACCGGCGATCGCGTGCGCATTGCGGAAACGCGCCCCATTTCCAAAACCAAGTGCTGGCGATTGATTGAAATAGTGGATCGCCACACGGGCGTCGCCGTCGTGGCGGGCTAACCGGAGAAACTTATGTTACAGATCCGATCCATTCTGGATGTGGCCGATAACACCGGCGCCAAACGGGCGGCGGCCATCGGGGTCATCGGCCGCAACCAGCGGTATGCCCGGGTGGGGGATGTGATCAAAGCGCACATCAAAGAAGCCGCGCCGGAAGGGACGGTGAAAAAGGGTGAGGTGGTCAACGCCGTGGTCGTCCGCACCCGCCAGCCCATCCGCCGCAGCGACGGGTCGTACTTGCGCTTTGACTCCAATGCCATCGTCATTATCGACAAGGAAAACAATCCCCGCGGCACCCGCATTTTCGGCCCGGTCGCGCGCGAGCTGCGGGATTTGAAGTTTATGAAAATCATTTCACTGGCCCCGGAGGTTATTTGAGGTTTATGCCGAAATTTCATGTCAAAAAAGGGAGTGAGGTCGTGGTCATTGCCGGCACCGAGCGCGGCAAGCGCGGCAAGATCATCATGGTCCTGACCAAGAAGAATCGGGTGATCGTGGAAGGCGTCAAGATGATCAAGAAACACACGCGCAAGAACCAGCAGAATCCCCAAGGCGCCATCATCCAGCGCGAGGGGTCCATTCACATTTCCAACGTGATGCTGGCCGAGAAATTCGACGCCCGCGCCGCCCAACGGGGGACCGCCGCCGCCCCGGCTTAACCTGTGACCGTTATGAAACCGCGACTTTATCAAAAGTATCTTGAGTCCATCCGGCCGGCTTTGATGGAAAAGAGAAAATACAAAAACATCCATCAGGCGCCGCGGATGGAGAAAATTGTCATCAACATGGGCGTGAGCGCCTCGCTGGAAAAGGCGGCGGTGGATGACGCGGCGCGGGACTTGAGCCTGATCACGGGGCGCAAACCGGTTTTGAACAAGTCCCGCAAGAGCATTGCCAATTTCAAATTGCGCCAGGGCCAACTGATCGGCTGCCACGTGACGCTCCGCCGCGAAGTGATGTACGAGTTCTTTGACCGTCTGGTGGCGGCGGCGCTGCCGAGCATTCGCGATTTTCGCGGCTTGTCCACCCGGTCGTTCGACGGGCGGGGCAGTTATTCGCTGGGGATTGCCGATCAAACCATTTTCCCGGAAGTGGATCTGGACAAGATTAAACGGCAACAAGGCATGGACATCACCATCGTGACCACGGCCCCCACGGATGGAGAGGCGCTGGACTTGCTGAAGATGATGGGCATGCCGTTCGCTGAAGGAACATAATATGGCTAAGAAATCATGGATTGAGCGCGTGAAGAAAAAGCGCGAAACAGTCAAAAAATATGCGGCGCAGCGCGCCGAATTGAAGGCCAAACGCGATTACGCGGGTTTGGCCAAACTGCCGCGCAATGCCAGCCCGGTGCGGGTGGCCAATCGTTGCAGCATGACCGGGCGCCGGCACGGCTATTTGCGCAAATTTGCCTGCTCGCGATTAACCTTTCGGGAGGCGGCCTTGAACGGATTGATCCCCGGAGTAACCAAAGCCAGTTGGTAAGTTATGACCGATCCTATCTCCGACATGCTGACGCGGATTCGCAATGCCGCCCAGGCCTTGCTGCCCGAGGTCGAGTTGAGCCACTCCCAGATCAAGGAGAGCATCGCCCACATCCTGAAGCGGGAAGGGTATCTGGCGGATTACAACGTGGAAGGCAAAGCGATCAAGAAGAAACTGAAGCTGAAACTCAAGTACCAGGGCCGCAAAGGAATCATTGCCGGCTTGCGCCGGGTGAGCACTCCCGGCCTCAGGCGCTACGTGGGAGCAACGGAGATTCCCCGTGTCCTCGGCGGCATGGGCACGGTGGTGATGTCCACGCCGCGCGGAGTCATGACCGGCGTCGAGGCGCGCAAACAGAATCTGGGCGGAGAAGTGCTCTGCTTCGTCTGGTAATCATTGCAGGACTTTTTATGTCAAGAATAGGAAGAATGCCCGTGCCAATCCCCGACAAAGTCAAGGTGGCGGTGGAGGGGCAGAAAGTGTTTGTGGAAGGTCCCAAAGGCAAGCTCGACTTTGAGTTGCCCAAGCGGACGTCCGTGCTGCTCAAGGAAAACCAACTGCTGGTCAGCCGCGAAGGGGATGATGCCAAAGCCAAGTCCCTGCACGGCCTCAGCCGGGCGATTCTTCATAACATGGTCAAAGGGGTGAATGAAGGCTTCGTCAAAAAGCTGGAAATCCAAGGGGTCGGTTTCAAAGCGGCGGTGCAAGGTAAAAATGTCAACATGAGTCTGGGATATTCGCATCCCATTCTCTACCCGATTCCGGACCAGATCAAAGTGACCGTGGAAGAGAATACCAAGGTGACCATCGAAGGGCCCAGCAAGGAAACGGTGGGCCGGGTTGCGGCAGAACTGCGCAGTTTCTACCCGCCCGAGCCCTACAAGGGCAAAGGGGTCCGTTACGTGGGCGAGAAGGTCCTGCGCAAGGAAGGCAAGACCGTTCAATAAAGAATGGCCAATTGCAGCACACGGCCCCATCCGTGGCTGATCGGAAATGAGAACTGAACAACTACAAAAATTGCGGCTGCTCCGCCACTGGCGGGTGCGCAAGAAAGTCATCGGGACCCGGGAACGCCCGCGCATGAGCGTTTGTTTCTCCGGAAAAAACATCTACGTGCAGTTCATTGATGACGGGGCGGGTGTCACCCTGGCGGCCGCGTCCACGTTGAGCAAAACGATCCCGGACCGCGACAAGCTGGCCGCGAATAAGATCAGCGCCCAGCGCCTCGGCCTGCTGGCGGCCGAAGCCGCCAAGAACGCCGGAATTCAAAAAGTGGTCTTTGATCGCGGCAGCGCCCGGTATCATGGCAAAATCAAAGCGCTGGCCGACGCGGCGCGCCAGGCCGGACTGCAATTCTAAATGAAATCAGGAGAAAACTATCGTGGCTGAACCAACCAGAAGCACTCAAGACGCAGGCCGGGGCGGACGCGGCCCCCGCCGCGGCCCGCGCCGGGGCCGTCCCACCCGGGAATAGCCCCATCCCATGCTGGAAGGCAAGGAAGGCAATGAGTTGACC
>CAYIIH010000347.1:0-9215 GCA_964363225.1 uncultured Verrucomicrobiota bacterium | reverse complement strand
AGTGCCTCCCCTGCTGGCTTGTCGGCCCCGGAACGCTTCATGCATTGGCGCTGCTGTCAAGCGCATTCAGGCACTTGGACCTTGATTGGCAGGAGAAAAGGCGATAGGACAGCGTCACCGTTTAGTGGTCATGAATACTTAAGAAAGGATGAATTATGGACCTGTTTGAAACCATCCAGGCGCGCCAATCAGTGCGCGCTTATCAGACCGCCAAAGTTGAACCGGCCAAGCTGGAGGCGATTCTGGCCGCGGCCAATCAGGCGCCTTCGGCCGGCAACTTGCAGGCTTACCAGATTCATGTCGTCCGCGACAAAAAAACGAAGCAGGCATTGGCCAAAGCCGCCTTGGACCAAGCCTTTGTCGCTCAAGCGCCGGTCGTGCTGGTCTTTTGCGCAGACCCGGCCCGGTCGGCTGCCCGTTATGGCGCGCGCGGCGAGGGGCTCTATTGTGTGCAGGACGCCACCATCGCCGCCGCTTACGCGCAATTGGCGGCCACCGCCCTTGGGCTGGCGACCTGCTGGGTGGGAGCCTTTGATGAGGAACCCGTCGCGCGGGCCATGCATCTGCTTCCAGGACAGCGGCCCATCGGCATCTTCACTCTGGGCTACCCGGCCGAATCCCCGCCCCGTGCGCCGCGCCGTTCGCTGGCTGAGTTGGTGAGCGACAAAGGCGGCTAAGGGCAAGCCACAACACGGTAAAACCGCATAGGCGACTCGAAGGCGCGCTCGTCCACCAGCGAGCCGTAATTTACAACATTGGCAAAGGTGTACCAATGCACCAGATCGTTCGAATACTCCACGCAATACCGCCGGCCCCCGGAATTGCAGTAGTCAAAAAAGACCCCGCGATTATTCGGCAACAGACGCAAGTGGCTGACCTGGAAGGCATAGAAGTCGGCCATATTGATCTTCACCGGCTGCGACAGGGCCGCGCCGCCCACCTTGTCCGTGAGCTTGGCTGTCAACACATAACTGCGCACCTCAAACCTGTTGAAACCCGTTTCGACCTCAATCTGATAAGGGGCATTCGTCGCGATGCCCAATGGAAGCCCATCGGCAAAAAACTCGACCTGGCTGACTTCGCTCTCCGGTTTCTCGACCGAAGCCAAAATCTTGAACGGAGCGCCGAGGTTAAAATAGTAGTCCTCCACCGGCGTGTTGATCGTGATCACCGGCGGGCGGTTGGTCCAGGGCATTACTTGAATGGATCCGGCATCCCCTATCCCAAGACCCGCATTGCGGTAGAGGTAAACACCCGGGCGGTCAAAAGTGTTCGAGATGGAACCCTGTCCGTCGGAGGCGTAGTTCCATTCGCCACCATAGGTCTCCAGCGTTTGCCCGCCAATCCAGACTACAGTGTCTCCCACATTCACAAGCAGGTTCGCCGGGTCCGGCCACTTACGCAATTCCACTGCGATCGTCGCCGTCTTAGCCGAAGGAAGACAGGAACACAGGAGTGCGGCGCCGACGAGGAGAGAGTGGAGTTTCATAGCGAGCGGATTCTGGCCGCTGTTGATCAGCCGCAGCTTCATGGCACCGTGATCTTTCGAGTGAGAATATCCAGCTTCGTCTTGCTCCCCTCGGGCGGATTGTTTCCAGTGCTGTTGGTGTTGTCCGCCCAAACGGGAAACAGCTTTCCTCCACGAAACGCGATCGCCGAGTAATGACCGTGATCGAAAGCGGCGTCGAAGCACATTCGCAGGTCAGCATTGGCGGATAGGCATAA
The DNA here is from genome assembly GCA_964363225.1 of uncultured Verrucomicrobiota bacterium. Lineage (GTDB taxonomy): Bacteria > Verrucomicrobiota > Verrucomicrobiia > Limisphaerales > CAYIIH01 > CAYIIH01. Next base: position 7,490 of record CAYIIH010000347.1, on the reverse strand, counting down.
TTTGTCCTCAGCCGGTTGAACCGGACGACGACTGGTACCGGGTTAGGGGCAGGGCATGACCCGGTAAAACCGCATGGGCGACTCGAAGGCGCGCTCGTCCACCACCGACCCAAAGTTCACGATGGTGGCCGCGGCGGTCCAGTGCATCAGATCGTTCGATTTCTCCACGCAATACCGCCGGCCCCCGGAATTGCAGTAGTCAAAGAAGACACCGCGATTATTCGGCAACAGACGCAAGTGGCTGACCTGGAAGGCATAGAAGTCGGCCATATTGATCTTCACCGGCTGCGACAGGGCCGTGCCGCCCAGCTTGTCCGTAAGCTTGGCCGTCAATTCATAACTGCGCACCTCAAACCTGCGGAAACTCGTTTCGACCTCGATTTGGTACGGGGCATTCGTGGCGATCCCCAAGGACCGTTCTTCGGCAAAAAACTCAACCTGGCTGACTTCGTTCTCCGGCTTCTCGACCGAAGCCAAAATCTTGAACGGAGGGGCGAGGTTAAAATAGTAGTCCTCCACCGGCGTGTTGATCGTGATTGCCGGCGGGCGGTTGGTCCAGGGCAATGCTTCCACCGACCCGGCATACGGCGCGTTGCCCCAAACTGCCACTCGATACAGATATAAACCCGGCCGATCGAAGTCATAGGCGAAGCTTTGGCCCGCGTTGGTCAAGTTGACACTCCACTCACCACCGTAGGATTCGAGGGTTCTCTTCCACACGCCAGTCTGCCTCCAGATCACGGTGTCTCCGACATTTACGGCCAGATTTGCCGGGTCAGGCATCCCATCCAAGCTGACTTGAATCGTGGCAGCCGTTAAAGACAAGACATCGCAACACAGAGCCGCCAAAACGGTTGCGATCGATGGAGTGTTCATGGTATCAAGTTTTCAGCCTCTTCGGATGTGCCTGAGCAGTCAAGGTACCGCGATTTTTCTAGTATAAATGTCTAATTTGGTATAGCCGCCTTCGGACGGATTGTCTCCCGTGCTGTTGGTGTTGTCCGCCCAAACTGGGAATAGCTTTCCTCCACGAAAAGCGATGGCCGAGTAATCGCCATAATCAAAAGTAGGCGGCGAGGCGCAGTCGTAGGCCAAACACCTGTCCGAAAGCCCAAAACCTGAAACCTGGAAGTTGGCGCGAAAGCTGGCGCCTCCATTGCTGCTGACCGACGTGTAGAACTGAGTCTTCTTATTTTCCGAGTCCAAGCGGCAGTCATACCAACATACAGCGATCTTCCCCGTCGTCTGGTCCAGTTCCATCCTGGGCAGGAACTGGCTGCGAGTGGTTGTGAAATCGTCGTTTACCTTTACAGGATTGCTCCAACTCATCCCATTGTTCGCTGAATAGATGACATACACGTCCGTGTTGTTGCTTTCATTCGGCGACTCATCCGTATAGAGAAGGTAAAGCCTGCCGTTGTAGGTTCCCCCGGATCGGTCCCAAGCTAATCCCACTTCCACATCAATGGTTCGGCCAAGTTGAGACGGAATGTGGTCCTGGCCACCGACATTTGATGAACCGATCGTCGAGCGGCTGCCAAAAACCCCGGTGCCCAACCCGTCAGAATCCAAGCAGAAGTAAATGTTGACTGGCCCTTCCTGCGGCAACGTAGGCTGATACACCACGGCGACTTGACCGTTTGGACCAACCACAATGTCACCGAAATGACAGCCTGCGGAGCCTGTTACGATCTGCAACGGTGAAATGAAACTTCCGATTTGACCAAGGCCATTGACGCCCGCGCCGGTTACGACCAGTTCCCTATCTCCGGTGCAGTAGTTCCCCCGGTTAAACAAGAGCCAGACGCTTTGTGAATAGCCGGCGCTTCCCGGACCGGTCACCACCGTGGGCTGGTCCGGCCATCCTTGTATGCCACAGAACGTTTCGCCATCGAACCTTTGGATGACACTGAAATTAAGGCCTTTGTCTATACTGCGGGCGAGGATGACGTCCGTGTTCGGGTTGTTCTTGAGATACGTCAGATAGAGGTTGCCAAAGGAGTCAAAGGCCAGGGAAGGGTCGCCGATCGCCTCGTCGATGTCCGTGCCATAGGCGAATGAGGATGACACCCAGGTGTTGCCGCCATCGGTCGTTCGCATTTTGTACATGAATCCGGGGGGTGTTATTTCAGTGCGAGTAACGATGACGATATTGTTCAGGTCAGTGGGATTGATGGCCACCGCGGCTTCGGCCTGGTTGCCCAGGTAGTGTCCGGTGTTCTTTTCAGCCTCGCCGGAGATGGTGCCGCTCGTAAACAGGTAGGACGAACCGTAGTTGTAAGTTGGCGTCGGGACCTCGAACATCACGTTGTCCGTGACGTAAACCGTGCTGTAGTAAGCCCCGATCCCTTGCGGACATTTCATGAATTGCGAGTCCCGGACCGTTTGTGTCATGGAGGGGCAATAGACATCGATGGCCTTCGAGGCGCTGCGGATTTGCAGCCGCTTCAACTCGGTCTGGCCCGAGGCGTTGTAAAGGTGGATCGCGGGATTGGCGTAATACCCGCTCAGGCTGCCGGTAGAGGTGTCTTCGCCCACGGATTTGTCGTCACGCGAGACCAAGTAGGCGGTCCCGCCATCCGTCGGAGAGTAAACGGCTCCCGACAGCGTGAGGTAGGCGTTGCGGTCAAATTTGATGAACGTGTTTGCCTGAATAACGGACCACGAACTGATGCTCACGGACCCGACGATCAAGTAGGTGACACCGCTGGCAAAGGTGAAGGAACTTTGGCTGACAACTGTCTGCCAATCAATGACCACGCCCTTTTCTGGCAAGGACTTGCCGGAACTGGCGACCTGTATCACGCCCCTCCGTTCCGATGGTTTCTTGGGCACTTCCGGGAGCAACGCCTCCAACTTGGCGACTTGTTCTGGTCGTCCTGGCTGGATGCTGGCTTGCCGAGGCTTTTCCAGTAACTTTTTGATCACCCCGTATTCCACTTGTTCCATCAGAAAGGTCCGTCCTGCCGCTTCCAGCCAGGTCTTGGCAACAGCTACCCTTGCAGAATCAACCTCAGCTCTGCCGGCACCGATAGAAAATGCCCGGCCCAAACGCATCTGCATCGCACCGAAATCGAGGTCCTCATTGATCAAGTCAGGTTGTGCCAACGTGGCACGGATTGCCTCGTCCTTCTCTTGTTTCAGAACCGTGGCCATCTTCAACGGAACTGGCGGAGTGAGGAATTCGGTCACTACTACGAGGAGCGATGTGTCCGCCGAAAAGCCTTCCGGCAGCACTGGCGTCTCACGCAGGATGACGTCTTGCTCCAGGCCGGTCCTCGTGTAGGTGTACCGAACGTCAGCCTGGATTCCCTGGAAACAATCCTCATAAACGATTCGGTTGGGCGGAATAATCTCGCCAAGACTATCCTTCACTGTGGCCACCCGCACTGAGTTTCCGGTGCGCCGATCGGTGATGAACAAACCCCACCACGTGGCCACGCAGGCGCTTGGCATCCACTGTCAGCAGATCGAAGGAACCCTCCGTGTTGATATTGGGGCTGAAAATGACCTTATGCTGACCCCGGATAGCCACTGCCTCTCCCGTGTCCAACGGCTCGATCAACTCCTGCGATTCCTTCCATTCACCATCCCAGTAATGCATGCCGTCACTCAATTCGACGAAGCTGCGTTCCTCCTCGCGCTCCTCTCCTGTGACCGTATTGGCCAACCGGACCGTCTTTTTCCAAAGGCGGTGAAATGCTCCTCTCTCCGCAACTTTGAACGGAGTTTCCGCAACAAACTCAAATCTTTCAACCGGTTCTGGAGCAGCCGACAGATGGTCATGATTGTTCGGCGGAACTTGGCTGGAAGAGAAAACCCCGGACAACAGCAGAGCGCTTAAAGAAACCATGTCACGAACGGACAAATGCACTTTCATAGGAATTCTTCTTTTGTTAGTTGTTACAATGCCCTTAAAAACTGCCGTGTCAAGGGCAAGCTGTACAGGTACAAATCAGGTACAAATGAGCAGTTGAGCGGTGCGGCTGCAAGTCGCTTGCCAGAGTTGTTGCCGCCGCTTACGCGCAATTGGCGGCCACCGCCCTGGGACTAGCGACCTGCTGGGTGGGAGCCTTTGATGAGGAACCCATCGCGCGGGCCATGCCTCTGCCCCCAGGACAGCGGCCCATCGCCATCTTTCCGCTGGGCTACCCGGCCGAATCCCCGCCCCGTGCGCCGCGCCGTTCGCTGGCTGAGTTGGTGAGCGACAAAGGCGGTTAGCCAGCATCCATCCCAATGCCGCGATGATGGAACAAAAAGATGCAAAGAATTCGTCGGGAGCTTCCTTGGCCATCGGGCCACGCATTTCGACCTTGAACCTGAGCCCGGGTAGCGCAGCCGTCCTCGGCGGCGAGTTCCGGCGGCGTCTCGGCCGGTGCAACGTCACCACGCCGCTCACGCGTATCCGCCGCGGCGCGGCCACGTTGAGTTCATGAACCGCTTGAATCGGCTGTCGGGGCAAGGAGAACAAATCCTTGGGCGGGGTTTCCTCCACGTCGATGTAGTCCTCTGAGGGCACCAACAGGATCAGTCCCGAGACCCGCCGTTTCTCGCCGAGCCGCACCCCACAGACGCCGCGCAACAACACCACGGCGTCAGCCAGCGGTTTGCAGAGTGCCGACATTGGGATCCAGGCCGTGAACGGTCCTTCGGCGGTGGACAGTTCCAACCGGTGGACGTCCCACTGGTTGGTGGCGGGATGGACGGAACGCACATAGCCCCGGAGAGCGACCCAGCGGCAGTCCTCGATCGGGGCCAACGCCTGGGGCACCGTCAGGGTGCGGTCAGGCGGAGGACGCCCCGATCCCAGGCGGTCCAGGGTGGCCTGCACGATCATGGGCGAAGCCCCGCCCGCGGTCGTGAGGCCCTGCACTCGCACCCAGTCGCCGATGCCGAGCTCGGGATAGCCGCCGACCGTTTTGACATACATGCCCTCGGTGCCGTCTTGAATGCAGAGGTGACCCCAGTTTGTCTGTTGCCAGGTCATGACGCCCTGCACCGTGACCGGGTAACCCTTGGCGGCTTCTTCGGCCGTCAAGGCCTTGATCTGGTCAACTCGTCGGAGTTTGGGCAAACCGCTTTCGGGCGAGGTCGCGGCGGCCACAGTCGAAGTGGAGACCGACTGCGCGATCCGGAACAAACCTTCCCGCAGACGCAGTTCGGAGCCGGACAGCGAAGGATAGCCGACGGCTTCCATGGATTTGCATGCGCGCGTAGCCTTCAACGGTGGCCCGCTGCACGGAGTGTCCTTCGAATTCGGCGACAGGCACGGTGAGAGTCGAGGGCGGCGGCAGGGCGCTTTCCCGCAGCACTTTGAACGTGCACCTGTCCCAGATCAGCCCGCCACCCTTGGGCGGGGTGACGCCTTGGATTTCGACTTCCTGCCCGGCCTTGAGGGGGAGGGAGGCGCGGCCGGAATCCAGATACACCGTGTCCGAGTCGTCCTGGAGCCAAAGCACCTTCCAGCCCGGATCGAAGAACATGACCACGGTCCGGAGCCGGACTGGTTCTCCCGGTCGCGCAAAGGTTCGGGAATGCTCCAGAGGCCTGTCAGGTTGGTGACAACGAAATCGCGGGCCGGCTCGATGAAACGCGTCTCCGCCGTACGCCCGGCCGGCGGGCAGGCCAACAGACAGCCTCCCAGCCAGGCCACCAGCCGGGCCAGATCCGGCCTGCGACATCTGGTATGACAGTCCTTCCGCATGGAGCGTATCCCGGCCGCGGCATCACCTGGCACGTCAGGACAACGAATCAGAGTATCGGCAGAGGGCCGGAGAACTTGAATTCGTCGCGCCACCGCCACCTTCGCCGCATCTCCGTCGCTCCTTTTCAAGGATAGACACGCAGCGCGGCAAAGCCTCCACCAAAGGAGCGCCGGAAAATCATCGCGGCGCGCGAGGATTCGTACCGATTGCAGTTCAGGGTCCATCGGTTGCGTTCCCATCCAAACACCTCCGCACCGACTCGGCAAGCTGGCGAGTGTTGAAGGGCTTGGCCAGATGCACCAGCCCCGGTTGGATCGGCTGGCCTCGCAGGGAGAGTTCCAAGCTGTAGCCGGTGCATAGGATGACCCGGAGCTCGGGCTGGTCAAGTCGCAAACGCTCCGCCAGGTCCAGTCCGCTCAGGCCCTCCGGCATGACCATGTCGGTCAGCAACAGGTCAATCCGCCGCTGCCGTCCCTCCCAGAGCCTCAGGGCCTCGACTCCGTTGCCGGCTTCAAGAACCTGATACCCCAATCGGCGCAGGCACATCACTGCGACCTGGCGCACGGCCGCTTCATCTTCGACGACCAGGATGGTTTCGTGGCCGCCCCGTGTTGTGGGCTGGGCCGAGGCCGGAGTGGGTCGTTGGCCGGCCGTGGCGGCAGCAGGCAGAAAGACTTTGAAGGTGGTACCGCGCTCCAACTGGCTGGCCACCTCGATCCAGCCGTTGTGTTGTTTGACAATGCCATAGACCGTGGCCAGGCCCAGACCGGTGCCTTTGCCCACGTCCTTGGTGGTGAAAAACGGCTCGAAGATGCGCGCCAGCGTGGTGGGGTCCATGCCGCAGCCGGTGTCGGCCACGGTGAGCAACACAAACTGGCCAGGGCAGGCTTCGGGACTGTGCCGGGCCTCCTCTGGTCCGAGGACTTCGGTTTGGGTGCTGAGGACCAGACACCCGCCCTTGGGCATGGCGTCGCGGGCATTGACCGCAAGGTTGACGACAACTTGCTCCAACATGCCGGCGTCGGCCTCGATGTGGGGCAGGTCCGGAGCGTAGTTGCACTGAAGGGCAATGTGTTCGCCCAGCAGACGGTGGAGCATCTTGGAAATGTTGCTCAGGACCTCGTTGAGGTTGAGGGGGCGCACCTGCATCACCTGTCGGCGGCTGAAGGTGAGCAACTGGCGGGTGAGATTGGCGGCGCGGTCGGCCGCGGTCGTGATCTGGCGGACCAGTTCCGGCATTTCCAGGCCGAGGTCCGACTCGCTGGCGAGCAAGTTGGCATTGCCGATGATGACGGTGAGGAGGTTGTTGAAGTCGTGGGCCACGCCGCCGGCCAACTGGCCCACCGCCTCTATCTTTTGCGACTGGCGGAGTTGGGCTTCGAGGCGGGCACGCGTTTCTTCGGCCTGTTTCCGTTCGGTGATGTCCTTTGCCACGCACAGGGTTTGAACCGCTTTTGAGTCAGCGTCCCGGATAAACGAGAGCGTGTTTTCGATCCAGACTGTGGAACCGTCCTTGCGATACTCCAGTGATTCTATCACCCGGGTCCGCCGGGGATCCGCCGTTCCACTGGCCTCCAATGCCATTTCCTCTTCGAACGCTCGCAGCGCGTTCTGGAACGATTCTGGACTCATGATTCGTTCCAGGGGCTGGGTGATGAACTCTTCCGGCGAATAACCGTAGAGTTTAGCGACGGAGGGGCTGGCAAACACGTAGTGGAGGTTGAAGTCGATAACTAGTGCCTGGCATAAAACTCATAATATATTGCGCTGCAATATGATATATCT
>CAYIIH010000346.1:0-9245 GCA_964363225.1 uncultured Verrucomicrobiota bacterium | reverse complement strand
GATCACATCCAAAGTTTGAGCGAACGATGTCATGGCTGATACCTAGCCTATTTCAGCCCGATTGCCAACGAAAAGGTCTCAAAATGGCGTCAGTTCCTGGATCCCATGCCCGACTACGAAAATGTCCTCACCGGGGTCAAACTATAGCTTTGGCCTGCGTAATGGCCGTTTTGTCAGGTGGTCGCATCCAAAAATGTAACTTGCCCGGTCATTTAGCCCGCATCTGGACCGCAGCTTTTGGGTGCATCAATGATGCGCGTATGAGAACCACCGTCACTCTGGATGCCGACGTGGCGCGGATGCGGCAAGACGCTATGCACCGCAGCCGCAAAACTCTTCAGGAAGCGCTCAGATACTTCATCCTGAGCAGTATCCCTTGGTGGCAGGCGCAGGGAAGTGAGGCGAACCAGACGCTCCACCGACCCGCCGCCAGCCACGGCGCGAGCCGATGCGCCCTGGTGGTCGCGCGCCGGATTCGTCGCCGGAGCTTTCGGGTTGTCCGCGACTGTAGGTGAGCTGGATCGTTCTCTCCGATTTTTAACCACGGATTTCACGGATTGGCACGGATGGACTCAAAAATGAATCCGTGTTAATCCGCGTAATCCGTGGTCAGTTCTCACTTTCGACACTCTTGTCATGCAGCAAAGAGGCTGTTCAAATCCACCGTGAAGCCCGGAACCGCCGTGCTGGTCATCGATCCGCCGGGGCCCTGAACGGCGCGCTCGGCGAACTGTTCGCCCGCCGGTTGTCGGTGGACCTCGATCCTCTTTTCCGGTCCCAGCACCAGCCAACACTCCTTCACGCCGGCGCCGGCGTAGGCGCGGAGCTTGGAACGGTCGTATTCGTGGCTGGTGACACACACCTCGATCACCAGTTCGGCGGTGCGGGGGTGGGCGTGTCGGAAGTCGGCCATCTCGCCCCGCACGACGGAGAGATCCGGTTCGGGCTCGGAATCCACGCAGGTGATGGGTTGTTCGGTGCGCACGATGAAGCCCTCCAACACCGCAGGTTGAAGGAGCTTGAGCAACAACTGGACGAGGTAGCTGTGAAAGGGAGACTTGGGCATCTTGTGATAGACGAAGCCGTAGAGCAACTCGGTTCGCTTCGGAATCAACTCCACCTCGCCCAAGGCGTGGTAGGCTTCGACCGAGAGCGGCCACACTTCCGCGCCGCACACCGGCATTCGGTAAATGTCTGCCGTTTTCATTCTGGTTGACTTCTACGCGATTTGCTCGCCGCCGACAAGGAGCAATTCGCCGTCTTAAAGGGGAAAGGCAAAAGGGAGTGCCAACGTTTCGTGGGAACGCGCGGTGAGGTGCAAATCTCAAATTACAGTGACAGTGTCCTTCCCGTAGCAGGGGTCTTGACCCCCGCGAACGTGGAAAACCGCAGAGATGCGAAGAACGGTTACAGGGCAAAAGAACTTCTGTGCGTGTCCTTCGCACTGCAATCTGTAAGAATCCTCACGCGCCGCGAGGATTTCGCCGGTGTCAGCCCGGCAGGGCGAAAGACAATAGCCCACCGATTCATCGGTGGGACGCGCGGGAAGTGGGAACAAGTCCCGTCAGAGGGACGAAAGAGGTCGCCTTCGGCTGAACCGGAGTTCTACCGTCCCTGACGGGACTCGTTCGCCTTCGGACCGCCACCCACCGATGAATCGGTGGGCTATTGTCCGTCGCCCTGGCGGGCTGATTTGCTGGCCGTTCCGCCGCGCTCCATCTCTGCGACTGAATCCGTGCCAGAAGGATTTGTGCGAGCAGCCAAAGCCTTCAGAGAGAGTATTGTAGCCGCGAGGTGTTGCAGCCGCCGCCTTTAGGTTGCGCCCGTTGCTGAGCCTTTTCTGATCCGCTCCAACGCTTTCTCGATCTCCGCCTCTTCCATCGCAGAGAGGGGATGATGGCCGTAACGGGTCGAACAGAAGACTTCCGTGATGAAGCGCACTTCCGAAAGATGGGGCAGCGCCCGGCCCTGCAAATCGCTCAGAAACTCCAAGGGCGTTTGCGGGGAGGCTCGGTGAAATCCTTGCCGCGCCAACGCCCGCAGCATTTGCCCGTAATAATGCGCCGCCTGGACAGCGGTCTTTGGCCGGGACCGCGTTATGTGAACTTTGTCTCGGTTTTGGCGCTGCTGCCACACCCACGCGGAGAGCGCAGCCAGGACCACCGCCAGCAGCCAGGGGCTTTCCCGGCGCGCCCAAGCCGCGCTTTGCTCGAGCGAACGCAGTGACGAAATGACGAGTTGCTTTTGTGCGGAACCATCGAAATTGACGACGTGCGAGTACCAAGCGAAGTCGAGCGTGTCCAACAAATCCCGAAGGTTCCATCCGCCCGCTTCCACCGCGCCGCCCGGTGTGGCATCGAATTGCACCCAGCCGACTTCAGGGAAATAACCTTCCGTCCACGCATGAGCATCCTTGAACCGGATGTTGTACCAGCCGGAATATCGGTTGCGGTTGACCGGCAGGTAACCAATGACGATGCGGCTGGGAACGCCTTCCATCCGCAGCAGCAACGCCAGACTGGCGGCAAAGCGCTCGCAATGCCCCTGCTTTTGGTTAAAGATAAAATCGTCGATGGGATTGAGCCGCTGGAGTTCGGGTCCGCCCAATTGGTATTTAAAGTTGGTCTGCAAGCGGGCTTCGAGCCGGCGCGCTTGCTCGAGCGAGTTTGTGACGCCCGCCAGCACGCCCGCCAGCCAGTTTTGCAGGCGCTCCGATTGAGGGGGGTGATAGGTGTAAAACTGGGCTTGGGCGCGCGTCAGCCGGTCGAACCTGGGCTTTGGGTCGGTCCAGTATTCGTACAGGTTGTTGGCCGTGTTCCACATCGCTTCGCATTCAATGGCACCATGAGCGTTTTGCAGCGGGCGCCGGAAGAACCTCCCGCTCAGCGCCACCACCGGGCCGTCGGTGGGAAGGATGCGGCCCAGAAAACCAACCTGTTTCGCGCGGACGCGCCGGTATGGATGGCCGGTCAGTTGTTCCGGCGAAACATATTGAATTCGCCGGAGCGTGGTTCTCTTCTCGGCCGACCACTGCAAGCCATTGAAATCCGCCAGCGCGTAGCAGCGCAAGGGGCCAAGTCTTTCTCCTTCGATTTGCAGCAGCGTGCGGTCGGATTGGGCGTAGCCGCTGCGCGCCGGGTCCAGCACGGAATCGAGCAATGTCCCCTGGTCCGATGTCCCCGCGCGGAGTTGAATGGGAGCGCCGACAAAGATTCTCGGAAACGCCAGGAAAACCAGAATGGTGATGCCGCTCACGCCGGCAAACGCGCCCATTACCGACCGCAGTTTGAAAACAGGAACACCGCCGGCAAAGGCTTTCCGCTCCAAATCAAGGAGCGACTTGGGCACCAGAATCATGGCGGCCAGGAGGACGGCCATGAACCGAAAGTCCGGTGCCAGCGTGCAGCCGACGCCGAGATGAAAGCAGGCGATGAGAATCGAAAAAACCTTTTCGCGGCGATCCAGAGGCCGCAACAGACGCACGGCCTGCATCAAGACTAGGCCATGGCCGATGAAGAAATGCGTGCTCCGGCCCATCCCCGCCGCCAGCAGATATCCCGCCGCGCAGCCGGCAGCAAGAATGACGCTCTCGGTCACCGGCCCGAATCGGATGGGCCGGCGCCGCCAGAGCAGGCATCCCACCCAAAGGAGCGCGTTGATCAAGGGCAGGAAATATTCGTCCCAGGACAAGCCTTGCGCAAGGAAGCCCAGCAAGATCAGTTGGTTCCGGGCGCTTTTCATACCCTCTCGACCAAGCCGCATTCCGAGTAAGTGAAGACCGGCACGCCGCCCAAATCTTCCACCGCTTCACAAGTCTCCGGCAGATAGAGCGTGACGGCGCGGTTCTGGCTCTTCAACTGGAGAGTAACTTCCCGGGCCGCCGCGTTGAAATCCGTGAGCACGAACTGCACGGCGCTCTTGTTGGACACCTTCTCCACGGCCTGGCGGAGCGCGCTTTCCTGCAAGCAACCGCGGGCCTCCTCGATCCGCGCCAGTTCATCCAGAATCTCATGGCCATCGGCAAAAGGCGGAATGAGGCGCAGATGCAACTGTTTCAGGTCAATCCATTCGACGTGGTGCCCCTCATCCAAGGCGGCAAAGATCAGCGAACCGGTGGCTCGGACACAGTCATCCAGAATTTTCGCATCGCCCGCCTGCCCGCAATCCATGATGAACGACACCCGCCCCGACAGTTCCTCTTCAAAGGTCTTGACCATCAAGCCCTGCCCTTTGGCGCTGCTCTTCCAATGAATCTGCTTCAAGGGATCACCCGCTTGCATCGGTCGAACCCCGGCAAAAATGGAGCCTGACATGGTCCTTCGGTTGCCTTTGAACTTTCCACCCACCATCACGTCGTATCCGGCCGCACGTGGCGGTTGGGCATGATAAACCGCCGGATATACGACGACTTCCCCGGGCAGTTTCATAAGCCGGACAGCTTTGATAAATCCAAAGGGATAAATGGAACCGAGGCTGATGCGCGTGTATGAATAAACGCCCCGCTTCCAATAGACCAGGTCCGGCAAAAAGCTCACGGCCCCCAGCGGAGCCAAAGCTGCCACGCTGCCGAGCACGCCATCCGGCGATTCAACTTGAATCAAACCCGCCCAATGACGGCTCCCGTTGGTCAGCCTCCACGGTTGCGCAGCGCGCTGGCCTTCGCTGATATGGACACTATCCGGGGTTTGCAGCTCCACCTGCCGCACATTGCGCCAGGCCCATCCGAAATTGACCAGGTAGCAGCCCGCCAGAATGCTGATGAGAAACAGCAACAAACCCGATTGGGAAGTCAGCGAAGCCAGATACATCAACACCGAAACCGCCAGAAAAACCCGTCCCGTCTTCGTAAACACGAATATCATATCGGCACCGGCACGGACTCCACGATGTGATCAATAACCGACCGGGCGCTGAGAGTGACGTTGCGCGTGCCTTTCCGGCTGATCAACCGATGCGGCAAGACCAACCGAGCCGATTGCTTGATGTCATCGGGCAACACATAATCTCTCCCCTTCAGCAAGGCCGTGGCCTGACTGAAGCATTGCAGGTCCAGGCTGCCTCGGGGACTGGCTCCGTACTCGAGCGAACTGGCCGAGCGGGTCGCCTGCACCATGTCCACCACGTACCCCAAAAGGGCTTCGTCAACGGAAACCTGTCGGACGGCCGCTTGTATCTGCGTCAGCGTGGCGCAGGTCATGACGGGTGTCACCTGGTCCAGAGGGTTGGCGGTCTGCTGCGACCGCAGCATTTGCATTTCTGCTTCCTTATCGAGATAGCCGATGCTCAGCCGCATGATGAACCGGTCCATTTGCGCGAACGGCAATGGATAGGTCCCTTCCAGCTCGACCGGGTTTTGTGTCGCCATGACAAAGAAAGGCGATTCCAGCGGATGCGCCACCCCATCCACCGTCACGTTCTGTTCCTCCATCGCCTCCAGCAGACTGGATTGAGTCCTGGGCGTGGCGCGGTTGATTTCATCGCCCAGGAGTATATTCGTGAAGATGGGCCCTTTCCGGAAGGCGAATTCGTGCCGCGCCGGGGAGAAGACCGGCACGCCCGTGATATCCGACGGCAGCAGATCAGCCGTAAATTGGATGCGCTTGAAATCGGCCGAGATGGACTTGGCAATCGCTTTGGCCAGCAGCGTTTTGCCCAGGCCGGGCAAGTCCTCCAGCAGGATATGGCCGCCGGAAATCAAAGCCAGGACGGCCCGCGAAACCACTTCTTCTTTGCCCAGGAACGCCCGGCCAACATTCCGGATCAGGCTCTTGACTTGAAACGACGGATTGGCGTCCTCGCCAGGTTCTGCGTCGGTCCCGTCGGCTTTCTGTTCAAGCACTGCTCCGGATTTCAGCATAGTATTTTCACGATTTATAATGCAAAACCGCTTGCCGACAAAAGTTCTATTTCAAGCCAGGAACAAGACCCGCGCCGCCGCAACGGAAAGGAGCGCGGAATTCATTCCCCTTCGCCTTCATCGTCATGGCTTGGCCGAAAACAAGCAATAGAGAAAGGGGGAGCGCGACCGTCTCGGTCGCTGCCCTCGGCGTCCCGCCGAGGGCTTCGCCGGCGCGCAATCCCAACGGAACGGTGAGTGAAACCAAACTGTCGTTCGGCTGGCGGGACGCCAGCCAGTGCGCGCGAGACGCGCGCGCTCCCCAAAAAGCCATGAGGTAACCGCCTTACGGCCAAGGTGACTGGCTCGCTGGCACCTGTTTGAATGGCCTTACTTCTTTTCCGCCACCCCCAGTTCCTTCAGTTTAGCGGCGATGTCAGCGCCGTGACTGCCCGCTTTGACAGTTCCATCGATAAACAGGATTTTGCCATCTTTGCCGATGTAAAAGGTCCGACGAGCGGCATTCTTGCCTTCGCCGGTCACGACGCCAAAAGCCTTGGCCGTCTCCCGGCTAGGATCGCTCAGGATGGGGTAGTCCGCTCCCAAAGATTCGGCGAACTTTTTGTTGACGTCCGGCTCATCGCAACTCGCCGTGAAATACGCCATATCGAACTTGCGCAGGTCCGAGCCGCTCTCACGGAGCGACTTGCATTCGGCCGTTCACCCACCGGTAAAAGCTTTCGGAAACCAAGCCACCACGACCGCTTTCTTCCCTTTGAAGTCAGAGAGCTTGTAGGTCTTGCCATCGCTGCCGGGCAGCGCAAAATCAGGCGCGGCATCTCCGGCCTTCAACGGTTCAGCCGCCTGGGCGCGCGCCGCGCCATCCCCCAGGCAATAGGCCACGAGCAGACAGATCAGAGTCAAAGCAAACATTTTCATAGGATGAGATAAACGGTTCAGTTCTGTTGTTTACGAATTCAAAACACAGCTAACACACCCGTCAATAGTTCACTCGGGCTATGCGGTCAAGAAGATCATGGGGCGAATGTGCTTTCGTATGGGCTGCTTGAAAGCCGGCTTGGTCAGGCTTAAATCCGAAATCCGAGAGCCGAAATCCGAAAGAAATCCGAAATCCGAAACCCAAACGAACGTTCGTCCCGGTGGTCGAGGGGCTGCCGCCGCGGTGGTTCTTACAGATTTCAGATGTTGGGTTTCCTTTGCATTTCGCATTCCGGCCTTCGGATTTCAGGACTGCTACTGACCATGGACTACTGACCACGGACCAACTTTAAGGACCGCCTCCAACGCCGCGGTCATCGCTCGTTCCGCGCCCGGCGCTACCCAGCACCAGTCGTGCAGGTTGCCGTCCCCTTCCTCCCAGGCCCGCTCGGTGGGAATGTAACCGGGCGCGCATTCGCCGTAGCCGGCCACTGCCACAAACGAATGCGGCCGCAGTCGTTGGGCCAGCAGTTGATACTCGACGTACGATTCGGCCGGCAGCAAGAGCAATTGAGCCGGGCCGAAGTCCAGCAAAGGCACCTCGATCGCGTGCCCGGCATCGGCGCGTTGACGCCAACTCAAGCCCAACGCAGCTAAACATTGGTCAAATGGCTTTGCCTCGGGTGCCGACAATCTTCGGTTCAGATCATCGACCGTAAAACCGGGGCTGTTTCTTGGCTCCAGACGCAGCGGAACCGACCGAAACGCCAAGGATTTGAGAGGATACAGTTGGGTAGCCTTCCACGCGGTCGTCATGGCCTGGTAAATGCGGTCGGCCAGCACGGGCCGATTTTCCGGTGAGCCGTCGTTGTACTTGCCCGCCGTCACGTTGCCGCTGCAGCCGGAGACATAGATTTGAGTTACCGTTGGATCATCCCTATGCCGCCGCTGACGGGCCAAGCCCACAAAGTCACTGGAAGCGCCGCCCTTCCCGTAATAGCTCATAGGGTGTGTCGCATAAAAGCTTGCCGCCGCGACGGGCTGGTTCCCGTTCCAGAAGCTGAGCGTTTTGAGCCAGGGATCAATCGTGCCTTCCGGCGCAGCCTGGGCCAGCGGATCGCGCGTGGAACTGGTCCGGCCAAAGAGCGGCTTTCCATCCGGCCCCAGGAAACGCCGGTTGGAAGCGACCTTTTCCACTCTCGCCTGGCCGAGGCCAAGGTGCGACACGCGCTGGCTTTTCCGCAGGCTTTCCCGCAAGGCCGCCGCCGCGCCTTGCACAGCGATCTCATGGAAATCCAGGTCGCAAATACGGCCGGTTGCTTGGCGCGCCTCCAGAATTCGTTCCGCCTGCAAGTCGGCGACCGGCGCATCGTGTTGATGCACGCTGCTCACCAAGACACGGCCCGGCACGGTGCCAGCCGCTTCGGCCAAGACGGCCCGCCACCGCTCAAAGGCATCGTTGCGAATCTCACACCAGTCCACCGCCACAAATACGGTCGGCAGCGTATCGCCGAGCAGGACAAAACCCCGCGCGAATAATGGATCCTCAATTCTTTGGACGGGCGCGATTCCTCCGCCCATGCACGGATGCCCAATCGGAGGCGTCACATCCGCGCTAAACGCCGCCAGCTTGAACTGCTTGCGGGCCAAGGGAGCCGTGGCGCAGCCCTGCCCGCCGAAGGCGAAGGCGCCCGCCGCCGTGGCAGCGTGACGGAGAAAGGCCCGCCGATGCATCGGTGCAGTGGTCATGCCGCTTCCCTAACATGCCCGCCTGCCGGATGCGATGAGGATTTTGATCGGGAACCGCTGGCAAATTATAATCGTCGCCGACCACAACCTTTACAGCCATGCCGGCTGCGGTGAGCCTTTGGCCGACGACCCTGTTCCCGCCATCTTGCTTGGCAAGTCCATTGACACGATACCGATTCCTATGCAGTCTAATCCGTCATGCGAATCCGCTTTCACCCGTGCCAACTTTTTCGCTCGCCATTTAGGAGGCCTACACAACGTTCGGCAAATCCACAGACCGCGAGTCATGCAGCCACAGATCAAATTTAACGACGCGTGGGAGTCGATTCCATTGGCGTACGTGGACCAGGTCATAGAGTTCTTCAGCCGCGAACTTCAGCCAACGCATCCGCTCCGGAAATACAAGTTGTTCCCGGTCGCAAAGTGCTGGCGAAGGGACAAGTATTTGGTCGAGGAGGAGGATCCGAGCGACATCCTCTGGGTTCTGGACATGCATCGGAAGAAGAGAGTTGGAGGCAAGACCTGTTATTACTTCAAGCGCATAGAGACGCAGGAGGAGCTTGATGCTATGCTGCGAGCCGATTACGACGCATGGGTTCAATACATGAAAGATGCGGGAGCGTGGCATGGAGACTGAGCATAGGAAGCCGAACCAGATCACTGGAGCGCGGGCGGGCCACGTCAGTTGCGAATGCTGACGCGCTGGGCCACCCGCGTGGCT